>NZ_QGTV01000030.1:0-58147 GCF_003182335.1 Chryseobacterium sp. AG844 | reverse complement strand
AACATCCCCAGCCAAGTACATATGAAAAATAACGTGAAATTAAAAACATACAAAAAACAAAATCAGAATAGGAAAATTCCTACTCTGATTTAAGTATATTTGAAATATTAAACTAGTCAACCTTTTTCAGGACTAGTCACGATCTTACTCCATTTATATTGTTAATAATAACATAGTATTTCTAACAAAAAAGCCACTCCTTCCGGAGCAGCTTCCGATAACAAAGTTATCTTAACATCGTAAAAACTTATTCTTTAAACAGATCCTTCATCATTTCTTCAAGGATCTTCTTTGTTTCTTCTTCAATCATTTTCCCTGACTTTTCAACCAGTTCTTCTCTGAATGGTTCACAGCAGGCTTTTATTCCAAAACCTTCATCTGTTTTTACAAATTCCGGATGCCTACTGTGTTCTTTGCATACTTCAGATTCTATTTCCTTCTTTATCTGGTCGTAATTCAGGTCAAACATATTTTTTTATTTTGTTCTTTTAAGTGCATGATAAAGATAGAAGTAATAAAGCCATACCGAAATCCGTATTTCTACGGTATTTTCAGGAAACAAAAAACCGTCTTTTTCGGGACGGTACGATTCAATGTAAAAATTAATGTTTATTCTTTAGAATTTATCCAGAATTTTCTTGGGTAAGATCTTCACCAGTTCTTTCTTATATTCCTTTTCAAGAATAACAAATTTCCATGCCTTTTTATCTTTTGAAATCGCACAGGCTTTCATAGCAGCGTTGATGAGATATGAACCTTCGCTGGCGACATATTTCACATTATTTGCTCCGTATTTGGCTGTCAAAGCACCGTTCATTCTCTTTTTCATATCATCATTTAATGAACTGACATTGCATTTCAGTTTCAAAAAATAAGGGGTAATAGAAAAATATTCCCCGGTTATGAGTTCAGGCTTTTCAATATTTCCAAACTTCAGATCTTCTACTTCAATTTTCATAAATGGATTATTGTAAGTCATATTCAAAATCTGGGTCATTTGCTCTTTTGACACTATGGTGAAGAATTTTGGATATATGCCGCTTACCGCCTGATCTATCTGTTTGGATTGAATGCTGTTGACAAAATAAGTAAGTGATTTTTTTATCGCTGGATCGTCAGGATTAGTCTTAGTCTGTGAAAAAGTCTTCATTGACAGCAGAACGAACAGAAACAGAAGTGATTGGGTTTTCATGGCTGAATGGTTATTATAAAGTTTAAAATTACTTTTACTGGAAAACGGTTAATCTTTCCATATCGTAAAATGTGTCGTAACCTGTATGCCAATCGTTACAGAATGTATTTGAGGCCAATAAAAAAGCCATCCTTTCGGACAGCTTTTGATACTATTTTGAAGATTCAATTATTTTACTTTTACAAGCTCAACATCGAAAACCAACCATGAGTTTGGCGGGATCACTCCTCCTGCTCCTCTTTCTCCGTAAGCCATTGCAGGCGGGATCAATAATGTAGCAGTTTCACCTTCTTTCAATAACAGGATACCTTCATCCCATCCTTTGATTACTCTTCCCATTCCGATTGGAATTTCGATAGGTTCGTTTCTCTTGAATGAAGAATCAAACTCAGTTCCGTCTACCAGTTTACCTGCATAGTGTACAGATACATTGTCACCAGCTTTTGGCGCTTTACCGTCAGCTGTTTTTGTAATTTTATAGTAAAGGCCTGATTCAGTTTTTTGCATACCAGCTTTCAGGTTTTCAACCAATTTCTCCTGGTTAGCTTTGAATTCTTCTTCTCTTTTTTTCTTTTCAGCTTCTTCTTTAGCGATGAAAGCTTTATTGTTTTCTGCGATTTTAGCCTTTCCTTCATTGAAAGTTTTAGCTGCATCATAGTGCTTGTACTCATCACCTTTGCTGAAAACAGAAACTTTTTCTAAAACGATATCTGTTTTAGGTTTGTCCTGAGCTCCTTTTTCAACGTTCGCAATCGCATCAATTACCTCATTTCCTTTTACCACTTTTCCGAAGATCGTATGTCTTCCATCTAACCAAGGTGTAGCTACTTCAGTAATAAAGAATTGAGAACCGTTGGTATTTGGTCCTGAATTCGCCATAGAAAGAATACCTTTCCCTGTGTGTTTAAGGTCGTTTCTTTCGTCTTCGAATTTATACCCAGGATCTCCCATTCCTGTTCCCTGAGGATCACCTCCCTGGATCATGAAATCTTTGATTACTCTGTGGAAAATAGTTCCGTCATAGTAAGGAACTCCTTTAGCCTTAGCTTTGTTGTCGATTTTCCCTTCTGCAAGACCGATAAAGTTGGCTACAGTTACTGGTGCTTTCTTGTCTTCAAATTTTACAATCAGGTTACCTTTTGTAGTTTGAAGATTGGCATAAAGTCCGTCATTAAGACCTTCGTAAGTTTCTTTGTCTACGTTCATTTTTTTATAAATTGGGGTACAACTCATCAGCGAAATACTTGCCGCTGCCAGAATTATATTCTTGTTAAACAATTTCATGTATTTATAAAGCTTTTAATTTTATGATTAATGGAATGTCGTTGTCTATTTTCTTTTCGTCTCCGTAAGTTCCGTAGGCCAAAGAAGACGGTACCAAAAGTGTTACTTCCTCTCCATCATGTATAAAACGCAAAGCGTTCTCCACTGCTCTCAGTTCATCAAAGTGTCCGAATCTGGCATCTCTTCTCTCAAAAGGCTGATCATAGATTTTAGTCTGGTCAAAATCATACAGATCATAAGAATAGGAAATGGTTGTTTCGTCTTTCCTTCTTTCTCTCTGATCATAGCCTTCCACGGTTACCCAATAATTAAGCTGCGTAGGATAGTATTTTACAGACTGGCCGCTGATCCAGTCCTGAATCTGGCCACGTTCTATAACATTTAAATTTTTCATCCTGTTTTTAGAAACATCCAGATCTTTCTGGCTCAAAACCCCGCCTACAGGGGGATGCACCGTCTGTGTATTTCTGTTGCAGCTCAACAGGCTTATGGCTGATATGAAGAGTATTTTTTTCATAAACTTTTGCGAAAATACACATTTCGCGAATCAATTACAAAACTTGACACAGAAATATGTGAATGTTGTAACGCATTGATCTTAGCCAAAAACTCTTCGTCCATTTTACGTGAATAGACAGATATGAAAAAGCCGGGAAAAACCCGGCTTTCATATCGTTATATCAATAGTATTATACTGTTTCCAATACGTGATCTACCATTACTCTCCATCCGAACGGATCTTCAGACAAGTTGGTTTGTAAATCTACCAAATCTTTTTTAAGGATAGCCGCATAGCTTTCTTCATCAGATAATCTCGGAAGCGCAAGTTTTTCTCCCTGATATCCTAAAGCCTGGAATTGAGTGGTTACTACTGCTGTACCTACCCCCCATACTTCTTTAAGTTCACCGTTCTTTAAAGCTTCGATTACAGTTTTTACCGCAATCGGTTCAATTTTCACTTCGATACCTCTTTTCTTCGCTAACTGAATGAAGCAGTCTCTCGTTACTCCGTCAAGGATTTTCTCAGATGTTGGCGGTGTATAGATCGTATCGTTGATTCTAACAAACACGTTCATTGTACCACTCTCTTCGAAATATTCGTGTGTAGCATCATCCGTCCAGATGATTTGCTCATACCCTTCTTCAATGGCCAACTGCGTAGGATAGAAAGAAGCCGCATAGTTACCTGCAGCCTTTGCAGAACCTACCCCTCCGTTTGCCGCTCTTGAATAGTGATCAGAGATCTTTACAGATACCGGTTCTGAATAATAACTTTGTGCTGGTGTTGCAACAATGGCAAACATATATTTATTAGCAACTCTTGCTTTCAAAGCTTCCTCTGTAGCAAAAATCAAAGGTCTGATATAAAGCGACATTCCTTCCCCCTGTGGAATCCACTCTCTGTCAATATCTACCAAAGCTTTCAATCCGTCTAAAAACATTTCTTCAGTCACTTCCGGTATAGCAAGACGTTTCGCTGACTTGTTGATACGTTCAAAATTCTTTTCAGGCCTGAAAAGGAAAACCTGCCCGTCTTTGTCTTTATAGGCTTTCATACCTTCAAAACAAGCTTGTCCGTAGTTTACTCCCATCATGGCAGGCGTAAATGGAATCGGACCGTAAGGAACTAATTTTACATCACCCCATTTTCCGTTTTCATACTCACAAATGATCATATGATCGATGAAAGTACTACCAAATGAAAAATTGTTAGGGTCAAATGTAGAAATTCTGGAGTTTTCAGTTTTTTGAATTATCATTTTTTAAAATTTTTACGATGTTCTACAAATTTAACATAATTTTCTAAATATAAAAATTTTAGAGTAAATTTGACAAAAAATTAGCTTGAAAAGAGAGATTAAGACCACAAACGACGGAAGTAAAACATTGTTTATCAATGATTTAAATGAAAACTACCATTCTCATCACGGAGCCTTACAGGAAGCCGAACACGTGTTTATCAAAAATGGACTGAATTTAATAAATGATTGCGAAATTAATATTTTAGAACTCGGTTTTGGAACAGGTTTGAATGTTTTGGTAACAATTAATGAATATTTAAAAACTGACAAAAATCATGTCATCAATTATTTTTCGCTCGAAAAATACCCCATAAATGAATCCGAAGTTAAGGATTTGGCTTACTTTGAACTTTTCGATAACCCAGAGTTTAAAAATATTTATCAGAAAATTCATCTGGCAGATTGGGAAAAGTCAGTAGAAATTATTAGTGGATTCAATTTAAAAAAGATAGAATGTGATTTTTTCGACCTGAAAGACATTGATCTGCCAAAAATCAACCTCGTCTATTTCGACTGTTTTGGAGCCAGAGTACAGCCAGACCTTTGGGAAAAGCCATTGTTTGAACTGGTAGCTGACAAAATGGCCATTAACGGATTATTAACCACCTACTCTTCTAAAGGCAGCGTAAGAAGAATTCTTCAGGAACTGAATTTCCAGGTGGAGAAAAAACAAGGACCTCCGGGAAAAAGAGAGATGATTAATGCAATTAAGTTGTAGAAGGAAGCTGGATGTTTACTGCCGGGTGCTTAATTAATTTTGATTTTTATTTTAAAATAATAATCAATATAATATGATTCAATATTATTAGATGGTATTAAACTTCCAGCTTCATGTTTCCAACTTCCAGCTTTTCCAACAAAATTCCTTACATTAGCTATACAAAATATTATACATTATATATATGATAGACAAGATCAACATTAGAGTGTATGCCTGTGCGGTAAAAGATAAACAAGTTCTGACCTTATTTGAAGAATATGCCGGCGAACCTTTAATGAAATTTCCGGGCGGCGGATTGGAATATGGTGAAGGAGTTCTTGAATGTCTGCACCGCGAGTTTGATGAAGAATTGAATGTAAAAATCAATGTGCTGGAACATTTCTATACTCAGGAAAATTTTCTGGTATCGCGCTTCAGAGAAAACGAACAGCTTCTTACCATATATTATATAGTAGATATCGTTAACGAGGAAGACTTTATTATTCTGGATCCCTGTATCGAAAAAACAGAATGGATTGATATCGACAGACCGGACAATCCTTTTCCTCTTCCCATAGATAAAATTGTATTTGATAAATTAAAAGAAAAATTCCTGTAAGCGTTCTTACAGGAATTTTTATTATTTCTTTACTTTAAAATCATTAGCTCCGGGATAAGGCTGCAGATAACCAGAGTTCCAGTTGGACTGCAATAAGGACTCTATGAATTCATCACTTCTGTTGGTATGGGGATCATAGCGTTCTTTCAGATCAATATCAGCCATTTTTCCTTTTACATTCCACCAGAAGGCACTCCATCCGCCTCTTAATTCTTTGATAATCTCAAATACATTTTTTCCGGTTGCCCTGTTCATCAGTTTTGCAAAAACCTGTCCTTCTGTAGTTGTAAGATCTCTCAATTGCTTTTCATATTGGTCAGCCAGTATATTCTGCCTTTCTCTTACAAACTTTCTTTTGGCTTTGCTGTCCAGATCATTCATATCTTTCTGGATA
This sequence comes from Chryseobacterium sp. AG844, assembly GCF_003182335.1. Classification (NCBI taxonomy): domain Bacteria; kingdom Pseudomonadati; phylum Bacteroidota; class Flavobacteriia; order Flavobacteriales; family Weeksellaceae; genus Chryseobacterium; species Chryseobacterium sp. AG844. The sequence continues at coordinate 52,156 of NZ_QGTV01000030.1, read as the reverse complement.
TCTCTGTACTGCTGCAATGCAGTCACAAACAACGGATACACCCTGTACAGCTTTTTATTCAGAAAATAATAGTAATTCTTATCCAGCTGATTATTAAATCTCGGTTTATTCACTAAAACCAACTCATCCAATACAACTACAGGCTCCCCATTGATTTCATACACCTTAATCTTCTGCTGTTCGTCATAATAATACTTATTGCCAAATTCATCCACTTTCAGAGATTCAGGCGGATACTGATTGAGTGGTTTTGCCACTATACCATCTTTCTGACCAAAAACACTGACTCCAAAAAAGAAAATAAAAAGGCAGATAATCTTACTAAAATTCATTATTTTTACACTTATAAGAAGAAAAATTAAACGCAAAAATCATTCCTTTTTATGAAATTTGAAAAGAAATCTTTGAAATTTTTAGAGAAATATTTAAACACATCATCTCCAACAGGTTACGAACATAAAGGTCAGGAAGTCTGGATGGACTACATCAGACCTTACGTGGATAAAATTGAAGTAGATCATTATGGAACCTGCTATGGAATCATTAATCCGGAAGCTGAATTTAAAGTAGTGATTGAGGCACACGCAGATGAGATATCATGGTATGTCAATTATATTACGGATGACGGATTAATTTACGTCATCAGAAACGGAGGCTCTGATCAGACGATTGCTCCTTCAAAAGTTGTCCACATCCATGGTGAAAACGGAATTGTAAAAGGAGTATTCGGATGGCCGGCTATTCATACAAGAACCAATCAGAATGAGCCTACGCCTAAAATTGAAAATATCTTCATCGACTGTGGTGCGACTTCTAAAAAAGAAGTGGAAGAAATGGGAATTTTTGTAGGTTGTATGATCACCTACCCGGATGAATTCTTTGAAATGAACGACAGATATTTTGTCTGCAGAGCTCTGGACAACAGAATCGGCGGTTTCATGATTGCTGAAGTTGCCAGGCTGCTAAAAGAAAATAAAAAATCTATACCGTTCGGACTTTATATTACCAATTCTGTACAGGAAGAAGTAGGTTTATATGGTGCAGACATGATTGCTGATACTATCAAACCAAATATTGCCATTGTAACGGATGTTACCCACGACACAACCACTCCAATGATTGAAAAGAAAAAAGAAGGAGATCAGAAATGTGGTGCCGGGCCGGTAGTATTCTTCGCACCAAGTGTTCACCACACCATCAGAGAATTAATTATTGACACCGCAAAGACCAAGAAAATACCATTCCAGAGAGCTGCAGCCAGCAGAGCAACCGGAACTGATACAGACGCTTTTGCCCACTCTAACGGCGGCGTACCAAGTGCTTTAATTTCCTTACCTTTGCGTTATATGCATACTACAGTAGAAATGGTATCTAAAGAAGATGTAGGTAATGTCATCAAACTTATCTATGAAACAGTTCTTAAGATCAAGCCGGAAATGAAACTGAAGTATCATTAATTAAAATGAAGGCTATTTCTGATTTAATAAAAAGACCAACCTTTATCTCTATTGTATTTATTACACTTGTAGTGCTAGGGATTCCTTTAATTGTCTATCAATTATTTACATCCAATCCCAGTGGAAGCTTAGGAATTACAATAGAAATAATTTTCTTTTTAGTACTGTTTGGACTGCTTGTAATCGACAGATTTCTACTCATAAATATTAACAATAAAAAGTTATCTGTCATAGAAGTGGTGTTAATAACAGGATATCTAGCCATTTATTACTTCACCCATGACCATTCATTTTCAATAGGATAATAAAAGTAAAAGTATAAAAAGTAAAAATGAAAACGAAGCTTATTGCTCCATCCCTTTTATCAGCAGACTTTGGGAATCTGCAAAGAGACATTGAAATGCTGAATAATTCTCAGGCCGACTGGTTCCACATTGATGTCATGGACGGAAGATTTGTTCCTAACATTTCTTTTGGTTTTCCGGTGATGAAAACTGTTCAGCAGCATGCTAAAAAATTTGTGGATGTTCACCTGATGATCGTGGAACCTGAAAAATATGTTGATGAATTCATCAATCATGGTGCTGACCTTGTTTCTGTTCATTATGAAGCATGTACCCACCTTCACAGAACTATTCACCATATTCAGAGCAAGGGAGCAAAAGCAGGTGTTGTTTTAAATCCTTCTACTCCTGTATTGATGCTTGAAGATATTATTGCAGATGTGGATCTTGTATTGTTAATGAGCGTAAATCCGGGATTCGGAGGGCAGAAGTTCATTGAAAATACTTACAAAAAGATTGCAGAAACCAAGGATCTGATCTTAAGTAACAACTCAACTGCACTTATCGAGGTAGACGGAGGAGTAAATCTTGATAACGCTTCCAAATTATTTGAAGCAGGTGCCGATGTTCTTGTTGCGGGAAATGCTGTTTTCTCAGCTGAAAGCCCGGAAAGAACAATCGAGCTTTTAAAAATCTAAAGAAACTATCTTTATGATAAACAAAAGGCAGCCATTGGCTGCCTTTTCTCTTGTTTGGAAATTTAAGTCGTCCTGGTTATAATCTTTTTTTCAACATATTGAAATGTTTAAAATGGTCTTGCTAACAACACAAAGATCTGAATAAAACCAGACGTACACATCGGTAGAAATACGTAATTTAATAGTAGGTATTTTCACTTAATCCTTTATAATTCTTTATTCCAGACACAGGCACAGACTACAAAAAGGATGGTAATGACGGAAAAAACAGTTCTTATATTATTGAGAAAATTCCATCTGTTTTCAAAATTTTCCCGCATCTGTCTGATCGCTTCTGCTGTAGAACCGGAGATATCAAATTTATCCAAAGTATCATTCATCGGAACATTTCCGGCAACCGTTACCCCAAAAACTCCAATCAGATAAGCCAGTGTAGCAAGAAGAAGAAAAATAAAAACAGGCTGCTGTCCGCGGAGCAAAAATGTAGATAAGGGAAGAAGAACCACCGTTCCCATAAAACTCATAAAGAATACAGGATTCAGGATTTCCCTGTTGATATTCTGCATTGCGTTCAGGTATTCTGTATCAGAAAGTTTTCCCAGGCCGAGAACAACTGAGCATGAATACGCATAGAAAAGTCCTCCTATCAAAGCAGCGAGGACAGCGGTAATGATCAATACTAATGTTGTCATTTTCATATATTTTGATTTTGGTTATCAGAGAATAGAATTAATAAGGATTCCATTTTTTAATGATATTCTGTGCTGTAAGAATCATTTCAGCGTCCCAGTGTTGTGTTTTAAAATAATGAAAGTCCGCATCTTGAATAGCCTTCACATCTGAGTTATCATAAAGAAGCCTTGTGAGTTTCGACTGTTCTTCATACAAAAGCAGGTCTTCCAAAGGTTTTTCGGAAAGTTTCACTTCCTTTTTGCACCAACGTTTATTTTCTTTGAATTTCAGGTCTGAAGTTTCAATTATTGTTCTGACTTTATTAAAATCATCCAGAAAATCATTTCTTTCTTCTTCGGTTTTCAAGGTATGCCCCAATCTTTCAATAATAATGTATTCCAGATTTGGACATTGTGTAAGAACCGAGGGTAAAACAGAGAGAATTTCTTCAGGAATAACATCATCATGCGTATCTCTCCTCACCTGCTTCTTTCCATACGCACTCTCCTGCCAGCTTCCGCCTGAAAGATGGATCTCTTTTATTTTATGGAGTGGATACAAGTTTATTATTTCCTGAAGACCAACTTCAAAATTACAGGACTGGCAGTAAATATTATGCAGATCGAAGATCAGAAAACCATCAGTATCTTCTATCAGTTTGTCAAGAAAAACCCCTTGCTCTTTCACATCATCAATGGAAAATGAGAATGCCAGATTTTCCACGCCTACAGGAATATCCACCGTTTCCTGAAGTCTATATAACCTGTCTTTCCCAATCTGTAGGGTTTCCGGCCCCAGAGACACCGGCAACGGAACTCCCTGATGAAAATTTTCAGTATTCATGAAGCCAAAATGTTCCGTAATATGATTGTATTTCCGCAGGCTGACTTCTTCTTTCAATTTCTTCAGCCATTCTTCCTGCCTTGCCGTCCATATCGCATCAAATAAAGAATAATATACTCCATGCCCTATTAAACGGTTATTTTCTGCGTAGAAATTCAACAGATCCCGAAGCCAATCCGGCTCATTGGTGTGATAAAGCGTATCAAAAGACCATTCCATCACTTCTATGGCATTATCCTGCAACAATGGCAAAACAGCAGAAAGAAAATCTGCTTCCGCCATCATTGACACTCCTAACATGGGCTTTCTCATCTTCTATCCCATTCCGCAGGCCGGACAACCATATTCGCGGAGTACAAGGGTATCTTTTTTAACTACCGGCTTAGGGGTTCCCGGTTTTTTCTTTTCAACGGTGTCCGCGGAAGTGGCTTTCTTTATTTTTTTGACAGGCTTTTTTGTTTTAGTTTCTGGTTTAGTAGTCTGCGCAGAGACACTTACCGCCAATAAACTTGCCATTAATATTGCTGGAATTTTCATAATTGCTTTTTCGGGTAAATTTTACAATAAACGTTCCATTTATAAAAATACAATAATAAGAAACGTTTTGACAACAATTATCATTAAATATCACAAACTATTCTACACTATAATGTTTTCTTTATCTATATTTAATGTTAAAATAAAACTATATATGAAAAGCAGTCTGATTAAAGCTGTCTTCCTTGGATTGATATTATCTGTAAGTAATATCGACGCACAGGTTCAGACAGTTGACAACAGCAAAAAAATGGAATGGTTTAAAAATGCCAAACTGGGAATTTTTATTCATTGGGGAATTTATTCGGTTAATGGAATCTCGGAATCATGGTCATTCTTCAATAATTATATTAATCACGAAAACTATATGAAACAGCTGAATGGTTTTTCAGCTTCAAAATACCAGCCGCAACAATGGGTAGATCTGATAAAAGAATCCGGAGCAAAATATGCGGTCATTACCACAAAACATCATGACGGAGTTTCACTATGGAATTCGGGAGCAGAAAAAGCAACAACTATCCCTCAAAATTCTTTGGCTAAAAAAGATGTGCTAACTCCTTTTGTTTCTGCGATGAAAAAGTCCGGATTAAAAACTGGACTTTATTTCTCTTTGCCGGATTGGAGCCATCCGTACTATGACATCAATACCCGGACAAAAAAACGCTATGAACTTAAAAATGATCCAAAGCGCTGGCAGAATTTTATCAGCTATTATCAGGGTCAGCTTAATGAGCTATCTGCCCAATATTCTCCTGACCTCCTTTGGTTTGATGGAGACTGGGAACATACTTCCGAAGAATGGAAAGCTTCTCAAACCCTGGATTTACTCAGGAAATACAATTCTAATATCATTATTAACTCAAGACTCAATAATCATGGAGATTACGACACTCCCGAGCAGGGCATTCCGGTAGTTCCGCCTCAAAATCAATATTGGGAGCTTTGTTATACCATGAATGATTCCTGGGGGTATCAGCCTTTTGACAAAAGTTATAAGACACCCAATATGATTGTAAGGACTTTGGCAGACGTGATCAGCATGGGAGGAAATCTTTTGCTTGATATCGGTCCGAAATCAGATGGCACCATTCCGGAAGAGCAAATTGAAATTCTGAAAAACCTGGGCAGATGGACATCCAAAAATGAACATGCCATCTATGAAACAACCCGCGGAATTTCTTTTGATAACTACAAAGGAAAATCAGCGTTTTCAACCTCGAAAAAATCGTTGTTCCTGTATCTTGAAGAAGCTAAAAAACTTACAAAAATCTATGGACTTGCAACAAACCCCCTTTCTGTAAAAATCATTGGAGATCCATCTGCTGTTGTTACAATGGATTATAATGCTGAGAAAACACTGAATTTAAATTTCTCCAAAGTAAAATTTGACAAGGATGTCACGGTGGCAGAACTTACTTTTGACACTCCTCCTGCATTTTTGAACGATTTTAAGAAGGAAAAACATTCTCTTCCCGAAATACTGGAAAGCAAAAATACCCAGGAAGCCGTCTATGATATCGCCAATGCTTTAAACTATGATCAGAATTTAGTTAGCCATGAAGGCCTTACTCTAGATGGCCTTGACATGAAAATAAAAAAAACGTCTAAAACAAATCCGGAAACCATAGAATGGATAAGCAAGCATGCCGAAGCTTTATTTGAAACAGGAAAAGGCCTTCCGGCGGGTCACTACCCAGGAATGAGCGCTTTATCAAAAGACAAACAGACTCTATATCTTTTTGTGGAAGGAGTTCCTACGGGACCTATTGCTCTGAAAGGGATAAAAAACGAGATTGCCAGAATAAGAGTTGTGGGTGAAGGCACTATTCTTCCTCATACGATTTATAATAAACTGTACTGGAGCGACAGACCGGGAATTATTTATATTGATATCCCTAAAGAAAGACTTGATCAACAACTGACGGTGATCGCGGTTTTGCTTAATAAACCTGTTGAGCTATACAGAGAAAAAGTGGGAGCCATTGAAAATAATCTTTAAAGATCCCCATAAAAACAAAATCCGGAGAAAATTCTCCGGATTTTTTATTTTGTAAGATGATTTTCTTAGAAAATCTCTCTTCCTGAAAAATGGAATTGAGCTTCGATTAATGCATTCTCGTCAGAATCTGAACCGTGAACAGCATTTTCTCCGATGCTTCTTGCAAACATTTTTCTGATTGTACCTTCTGCAGCTTCTGCAGGGTTAGTAGAACCGATCAATGTTCTGAAGTCTTCAACTGCATTGTCTTTTTCTAAAACTGCTGCAACGATAGGACCAGAGCTCATGAATTCTACCAATTCTCCATAAAATGGTCTCTCAGCATGTACTTCATAGAATTTTTTTGCATCAGCAACTGTAAGCTGAGTTAATTTTAAAGCCTTGATCTTAAAACCTCCTTCAGCAATCTTACCCAATATAGCACCGATATGTCCGTCAGCAACTGCATCAGGCTTAATCATAGTGAATGTAATGTTAGACATAAATGTATATTTTTTTAATAGCGCAAAATTACAAAAAATATCTTTGATTTTTATTTTAATTTTTTTTTAACATAAAAATAACTTTTATTAAGAAATTATAAGATAAACTTTGGCACAGTAATTGTTTATTCTATTGCGATTCTCATGTTTAATTTGAGTTTTCATGGTTATTAGTTTTTACCCAGCTTCGGCTGGGTTTTTTATTTGTAAAAAATGGCAGTATTTTTTATTAATTATATAATTTTTTAATGAATATCGGATTATATTTAATGATTTTATCCATTTTATTTCAATTGGTGAAATAATTTTATTTTTTGAAAATCCAATCTCATGGTGGTCAGAAATATGACAAAAGTGGAGTTATCTGCCAAAATTGTAAAATTGAAAAGTAGAGTTATTTAAAAACGAATATTTTTTTCATTTAAAATTAAAAAAATAATTACAAGAAATAAAATATCCAGAATACATTAAATTGATCTTTAAAAAAAAGAATAACAGTAAATATTATTCTTTAACACTTTCGACAAAATAGTTTAAAACAGAAAAAAGAGACCATCCAATGATAGTCTCTATATTATCTCTAACAAATTTGTCCTGTTACATAAAGATTGTATTGATTATTTCTGAGACGCTTCTTCTGCCTCGTCCATCAGTTTAATGTAAGTAGCATAGCGCGAATGCTGAATTTCTCCTGTTTCAAGGGCATCGATAACAGCACATTTAGGCTCATTGATGTGAAGACAGTTATGAAATTTACATTCTTCTCTCTTTTTAAAAATTTCAGGAAAGTAATGCTGTACTTCTTCTTTTTCAATATCAATCATTGCAAATTCACGAACCCCGGGAGTATCGATAACGTTTCCTCCAAAATCCCAGAAATGCATCTGGGCAAAAGTTGTTGTGTGTTTTCCTTTCAGGTGGGTATCTGAAATTTCAGAAGTTTTTAAATTCAATCCCGGCTGCAAAGCATTCACTAAGGTAGATTTTCCACAACCTGAGTGGCCAAAGAATACGGAAGTTTTATCTTTAAGAATTTCCTGAAGCTGGTCAAGATTTAATTTTGAATAGGAAGAAATTTCCAGGGTATCATACCCTATCTCCTGATATAGGAATTCAATATCTTTTACAATTTCAATTTCTTCTTCGTGCAATACATCAATCTTATTAAAAAGAATCAGTGGTGTAATATTATAAGCTTCACAGCATGCCAGGAACCTGTCCAGAAATCCTAATGACGTTTCAGGATGTTTCAGGGTAAAGATAAAGCATGCCAAATCAATATTGGAAGCAATAATATGAGCTTCTTTGGAAAGATTTACGGATTTTCTGATCAGATAATTAGAGCGGGGTTCAATTTTCGTGATCCAGGCAATGTCATCCTGTTCCAGTTGGAACTCAACAAAATCTCCTACAGCAAGTGGATTGGTAAGTCTGGTTTTTATTAATTTGAATTTCCCCCTGATTCTGGCCTCGAAAATTTTATGTGTTTCCAATTCCAAAACCTGGTACCAACTGCCTGTAGATTTAATGATTTTTCCTTTCATAGATAATGCTGGTGCAAATATACGCAATTAGGGCTTAGCATTCAGAAAATAGGGTCAAAAACACAATGTTTCAATTCTCCTAAATACTGATGGCTAAGCCCTGATTTATTTTTTTTACTGAATATCTAGTAAAAATTATACTACTCTTACTATTATCCGCAATTTATCTCTCGATCATAATATTATTCTGAACTTCAATAGATTCTTCGTGAATCGCTTTGAATACTTTTTCAATAAACTCCTGAGACATTCCTGTTTCTTTTGCTTTTTGGGTAGCGTATTCTGTGATTACTTTCCAACGTTCAGGCTGGAAGATCGCAATGTCATTTTCTTTTTTAAGCTTACCGATCTTTTCAGAAATTTTCATTCTTTGAGAAAGAAGTTCAATTAACTGGAAGTCAAGATCGGAGATTAAAGTTCTGTGTCTTCCCATTTCTCCTTCAAAACCGGCAAGATTAGAGCTTCTCACTTTCAGATTTCCGATAAGATCTGCAAGAACTTCAGGAGTGATCTGCTGGGAAGCATCGCTCCATGCTTCATCAGGATTACAGTGAGATTCAATGATCGCTCCCTGGTATCCTACATTAAGTGCCTCCTGTGTAATATCTGCAAGACCTGTTCTGTTTCCGCAGATGTGAGAAGGGTCGATTAACATTGGAATATTTGGAAACTGGCTCTTGAAATCAAGGGCAATCTGCCAGTTTGGATTGTTTCTGTATTTTGTTTTCTGGTAGGTTGAAAATCCTCTGTGAATAACTCCAAGGTTTTTAATGTCCTGTCCTAAAAGTCTTTCCAAAGCTCCGATCCATAAAGCAAGATCCGGATTTACAGGATTTTTCACAAATACCGGCTTATCAGTTCCTCTTAATGCCATTGCAATTTCCTGTACCGTAAATGGATTTACTGTGGAACGCGCTCCGATCCAAAGAACATCTACGTCTGCTTCTAAAGCTGCAAATACGTGGTGTGCATTGGCTACCTCAGTTGCTGTTTTAAAACCGTATTCTTCTTTTACTTTTTTCAGCCAGTTCAAACCGATCACTCCTACACCTTCGAAACCGTTGGGTTTGGTACGCGGTTTCCAGATTCCGGCACGGAAAACGGATACATTGGCATTGGATTCCTTAATTCTCCTGGCCGTTTCAAGCATCTGAGCTTCACTTTCCGCACTACATGGTCCTGCAATCATTAGTGGCTGTGTAAGCCCATCGATCCACTCATTTTTTAAATCATTTAAATTCATTATTCTAAATTTTATTGTTTTTTTATATTATTTATTCATTGACAGCAATAGCCCTTTGGATTATAAAATTTAATTTATAATTCTTTTCAAAAAATGCCGTTCAAAATTGTTTAAAGGAATCAGGAAAATAATAGGGCTCTACTTCTCCTGTATTTTTTGGAAAGAAATTCAGTTAACAGTACCAATAAAATCGGTAATACGTTCTGAAATTTCTATAATAAGAAGCAGAAAAACTAAAATAACCGCTAAAAAAATAATTAGCGGGTGCAAAAAAAGACTGATATGTGTTAATCAATTTTTCCATTATATCTGGAAATGTCTTGTTTTAGCGTTTCTGGTTTAATTTGTTTTTGTCAGAAACTTATTTCTGACAGAAATATTTGACAAATATATAAAAATTATGTCAAATCAAACTTCATTAAATCATCAAGATCTTTCAAAAGTGGATTTTTTTCTATAAACTTTTCAAATAATTTTCTCTTCGTCACCACCTCAATCTTCAGATTTTCAACGTCTCTGACGTATTCTACCTCAATAATATGATTCTGAATTTTTCTTTTAAAATGATTAAAAAATTCTCCACTTATTTTATCAAATTCCACTTTTGCAGAGTCTGACGGGAACAAAACTTTGATTTTATGCTCTTCAGCTTTTACCAGTTTAAAGGTTTTTACCGCATTAAATACAAAGTTATTTTTTACCTGAAGCTGTTTAAGCATAATTTTCCATTCCGTCTGCAGATCCGTATCTGTAAAATGGTTTTGAGGAAGATTTTCAGTTCTCACCACAACATCTTCTGCTGTTTCCACTTTATCTTCTTTATTCAAAAAGGAATTGATGCTGAAACCAGAGGATATTCCCGGTCTTGACAAAGGCTTGGTAGTTTTGGTCACAGAAACTTCCTGAACTGTCTGAGAAACAACAGACAGCTGTTCTGTTTTAATTTCTTTTTTCTCCGGAGTTTTTTCCGGCATTTTCACTTCCTGTTTCTCACAGAGAAACGGAGCCAGTATCAGGAATTTTTTTTTTTAGTATCACCTAAATTAGCTGTCAGTGAAGCCAGCTGCATTAATGCAATTTCAACCGTAAGTCTAGGGTTTTTGGAATTCTTATAATTAATATCTGCATGGTTGCAGATTTCAATACCATCAATAAGCTGCTGGGCGGCCCATTTCTGTCCCTGCTCTACAAACCTGGTCTTGGTCTTCTCTCCTACTTCAATGAGTTCCATGGTAGAAGCATTCTGTGCCATCATCAGGTCTCTGAAATGATTTCCTAATCCGGCAATGAAAATATGAGGATCAAAACCTTTCTTTACAATCTCATTAAATGCGAAAAGCACTTCAGGAATTTTGTTTTCCCTGGCAAGATCCACGATATTCAGATATTGATCGTAATCCAGAATATTGAGCACTTCGGCAGCTTTTGCCAGTGTAATATTTTTCTGGGAGAAAGTAGAAAGTCTGTCGAAGATAGAAAGTGCATCTCTTAATGCACCGTCTGCCTTCTGAGCAATCAGGAACAGGGCATCATCTTCATACTGGATATTTTCTTTCTGGGCAATGTTTCTCAGATGGCTCTGTATGTCTTCGATGACGATTCTTTTGAAGTCATAAATCTGACAACGGGATAAAATTGTTGGAATAATTTTATGTTTTTCCGTGGTAGCCAAAATAAAAATAGCATGCGCAGGCGGCTCTTCCAGCGTTTTAAGGAATGCATTGAAAGCGGCAGAAGACAGCATATGAACCTCATCAATGATATATACTTTGTATTTACCCACCTGAGGTGCAAAGCGTACCTGATCTATAAGTTCTCTGATATCATCAACAGAGTTATTGGATGCAGCATCCAATTCATAGATATTGTAAGCAAAGCCATCTTCTGAAACCGAGCCATCTTTCTCATTGATCTTTCTTGCCAGAATTCTGGCACAAGTAGTTTTACCCACACCACGAGGACCGCAAAAAAGTAATGCCTGAGCTAATTGACTTTCTTCAATTGCATGTTCTAAAGTATCCGTAATATGGGATTGTCCTACAACCGTATCAAACTCCTGAGGACGATATTTTCTTGCAGATACTATAAAATTTTCCATTGGTCAAAAATAAGAAATATAGTTTTAATTTGAAAATTAAAAGTTTTCAAATATCAACAAAAACATATTTCTGTTCAAATCGGAAAACTTTTAACCTCTATTTCTTTTTGCTGTATGCAAAGTCAATCAACTCAACAATAGCGCCTTCAATCTCTTTTCGTCCTTCTTCAGTTTTCAGGTCAATACCGCAAAACTTATTGGCGTTGTACCCCGTATAAAGGTTAAGATAGTAAGCTCCGGAAACAATCAGAGCCATAATTGCTCTGTGTCTTGTTGCTACTCCTTCACCAAAGTAAGGATCTGAGATGTTTCCAAATAAAACTTCTCCAACTTCTTCACGTTGTTCAACTAATTTCTTAAGAATAGGCTTGCTTTCTGAAAGCTCCCAAAGGATAATCTTCTGAAGTTCTTTATTTTTCTTCAGGTTTTCGAACTGGTTCAAGACAACCATTTTGGTAAGCTCGTGTCCACCGTCCGAGAAATCCATATCAACATCCTGGTTGACCTGGCTCCAGTAATCCTGAGACTTGATATATTCATCGATCAGCTTATCAGTACTTCCAAAGTACTCATAGATCAATTTTTTATCAAATCCGGCTACGGCAGCTATTTTGCTTACTTTTAATCCGGAATATCCTTTTACTCTTAAAATTTTACCAACTGCAGCAAGCAGTTTCTGCTTTGTTTTTTCTTTGTCCCTAATGGGGCCCTGCACTACTTTTCTAGGCATAATTATTATTTTTTCGCAATATGCAATTTTTTATTAATATCATCAAACGCATTAAGCGTTTTATCGAGATGTTCTTTTTCGTGTCTTGCCGTCACACTCATCCTGATACGCGCATCTTTTCGGGGTACAGCCGGGTACAGAATCGGATTGGTATAGATTCCTTTTTCTATTAGTAGTTTTCCGGCTTCTCCTGTTACATAAGGATCTCCGATTTTTACAGGGATAATTGCAGAGCAGGTAACGCCTGTATCCAACCCTAAGTCGTCAAGCCCTTTTTTGAAATAATTGATGTTATCCCAGAGTTTCTGTCTCCAGATGGGTTCTTCGTCAATTAAATCAATGGCTTTAACTATTCCTGCTGATGATGGTGGAGCTGTCGCTGAGAAAATCTGCTGGCGGGAATGGAATCTGATGAATGCTGCTATTTTTTTATCTGCAATGACATATCCTCCCAGATTTCCAAATGTTTTGCTGAATGTACCTGTGATAAGGTCTACTTTATCCAATAACCCGGCCTGTTCCAAAGTACCTCTACCAGATTCTCCAAGGATACCGACACCATGTACGTCGTCTACCATCAGAAAGGCATTATACTTCTTCACAAGGTCATAGATCTCATTAATACGGGAGGTATCACCATCCTGGGAATACACTCCATCCACAATAACGAGTTTCGTACGGTACAGATTTTCAGATACCTTCAAAATGTGTTCCAAAGATTCCAAATTATTGTGCGGAAATGTTTTTTTGTTGGTAAAAGCACATCCTTCGTGCACACTGGCATGTACAGCCATATCTAAAATAGCCAGGTCTTCTTTCTGCATCAGGCATTGTAAAGAAGCACTATTAGCTGTATAACCCGTAGTAAATACTACAGCTTCATCTTCTGTTCTTTTAAAAAAACCTGAGATTTTTTTTTCTAATGCATTGTGGTAATCAAAATATCCTCCGATAAGAGGAGTAGCTCCTGTTCCTGTACCATATTTTTCGATTCCTTCAATGGCAGCCTGTTTTACTTTTGGGTGCTGCGTAAATCCTAAATAATCACTTGATACAAAACTAACAAATTCTCTGTTGTGATCTGCAATATTAACATTCAGTACTGCATTGGTTCCTGAAGTATTCTTCAGTCTGTAGTTCATGTGGCCATTAGACTTTACAAAGTCTAAATATTCATAAAAAATTTCAGCTCTTTGAGCCATATCATTGTCTGGTATATTCTCAAAGTCTTTAATGGTTGCTGTTGTGAAATTGATGCTCATCCTTAATCTTGTTTGTTGTGGTTTTAAAAAAAACAAATATATAACTATTTGAAGGGCTTAAGCTCCCATATTAAGATTAAATATTATTAAAGACACAATAATTTATTCTTATCCCCTGGAAACCAAACTTAATACCATATACCGGTTTCTTTTTAACATTTATGTGTATTGAATTAATTAGTTTTTTCTTACCTAAATTTAATAAAAAAACTAAACAATAAAGAAATATTAATAGATAAATAATAAAAAATGACAGTTATTTTTTACAACCATCTCATTTATAAAAGATTATTTTCTATAAATTTTAACATTATAATTCACTAAATTGTCTTTTACAGTAGGAATTCAGCAGGATTAAATCCCTACCCGGAGACGAAAAATTCCCCGAAACTCCTGTAACAGGAATTTTAAAGAATAAAAACAGTCAGTTTTAAACGGAATGGGAATCTCTGAATTTTCCGGGAGTAAAACCGGTCATTTTTTTAAAAAACTTTGAAAAATTGGAAGGGTCGTAAGTAAAAATACGGGCAATTTCTGCTACAGATTTATCCGTAACAATGAGCATCATTTTGGCCTGTTCAATAATTTTTTCATCATAATAAAAACAGGGATGCTGTCCGGTTTCCTTTTTAATGGTATCAGTAAGATGTTTATGAGAGACAGCAAGTTCTCTGGCAATTTCATTCAGTTCCATAAATTCAGGTACAGTTCCGGAAATCACCTTTTGGATATGCTCATCTAAAAAGGTAAAATACTGACGGGTAATTTCTTCACTTCTTTTCATCATATGGGTCTTGCTAATCTGTATTCAAGTTATAAAATTAATCATAAGACACAAAATAACATGGTGAACTTTTCGGATATTCCAGAATGAACGTTTAATAAAAACTATCCTTAAAGGCTTGTGTAGAATTTTTTACTTTTAACTTTTCCAGTATATTCTGGCGGTGTCTGTTTACGGTATTGATGCTTATAGAAAGAAGATCTGCAATTTCTTTGCTTGCATACCCTTCCCCTATAAATTTTAAAACTTCCAGTTCCCTTGGGCTTAAAATATTTCTATAATCAAGCTTATCTTTTACAACCACCTCTCCTTTTTCGGTATTCACAATCATAAAACCGGAAGCATTAGAGGGAGTCAGAGCCATATTATAAAGGCAAAGGGCCAGCCTCAACCGTCCGTTATCAGGAGAATAAACATAAAACATACGGTGTTTTACCCATCTGTAGTTCTCATTTTTATCCTTCATTCTTATTTTTGATACAACACTGTATGCCGCGCGCTGCTCCATCTCCATAGCATCCAGTAATTTAAAGAAACGGAGTTCATGGATGTACTTTTTCAGACGGTCATCGGGATGTATTTTTTTCAGCATCTCTTCTTCCCAGATGGAGTTTATCTCTGCAGGATTTTCCTCCATCTTAAGTCCAAGTTCATATGCTGCTGCAGATTTATAAACAAAGCTTTTATTCTCCTGCATATCACTCAGCACACATATTGCACCTTCCATCTGAGAATATGCCAACGCCTGCTGTTTATAAACCCCGATGTCAAGACTGCATTTTTTCGGGGTATTGTCCAGTAATTGATCACTAAGCTGTTTACGGATTTCCATAATGGTTATTTATCAGTATTGACGCAAATAAGGTTTAATAATACTTTTGCTAAAATAATAATTTACGCTTAGAACTTATCCCAAAGAGAATGAAGAAAATGATTTTCGGCTTTTGCGCCTTATTCCTGATTCAAAAGTTTTCCGCCCAGAGTCTGGAAAAAATGACATGGTTTAACGAACCTGAAAAATGGGAAATCAAAAACAACAGTCTTTCCATGTTCGTAACCCCACAAAGTGATTACTGGAGGGTTTCCCATTATGGATTTACGGTAGATGACGCTCCTTTCTATTATGCTACCTATGGTGGTGAATTTGAAGCAAAAGTAAAAATAGCAGGCAGTTATAAAGCAAGATTTGACCAGATGGGCCTTATGCTGAGAACAGATCAGGAACATTATATCAAAGCCGGAGTAGAATTTGTAGACGGCAAATACAATCTCAGCACTGTGGTAACCCACAACAAAAGTGACTGGAGTGTCATTACATTGGAAAAAACACCTCCTGCCCTATGGATAAAAGCAGTGAGAAGGCTGGATGCTGTGGAAATATTTTATTCTTTTGATGATAAAAATTATATCATGATGCGGAATGCTCCTCTTCAGGACAACACTCCTGTAATGGTTGGCTTAATGGCAGCCTGTCCTGACGGAGAAGGATTCAATGCTGTTTTCGAAAACTTTAAAGTAAAACATCTGCCTGACCAGCGCAGGCTGAAGTGGCTTGAAACTCACCAATAACGATTGAATTACACTTCAATATACAGTCAATTTTATTCACCTCCCATCATTTCCGGGAGGTTTTTTGTTTAGAAAAGGTTATCTGCGAGAAAAAAACAAAATAATTACCATAAAAATCCTATACTTTCTATGTTTTATCTTCAATATTGGAAATTCAATAGGGCCGGGCTTTAGCCCGGTCTAAAATAAGACGTTTTCATCTGGCTTCAGCCGAAACTTAAATAACAGAAGACTACATCTATCATTTATTCAACTCTGTGTATTCTGATTGCTGGTAATAAAAAGAGACTGTTTACTTTAAGTACAGTCTCTTTTGTTTTTTTGAGATAAAAACCGTTTGTGTTCTTAGAATCATTATTTGGGTAATAAATCTTCTTTAATAGTTATGAGAATATTTTGCAAAAATATGAATATCCATAGGCAACGGCAAAGTTATCATGTAGAATAAACCTGTATTTTTTGTCAAACTATTACTACAAAAAAACACATAACAAAATATTCAGCCATTAATTAAAAATTTCCAAACACAACATTATTTACCATTTATAAAATTCTAAAAATAATCACAAATCCAGCATAATACTGAGATCTATAGGCGAGAATTTTAAATAAATCTTACATTAATTTATCACTTATTATTGAAATACGATAATATTTGTAAAAACCCGGAATGATGTATTGTCTGCAAAACATGATAAAACTTAGAGAAAACAAAATATGCAATACTAATTTATCGCCATAATTTCACTATTTTTACACGATCAAAAAATATAAAACACAAAAGACCAGAAAACTTCAATGATAAAAATTTATTCTCAATCGTTCCTGCCTTTTAAAAAAACTTTGACTTGTACAAATACCATTATTAACCGTCTATTGCATTAGCAGCAGATATAGATAAGTTTTGCACATATATGAGAGTTTGGGCATTTATTTTTGCTTGCATCTATCTAAACATTTCCGGACAGCACTATACCTCTATGTGGTACAACATAGACAATGGGCTTCCACAAAGCAGTGCAAAGGCCATTGTCAAAGACAAATATGGCTTTATCTGGATTTCTACCGAAAACGGGCTGGTGAGGTATGACGGCAGTTCTTTTATTACCTTCAGTAATTTCAGGGTAAATAATCTGCATTTTGGTGAATTTATAGGAGATCCCTGTCTTGATAGTATAACGGTTCTTAATAATTTTCAGGAAAGTAAAATCATTATTAAAAACAGGTTTCCCAAAATCGCAAGGCTCACTGCCCATGATAAAATGACCTATTGCAATGGTACCGATATCCTGCACCGTATTGCCAATAATATCATTACATCGGATTTCTATAATGACGTCCAGTATTTTATTCAGCTTAAGAATTCTGTTTATCATTTTACCGAAAAAAATGCCATCATTTATAAGGAAGGAAACAAGGAAATAAAGATTACACTGCCTTTTACCAATAAAGACCTGAATTACATTTTTGTACTGAATAACCACCTTTTCATCAATGATCTGAAAAAAAGAAAAACCTACTCTATCTACAAGGGAAATCTTTCTGTTTCTGATCAACCAACACTTTTTAACCATCCTGATACGAAAATATACTGGCAGCAGATTACCAATCAGACTTTTATTATTAACCACGACAATATTTACCTTTTAGAAGGCAACGAAAAGGATCTCCGTTTAAAATTTCTTGTCAATTTTGAAGAAATCGGAAATCATTCCTACTGTTCGATGTTCTATGATAAAGCGTTCAACAAATTGTACCTGGGAACGCTTAATAACGGTCTGAATGTTCTTCAGCTTTCCAATTTCTATGTATCAAGAAAAAAAGCTGATTTTTCCAGCAATGTATATTTCGCATCTCTTCCTTTCAGCCAAAGCACAATCATTGCTGAGGACGGAACAGAATTCGGAAGAAACGGAATTGTAAACAGCCACCTTTTCGGAAACAATGACAATTATCTCATGATGTATGACAATTCCGGAAATATTCTGATCAAAAAGAGAAACCATATTGTCAGGTTTTATAAAAATTCGGGCTATAAAAAGAAGGATTCCACTTTTGTTAAAAAGGGGCTTGAAACATTTATGAAAAGCGGAACTCTTTACGGCACTACCTTCACAGATCTTTCAGGCACTCAGCTTCATTTATACAAAAAGGATATATTCAGCCAGCCGGATTACACCTATACTTTTAAAAGTTTTGTCAATATTTTTCATCAATATAATGAGAATGAAATTCTGACCGGAAACAGCGACGGCCTTTATTCCATAGCACTGCGAAGCAATACCATAACTCCTTTGATCAAAAATATCCATGTCAAAAGCATTATCAGGACAAAAGATAATCTGATATGGATTACGACGGAGAAAAGCGGCTTCTATCTTTTCAGGAATCATAAGCTTATCAAGATGCCGAATGACATCAACGATTATCTTCAGTCAGCTCATTATATTCTTGAAGACAAAAAGGGATATTACTGGATTTCTTCAAACAATGGGATGTTTAAAGTTTCCAAAAAGCAATTGCTGCGCTATGCAGACCATAAAAACACTCCGGTTTTCTATTATCGTTTCACTAAAAAGGATGGTTTTCTGACCAATGAATTTAATGGAAGTTCAGAACCTAACGCCTATGCTCTTGAGAATGGGGATTTTGTATTCCCTTCAATGGATGGTTTTGTGTTTTTCAATCCGGAAAATATTCAGACGTATTACCCGGGAAGAAATAACATTTATATAGAAAGGGTAAAAATCGGTAATTCTGAGCCTCAGTATTTCCATCAGATCCTTGATTTGAAAAATGATTACAAAACAGCGGATGTCTTTATTGATATTCCTTATTTTTCCAATCCTGAAAACCTTTATATTGAAGCTAAAATATCCGGAAAAGAAAATACCGGATGGGAAAAGATTGCAACAGGGAAAGAATTAAAATACACTATCAGCAATCTTTCTCCGGGAGATTACACCCTGAGGGTAAGGGTATTGATATCTGCTGACGGGAAATATGAAGAAAAGACCGTTCGTTTCAAAATTCAGCCTCTTTTTTATCAGACATTACTGTTCAGAGTGTCTGCCTCCATCATTATCCTTATTATCATCATCGTTATCGTTCAGTTAACCACGAATTTTCTTAGGATAAAAAATAAAGCTTTAAAACAGATTGTCCATAATAAAAACTCTGAACTGAAGGAAACCTCTCTTCACCTGGAAGTCGTAAAAAATAACCTTCAGAAAGAAACGGAATACCAGAAAAAACTGGTGGAAACCATCAGCCACGACATTACCACTCCTATCAGATTTATAGCCATGCTTTCCCAGAAACTTCATGAGTCTGATGATGTGGAACTTCAGAAAAAGTACTTTGACAGTATCTATAAATCATCAGAGCAGCTTTATCAGTTTACGCTGAATTTGAAAGAGTATACTGAACTTTATAAGGCAGAAAATATTTTCGAAGAAAAGGAATATCCCATCAACAGAATCCTGGAGACCAAGAACAAGCTGTTCTGTGAAATTGCTAAAGAAAAAGGAACTACGATTACCAATCTTACTGAGGGTGTCATCTATTCCAGGGTAAATGAAAGTATTTTAACAGCCATTATTCATAACCTCCTTGATAATGCTGTGAAGAATACCTCTCAGGGAAACATTACCCTTAGGATTACCGAAAATCTACAAAAATCCACAATAATAATTAGTGACACAGGAACAGGAATGTCTGAGGAACAGATTGCTATCTATATGAATCTGTTCAGAAATCCAAAACTGGAAACCCCCAGTTTTAAAGGAAAAGGATTGGGTCTGCATATGGTTATCCATCTGGTAAAAAAGATCAATGCTGAAATGAATTTCAGGCAAAACCATCCTAAGGGAACTGTTGTGGAAGTAACGCTCAAAAAAACTAATCTTTATGAATGAAAAAATTTTAATTGCTGATGATCATTATGTAGTAAGGGCAGGAACCTGTCTGGTTCTTGAAACTGCTTATCCGGGTCTGAATATAGATTTTGCTGAAAATTATGACCAGGTGAAAGAAAAGCTGAGAGATCAACGGTATGATCTTCTTATTTTAGATATTGATATGCCGGGAACCCAGTATAAAAAGATGATTCCGGAGCTAAAAGATATTCAGAATGACCTAAAGATTCTCATTTTCTCAGGATATGACAAGGATGTTGCGATCCAGTATATCAGAGAAGGAGCTGAAGGCTATCTGAATAAACAAAGCAGTGAAGAGGAAATTAAGAATGCCGTAAAAACGGTCATTGAAAAGGGTTATTTCTACCCTGCGGAGCTGATTGGCCTGATTATTCAAAACAAAAGGAATAATCCTGTCGAAAAGTTATCATCAAGGGAATACGAAATTTTTAAACTTCTTGCGGACGGCAACGGTAATCTGGAAATTGCCAACAGGCTAAATATTCAGATGTCTACGGTAAGTACTTATAAAAAAAGAATCTTTCAAAAGCTTAATGTCGGAAATATTGCAGAGCTGATTAAAGTCTATGAAATGATGCATTAAGAAAACGGGGCCGGAATTTAAAGTATTCCTGCCCCGAAAAAACACAAATCTCATGAGATTTTAATAGCTAACCCAGTGATTTTTTATGCGTTATTTTTTATCATTGTATTTTTAGAATCATCTGTCGGTGTATTAGTACAGTCTCTGTACCGAGAGAAACAACTCCCTTGTATTATCAGAAGTATTGGAATCTGTGGTTGTAGCATCGCTGCTTCCTGTTGTAGATTTATTATCTACACGGAATGCATAATACACTCTGTACCATCTTGGCTCCGGTTCCTGTACGGTAATATCAAATGTTACCGTCTCATTATGGGTCTGGGTAAGATAAACACCATCATCAAATTGTCTGTAAGCTCCCGGTGATAATTTAATATTTCCATTATCAGAATCACCGGTATGGGTAGACATTTCCGAAACCCAGATTTTCACATCTGAAGTTCCCACATTGTAAAGTCTCGGATTAAAAGTGGTAGCCGCTCCCGTACCTGCTGAACTGCTGTTAAACTGGGCATCAAGTCTTAGAAAACCTCCCAAAACCGGAAGATCAGTAAGATAGGTACTGGCCAATGTATTGGCTCCCGAAGTACCTGCAGGAATGCTTCCGTGATAATAGATTAAATCTCCAATGGGAATATCATTATCTTGTCCCCCAAAAGCAAATTTCCAGGTAGTTCCGTTGAACATATAATAGCCGGCTTTATCTACTTTTGCTGTTTTTACAGAAGGAACAGTTACAGCCTGTGTTACATACACCAAAGCTCCAGTCTGAGCTGCCAGATAAACATTATCTTTAGCTCTTAACTGATCTCCTGTCATTCGGGGAGCCATCACTCCATCAGCCGCAGTAGCCACATCGGGCTTTCCTTCTACATGCAAAGTTACTTTAGGGGAATCTGTATTGATCCCAACCTGGGAAAATGCCGCTATTGAAAAACACATCATAATGCTGGCAAGAGGTAATTTTATTTTTTTCATTTTAGTATATTTGTTTAAAAATTATTTGATTTATTTAAAAATTGAATAAATCGTTTAGGGGTTAATTGAAAGATCATCAATCAGCCTTTGTTGAGCTAGCTGATGCAAAGTTATCCGCGCTGATAAATCAAATCCATCAATAATCAATGAAAAACAGGAAACAGCTCACAAAACACAAATCACTAATAACCAGAAAGTTAAACCAGTCATTTTCTGAAATCTGACTGTTAAGAGAAAATATTGGAATGATTTAAAATTACCTTCTGCCACAAATGACCACCAAAAAAGACATAAAAATTGAACAGTACAAAAGACAACTGGTGTATTATTATAATATTCTGATGTCTGTTATTCTTGCCCTATTTGGTTTAATATTTACTTTTATTATTCCCGATAAAATAATGGCCTGGTATCTTTTCGGAGGACTTTTTTTAATGGTCTATACATATCTGATTGTACGCAAATCCTACTCGGTGAATGTCATTGTGCATTCCTACATTATTATTGCGACACTTTATAATTTTTACATTATGTTGGCTTTCTGGAACAATTCTATAGCGAGTTTTGTCTGGCTTATTCCGATTCCGCTGGCAGCCTATGTTTTCTTTCAAAGAAAGTATGTTTTTATTTACAGCATGTATGTTTTGCTGAATATTATAGCGGGATACCTTATTTCTAAATCTTTCAGCTTTAAATTCCCGATACACCAACCAGAAGATGTGAGAATTACCGATACCATCCTTATGATTTCCAATGTAGCCGTAATATCACTCCTGCTCTATTTTAAGGATAAAATAAAACGGGTTGAAATTTACCATGAAATTGAGGAGAAAGCCCAGAGTACAGCGATACAGCCGGTTCCTACAGCAGACAAAGCTCCTTTTGCGGATGAACTGTTTGAAAAAATTGAATCAGTGATGAGAGAGAAACAGCTGTATAAAGATGTTAATTTTAATATTTCAAAGCTTTCTACAGAAATGGATATTAACAGCAGTTATATCTCAAAATCAATTCGTACAAAAGGATATCCCAACTTCAATAATTACCTGAATATGCACAGAATTGAGTGTGTAAAAAGATTACTTCATGAAAATGACATTGAAAAAGTAACCCTTATGTATATTTACACAGAAGCAGGATTTTCTAATCAGTCCACCTTCAACAGAGTTTTCAAACAGATGGAGAATATTACTCCTTCAGAGTACATCAACAGTCTGCAGCTTCATTGATTTGTTTCGCCAATCCACATCATTGAGATAATGATTTTTAAATTCGGAAAATAATCAGGAAATTTACATCACTTAATTTTTCCATCAAACCACTGCATTTTAATGCAAAAAAATCATGAATTCATCTGAAAAAGCACTTCAGGGAAGCTCACGTTTCCGATATATAAAACTTTGTATTTTCTTTTCAGGACTCTCGGTTTTTGCACAACTTTATCTTTTCCAGCCGATGCTGCCTATGGTTGCAGAGCAGTTCGGAGTGTCTGTAGGCGATACTTCCCTGCTGGTTTCATCATCCACAATAGGTATGGCATTGGGCTTATTATTTTTTGCCTTTAAAGCTGACAGTTATTCCAGAAAAAGCCTCATGGTTTTTTCTTTGATTTCTTCTGCGAGCCTTACTGTTATTTCTACCTGGATACCCGATTTAACACTCCTGATTGCCGTTGGAGTATTGAAAGGTTTTGTTGTTTCCGGGGTTTCTGCAGTTGCTCTGGCCTATCTTACGGAAGAAGTGGATGCTCTGGCAGTACCAGCAGCCATCAGTATGTATCTCAGCGGTAATACCATTGGAGGAATGAGCGGAAGAATAATGGCTACTTTGTTTGCGGGGGAATTCGGATGGCGTAATGCCGTTCTTCTGATTGGCATAGAAAGTTTAATCCTAGGCGCTGTATTCTGGAAACTGTTTCCGGAATCAAAGTTCTTCAATCCACAGAAAACAGACTATCATCTTAAGGTAAAACAGATGAAATTTTTCCTTACCAACCCTTATATGCTTCGGTTATACTGTACAGCAGCATTGCTGATGGGAGTTTTCGTGAGTGTTTATAATTATCTTACATTCAGATTGGAAGCAAAACCTTTTTCATTAAGCCACTTTATCATTGCCTTTATATTTCTGATGTATATTTTTGGAGTCTTTGGAACGATGATCGTAGGCCGTCTTTCCAGAAGGTTTCCAATGAATAGCATTCTGAAAGCTTCTATCCTGTGCATGCTTACCGGAGCTGCCCTTCTATTATCTGAAAATATTTATATTCTTATTTTCGGACTCGGGCTTTTCACCCTTTCATTCTTCGCTGCTCATACTATGGCCAGCCAGATGACTGCATTGTATGCAAGGCGGGGAAAATCTTCAGCCACTTCTATTTACTGGCTTTTTTATTATTTTGGTTCAAGTATTCTGGGAAGTGGTACCGGCTATCTGCTTCATGCTTATTCCTGGAATGTTTTCATAGCAGTTCTTATGATAAGTGTTATAACCGCTCTTCTTCTTACCACTTTTAATACCAATCCAAAAGCGGGAATAAAAAACTAATACCACATAGATACCACATGCTTTATTTCATGATTATGTGATAGTTTGCGCATAAGTGTACTATTTTAACGTATTATTAATTTTTTATAGCAAAATTTAACCTATCCTTTTTGTAAAACGGGGCTTAACAATGCAATGTCGGGCATACTATTTGCTATTTTACTAAAGACCATATCACCATTTAAAATCAAAATATTATGAACGTAGCAGATCTAAAAATCAAGAACTTGGTTGAGTATAAAAATCAGATTTATACCATTGCTGAGATCTTTCAAAATGTCGAACAGGCTTATTTTGTTAAAATTGAAAATGATATTCAAAGTATTTCGGTCCCGGCAGCATCCATTAAACCGATTAAAATAACGGAAGAATGGCTTGAAAAGCTCGGCTTTTCACGAACAGACAGTTCAGATCAGAGTATACGGTATGAAAGACCGGAAGCTTTTATAAAATATGATATAGACCTGAGTTCCAGAAAAATAATGGAAGGGCTTAAAATATATGGAAATGCTATAAAATGCAAGTATATCCATGAGTTTCAGAATATTTTCTCAAGTCTATTCGGAAAAGATACAGCTTTGCATTATGGTTATTTGAAAACAGAATCGTAGTTAAATAGTTCTTAGTTGTAGAAGACCACAATTTACACGATAAATTGTGGTCTTCTTATGTATAAATGTTTCATCTTAATCCCGTAATTTAATATTTACGTAAATTTGTGCCTATAGTACAAAATCTAATGATGGATACAGATACAATAGTTTTACAACTCATAGAACACTTTCGAGAAATCGTTTTTTTAGAAGATAAAGATATTGACTGTATTACTTCCAAATTAGAAATTATACAACTTAAAAAGAAAGATTATCTGCTTCGCGAAGGACAGGTTTCCAGACATATGCGTTTCATTGCACAGGGAAGCCTCTATGCGTACCACATTGATGAAAAAGGAAAAGAAAATACCACTCAGCTGGGTATTGAAAACTGGTGGGTAAATGATCTTTACAGCTATCTTAGCGAACTGCCTTCAAGAATGTTTATTCAGGCTAATGAAGATACCACCATCATACAGATCAGTAAAAATAATCTGGAATTATTGTACAAAGAAGTTCCGGCTGTCTCAGAATTCTGGCGTCTGAAGATGCAGAGTGCCTATGTTACGTTACAGGAAAGAACCTTTGAACATTCCCGTGTTGATGCTTATACCAAATACCGCACATTTGTCACTACTTACCGTAATATCGAACAGCGTTTTCCTCAATACATGATCGCTTCCTACCTCGGAATCACCGTAGAATATCTGAGCTATCTGAGAAAAAAACACCTGTCTGACGTTTCTTAAGATTTCTTAAGTTTATTCCCCTCCAGCCCGAATAATTTTGCTCACAGAAATTTAATGAGTGAAATATGAAGGCAAAAATTATCGCTGTAACAGTTCTTGCATTAGCTTCGCTGAACCTGAATGCACAGAAACTTTCCTATACCCCGGATCTTGTTTTAGGACATCGTTCCTATACTTATATGCACAATGTTAATTATCAGCTGAACGAACGGCTGAAACTGAACAATCTTACCCTATTTGATACAGAATACACCAAAGACAAAGAAAACATATTCTTCATCAGAAATACCCTCTCGTATAATCTTACCAAAAGACTAAGTGCCAATGCGGCGTTGGGAACGAAAAATCCCGGCGCATTTTTCAGTATTTACCTGCAATATAAAATCATCCAGTCCTCCTATTCACTTTCCTACTCTATA
Source organism: Chryseobacterium sp. AG844 (assembly GCF_003182335.1). Lineage (NCBI taxonomy): Bacteria > Pseudomonadati > Bacteroidota > Flavobacteriia > Flavobacteriales > Weeksellaceae > Chryseobacterium > Chryseobacterium sp. AG844. The sequence goes on along the minus strand of NZ_QGTV01000030.1, from coordinate 26,144 downwards.
GGAACTACGTATCAGAAAGGATTTTCTCTGGAACAGTCTGTATCATTTGAATACACCCCTTATCTGACAGAAAATGTAAAGGGATATTTCAGTGTACTCGCTATTGGAAACCTCGATGACAGCGGATACCCCAGAGGGCTGCAGTTTATCAGACTGGGCCTGAAACAGGATAAAAGGATGTACGGGCTGGCCTCGAATTTCGACCAGTTTAATAACGGCAAAAAGACCCTGGAAAATATCGGGGCATTTGTAAAATATAACTTTTAAATAATGATAAGAAATGAAAAAGAACATTGATTTAGGAATGCTGATCATAAGAATAGCAATCGGATTTCCCATGTCTGTTTATGGAATCAGTAAGTTGATTCACGGAATTGGGTTTATTGAGGACATGATGATCATGTACGGCTTACCATCATTCTTTGCGTATGGTGTATTTGTGGGAGAAGTTATAGCTCCTGTACTGTTGATCTTAGGATTCCGGGCCCGTCTGGCAGGATTAATCTTTGCTGCCAATTGCTTCACGGCTACCCTACTGGCGCAAACAGCCAACATTTTCAAGCTTAATGACTTTGGAGGCTGGGCTTTGGAACTGCTTGTCATCTATATGCTTGTAAGCTTAAGCTTTTTCTTTACCGGCGCAGGAAAATATGCCGTTTCAACCCAAAATAAATGGGATTAATCCAAATGAAATACATAAAGTGAACTCAATAAAAAGCCTCCCGATCAACAACCGGAAGGCTTTTATAATTATTGATCATTTACTGTGTTGAGAAAAAATCCTCTTTTCCGATAAGATAAATATTGATCAGCTCCTGCCTGTTGATATCAACAATATCTTCATTCTTGAACTTATATTTCTTTTGAAGAGGCTTCTCATTAAAGTAAACCTTACCTGAAGCAAGCAAGAGGTTCAGTTTAGATGATGAAAGCCCTAAACATGTCCGGATTACTGTTGAGACTCTCATATTAAAATCAAAAGAAGACTGTATTTGAAAAGAAATGAACTCATCTTCCCTATTCATAAGATCTTCTACGGGAAGATTTGGGTATAGAATTTCATATTCCACACTTTCCAAGTCGGCTTCCACATTATTTTTTCTTCTTATTTCCTGTGAGAAAGCGTATTGCCAGGCAGTTTCCACATTGTTTTCTGAGAATTTACGGAATATTTCTTTACTGATAGATTCTGTTCTGATTCTTGAAAATATGGTCATATTATAGGTATTGCTGCATTTTACACACCGATAAATCAACCATATATCAATATTCTTTTTCTGGGCATTCAGTCTGAATTTATCACTGCATTGAAATCTGTCGCTGCTACATTGATTGCATTTCTTTTTGAGTAAGGGAGTATTTTTCGCTTTTACCTCCCAGATATATTGGGTATTCATTACTTATAATCGTGCTTAATATTCTTTGTTGGATTTTTCCATATTATTCACGCATTACAGAAAGGTATACCTCTGTAGTATTATTCAAAGATCAGGTAAGCTATAGTTTTTCTCTGCAGTAAAGTTTTGATCAATAGCATTGGTCAAAGCCGGAATAGCAGAGATAAAGTCACCTTTAACAGTGAATACGACAAATAATAGGATGAAATAAAAACCTGTTCGGGCAGAATTACCCAAACGAAAGAACGATCAGCCTGTGGTTACTGAGACTGATACTAAGCGAAAATAAGTTTAAGAGTTGTTCTCAAAACGTTTTATTTACTTGGTTATGATAAAAGTAGTCAATTTTATTGGAGAACGGAACTTTTTACGGATAAATTCAAAAATAAAATGAACAAGCTTTAGAATGGACCATACAACAAAGAAAAATTGAGCTTTACAACAAACCTCTCTTTTTCGTTTCTGCCGAAATTTGTGGTATTAAAATCATCAAAAATGAATCAGATTAATAAAATTTACATCAACGGCGAATTTGTTACGCCAAGAGGAACAGAAACTTTTGATCTTATCAATCCCGTTACCAACCAAAAAACCGGAGAAGTGGTTCTGGGAAATGAAGAAGATACCAGAATGGCCATTGCAGCAGCAAAGAAAGCTTTTACAACTTTTTCAAAAACAACAAAGGAAGAAAGGATCCATTTTCTCAGAAAACTGCACGATGCTGTAAGCAAAAGAGAAGATGAGCTGGTTGCTGTTATGGTGAATGAATATGGAGGAACTTTACAGTTCAGCAGAATGAGTGTCCAAAATGCAGTCTCTGCCTTTACAGCCACCATCAATACTTTGGAATCTTATGATTTCGAAAGAACGGTGGGACATTCCAAAGTACGTTTTGAATCTTTAGGTGTAGTTGGAATCATCACCCCATGGAATGCCAGCAACAGCTTTATCTGTAATAAACTTGCCACTGCCATTGCTGCCGGATGTACCGCTGTTATCAAACCCAGCGAAATGAGTGCGGCACAAACCCAGCTGCTTACTGAATGTTTCCACGAAGCCGGCCTTCCGGAAGGAGTTTTCAATATTGTTAACGGATTAGGAAATGTAGTTGGAAATGAAATTACTCAGCATCCTGATATCGCAAAAATCTCATTCACCGGATCTACACTTACGGGAAAAGCAATTGCCAAAGGAGCTGTAGACACCATGAAGAGAGTAACCCTGGAACTTGGAGGAAAGTCTCCTAATATTATTCTTGAAGATGCCGATTTTGAAAAAGCAATCCCAATGGCCGTTTTCGGGGCTTATATGAACAATGGCCAGGCCTGCATAGCCCCTACCCGATTATTGGTTCCGCAAAACAGACTGGAGGAGGTAAATGAACTGGCTAAAAAAGCAGCCGGACAGGTAAAAGTAGGAAATCCTGCTGAAGAAGATACTCTTGTAGGACCTATGGTGAGTACAAAACAATTTGAAAGAGTGCAAAGTTATATCCGTCTGGGACAGGAAGAAGGAGCCATTCTGCTTGCAGGTGGTGAAGGAAAACCGGAAGGTCTTGAAAGCGGTAATTTTGTAAAAGCAACCATCTTTACCAATGTCCGTAATGATATGCGCATTGCACAGGAAGAGATTTTCGGGCCTGTACTGTCTATTATTCCTTATGCTGATGAGGAAGAAGCAATTGCCATTGCCAATGACACTACTTATGGTCTTGCAGCTTATATCAGTTCTGATAATCATGAACATGCAGAACGTGTAGCTGCACAGATTGATGCCGGAAGAATCTGTATTAACGGGTTTGCCCACGATCCATACGCTCCTTTCGGTGGTTTCAAGCAAAGCGGTATTGGACGGGAGTTTGGTGTATTCGGACTGGAAGCTTACCTGGAACCCAAAACGATTCTGGCTTAATATAATCTTCTTCACAGCAAATATTCTCAGGATTACTTTGCTGTGGAGATTCTATGATCCTTAAAAGTTTTGTAAGTTTGAATAAGAATTGATCAAGAAACAACTATCTGAGCTATGAGCGAAAATAATATTCCTTTTCCCATCAATTACTCCTGTCATTTTTCAGAATTCAGGGAAGGAGAACAGTTTGCCCGGATTCACAGCCTCGGCCTGGTGCTTTCCGGGGAAATGGAACTTAATGACGGCATCACAAAAACGATATTTAAAGAAGGAGAACTCTATTCTGCCAGAAAAAACCATTTATTAAAATTTGCAAAATATCCACCCAAAAACGGGGAAATCAGAACTATATCCATCTATTTTGACGATGCCATGCTTCATGATTTCAGCCGAGAATATGGGTATCAGGCAGAAAAAAAGGACAATGTTCAGGCCTATATAAAACCAGAGCAAAAGGCATTACATTCTTTTATGTACTCATTATTACCGTATGAAGATCTTCCTGCTTCCGAAGAAATCCTGAGGCTTAAACAAAAAGAAGCTCTCCTCTTACTGTTGAATTACGATCCCGGCCTTAAGGATATTTTGTTTGATTTTTCCGAGCCCTATAAAATAGATATTGAAGCTTTTATGAATAAAAACTTTCACTTCAATGTTAATGTAGAACGTTTTGCTTATTTAACGGGGAGAAGTCTGTCTGCATTTAAAAGGGATTTTCAAAAGATATTCGGAATCCCTCCAAGACAATGGCTTCAGCTTCGAAGATTAAAGGAAGCTCATTTTCTGCTAAGCCAAAAAGGAAAGTCTGTTTCTGATATTTATCTGGATCTTGGATTTGAAAATTTATCTCATTTCTCATTTGCCTTTAAAAAACAATTCGGCTATCCGCCTAGTGCTTTACAGGCAAAATAACTTAGATCTCATCTAAAAAGAAATACCTGAAAGCAAGAATTACAAGAATAACGACTGCTATTGTAATGATTTTCACTTTCATATCGCTTTTAAGATTTTCCGGAGTGTACCGTAATGCTTTTTCATCAAGATAAAAATCTTTGTACACTTCCGGATTAATTTTCAGATCCGGGCGAAACATCTGTACACCTTTCAGAAAATGCCCGATAAGATCATATCGGTTTTTAAGTGGAATCACATCCAGGCCGACCAGTTTCTTTTGGGGTTGTCTGTTTTCATCTTTTTGATGAACATACAGGTTCTTTCTGAAACTTCCGTATTTTCCATTTGTAGCAGATTCTGAAAATATATCTTTTGTATAAGGATTATCACTTTTTACCAAATCATAATATTTGATTGCTGACAGTACTTTATTATGCTTGTTGAGAAACAGTATTCCCTGATGATTAATGAGCAGACCAATGATTTTTTCATCCTGGTTCCTCATCATTTCATACACGAGCCACCCGGATAGTGAACCTGCGATAAGAAACAGCAAAAAGAAAATCATATCAGAAGCTGTGTCTGTAGAAGGTTCTGATAGGGTATCGATAAAAAATCTCAGTAAAACAACAGCAATGGCAGCAAAAAGAATCACAATACTCCACCTTACTGTGGCGATGTATTGAGGATTATAGGTTTCCGATCTCATTTCAGGAAATGCTTCTTTCATGGTTTTAATGTATAGTATATTAGTTTGCTCAGCTTTTAACATCTATCTAAAATGATCGAATGTCAAAATTTGCCGAGCTGCAAAAATAGAATATAAAAATGAATAGAATATTATAGGATATCCATTATTTTAACCTTTAAAAATAACAGATCGTGCCATGAAAATCATAACACGATCTGAATTATATGATCTAATTATTTTAAATTTTTCTAAACAGCATATTCTACTGAAGCTTCTTTAGCAGCGGCAACCATTGCGATTAAAGCTTTTTCGGTTTCTTCCCAATGTCTTGTCTTCAGTCCGCAATCCGGATTTACCCAGAGCTGATTGGCAGGAATTACATTCTGAGCCTTTCTCAGCAGCTCAGTCATTTCTTCTTTCGATGGTACTCTTGGTGAGTGAATATCATATACTCCGGGACCAATTTCATTCGGATATTTGAAATCGGCGAAAGCATTCAGCAGCTCCATCTGAGACCGTGAACATTCTATGGTAATGACGTCTGCATCCATATCGGCAATGTTTTCAATAATATCATTGAACTCAGAATAACACATGTGAGTGTGAATTTGGGTAGCATCTTCCACTCCGCTTGCTGAAATTCTGAAAGCTTCTACGGCCCATTTCAAATAGTTCTGCCAATCTGTTTTTCTTAATGGAAGACCTTCTCTGATGGCAGGTTCATCAATCTGAATAATTCTGATCCCTGCTTTTTCCAGATCCACCACTTCATCACGAATTGCCAAGGCAATCTGCTTACAAGTTTCTGAACGAGACTGATCATCACGTACAAAAGACCACTGTAAAATGGTAACCGGACCTGTCAACATTCCTTTTACCCATTTTTTAGTCTGAGATTGGGCATATTGAGACCAGTACACCGTCATCGGAGTTGGGCGGGAAACATCACCGAAGATGACAGGAGGTTTCACACAACGGCTTCCGTAGCTTTGTACCCAACCGTTTTTAGTGAATACAAATCCTTCCAACTGTTCCCCGAAATATTCCACCATGTCGTTTCGCTCAAATTCTCCATGAACCAATACATCAATTCCGATGTCTTCCTGCCAGCGGATTGTTCTCTGCGTTTCCTGTTTCAATAAGGTATCATATTGTTCTGCAGTAAGCTCTCCTTTTTTAAATTTTGCTCTCCAGCTTCTTACTTCTGTGGTTTGCGGGAATGATCCGATTGTAGTGGTTGGAAATAAAGGTAGCTGCAATACTTCCTGCTGTTCTTCTTTACGGATTTTGAAAGTATTTATTCTCTGAGCATCTTTTTCAGTAACTGAATTTACTCTCTGTTTTACCTTATCATTATGGATAAGAGAAGAAGTTCTTCTGCTTTCAATTGCTTTTTTATTTTCTTCAAATGCTTCAAGAACCTGTTCATTTTCCGTTCCGGATGCCAGTTGTTTAAGCGTTACGACTTCCTTTACTTTTTGTTTTGCAAAAGCCAGCCATTTTTTAATTTCAGGATTAAGACTGGTTTCAAAATCAAGGTCACAAGGTGAATGAAGCAATGAGCATGATGGTGCAATGAAAATCCTTTCAGATCCTAATTTTTCAACCGCTTTTCTGATGAAAGACAAGGATTTTTCATAATCATTTTTCCAGATATTTCTACCGTCAACCAATCCTAATGAAAGGTTTAAACTGTCCGGAATAACATTCAGAATATCATCCAGCTGCTCAGGATTTCTAACCAGATCAACATGCAATGTATTGACAGGAAGTGAAACGGCAAGTGAAGTATTGTCTTTTAATCCGTCAAAATAGGAAGCCACAATAAATTTCAGTTTCGGGAAACGTTTTCTGATTTCGGCATACACATAACGATAAGTTTCTTTGGCTTTCTCTGTTAAATCCAATGCCATAAAAGGTTCATCAAACTGAATCCATTCCGCACCCTGATCCTGAAGTTTGGTTAAAATCTCGGTATAGACTGGAAGAAGATTTACTGCCAAATCCAGCTTATCAAATCCCTCTTCTTTTTCTTTTCCTAATAACAGATAAGAAACCAGTCCGATAATCACCGGTTTTGCATTGATTCCCGCTTGTTTTGCTCCTGCAAATTCATTGAAAATCTTATCTGAACTGAGCTTAAACTGTTGATTTTTATAAAATTCCGGAACGATGTAGTGATAGTTGGTATCGAACCACTTGGTCATTTCCATGGCAGTGATATCCAATCCGTCTTTCTGATATCCTCTTGCCATGGCAAAGTAAAGATCCAGCTCAGTATTGTTTTTTTTAAGCACCACTTCATGATACCTTGTTGGAATGGCACCTACGGCAAGACTCATATCCAATACCTGATCATAATATGAAAAATCATTACATGGGATAAGATCTATTCCTGCTTCTTTCTGGATATTCCAGTTTTGACTGCAGAGAGTTCTTCCGGTGTTAAGAAGTTCTTCCAAAAGGATTTTACCTGACCAGTACTGCTCGCAGGCTTTTTTGAGTTCTCTTTTGCTACCAATACGCGGATAGCCAAGAATGTGAGTTTGCATTTTTTTAAACTTTTTAATTAAACTTATTGGGAAGTCCTTTACAATGCTTCGTTATGTTTTGCGGAAAAAGTTTCAGGAAATAGTGACATAGCAGACAATGTATTTCCCTTCAGAAGAAAATACAAAATCTGATACACCATCTGTATGACCCAAAGCTTCAGCCCGCGAAAGCATTGTCAATTCAGTAAAGGCAGGTCTCCTGACTTGTAACAGTTTCCGTCATCCTTCCCGCTTTTGGCAGTGGATCTGCAAGGACAGAAACTTTTGGTGGGTTACTTACAGTTGCGCGACAGCTCGTGATTTGCACACGATTCCCTATTAATCTACCTTAAGTAAAACCTTTCCTGTTTGATGAAGTATCTGTAAAGAACTGTACTTTTACCTTTAACAAAGGTTATCAGTAAAAGTTTTTAATTTTGTGTAAAATTAGTAATACAGAATAAAACCACAATTGGAAACAAATAATTAAGCAAATTAAACTTCATAAAGTAAAAATAAAAGCATATAATTCTTTATATTTGACTGTTTTAATCATTTAAAAGAATAATATTCTGTGGAACAACTCGATGATAAGGATGTACAGCTGCTCAGGCTCCTCCAGAAAAACGCCAAACTCACCGTTAAAGAGCTCGCTAAAGAAGTGAACCTTTCTACTTCACCGGTTTTCGAAAGGGTAAAAAGGCTTGAACAGGAAGGTTTTGTTAAAAGATATGCGGCAGTTCTTGATGCTGAAAAACTGAACCGCGGATTTACGGTGTTCTGCCAGATCAAACTTAAAATTCACGACCGGTCTGTGGGGTATGATTTTGTAAAAGAAATTTTAGAAATTGAAGAAGTTGCCGAATGCTATAATATTTCCGGAGATTTTGATTTCCTTCTGAAAGTTCAGGTGCGGGATATGAAGCATTATCAGGATTTTGTATTTAACAAATTGGGATCCGTAGATTCTATCGGCAGCACGCACAGTACTTTTGTGATGGCTGAGGTAAAAAACAACCATGGACTGACGATATAGATTTCTTTTAAAGTTAACACCGTCTGAGGATAAAAAAATCCGTCAATAATGACGGATACTATAATTATTTTGTTTTTTAGTACTTAATTGGCAGCCGGATCCGTAAGTTCTGTTGTTAAACCTATTGATTTTAACAGGTTCTTACTGTCGAAAAGCAATGTTGTATAATGTTTCCCTTTTTTAAAAACCAGTTTTGACCCTCCAGGAAATTCACTGTCTGCTCCCGATTTTTGTATTTTGGCATTGTACTTACCGAACTTCGTTTTACTGTCCTGTAATGTACTTTTATTCAGAACAAGACCAAAAGGAAGTCCTTCCACAATGACAGGTTTATTGTCTGAAGTCACAAAAAACATTTCATTGATACTATTGTCTTTTCCCAGGCTGCAATAAAGCTCCAGTCCTGTTTTCATAGGCCATTTTGCATATTTTTCTTCGTTGGCATCTTCATAAAAAACAGTTTTTACGTTCAATGCTTTTGAAATTTTATCCGGAGTCTGCGGGAATATGAATTCTGAGTTTTTGTCCAGTAAAGAACCCAACGCGGCTGTTTTCTGTGAAAATGCAGTTGCACTTAATACCAGAAAAAAGATGGTGACAATGAAATGGAATGGTCTCGTCTGCATAAAAATATTTTAAATTGTAATGATTTGATGGCTAAAGATATTAAAATTTTAGTCAAAGCCCCATTTTAAGCAATTTTTTACATTGTATTTCTGTTTTTGGCTATTTTCTTTCCTGTAAATTGAACACGGTACCGGCAGGATCGGTAATCCAGTGCATATTTTCAGGAAGCTCTTCTATTTCGTCACAGGTTTCCACACCGTTTGACAGCAGATATTGTGTAGCAGCTTCTACATCGGGAACGGTAAGCTGCAGCCATGTTTCGGAATGGGTATAGTTGTCAACACAATCCAGCCATATGATATTATTCCCGAATTTCACCTCGTGGGTTCTGGAAACAGTGGGATTTTTTATCGGCTTTTCCTCAACCTTCAATTTTAAAATATCCCTGTAAAAAGCAACCGTTTTTTCGTATTTATTTTTGGGAATTTTTATAGCAATATTAATTCCGGCCTCAAATTTTGTATTCATAGTACAGATTTTGAACTTTATAAACAGATTTCAATTCTTTGATGGCATTCTATTATTTCAAAAAACCATTAAGATAATTCAGAATCATTGCCGTCTGCATCATCAGACTCACATGGGTTTGTCCGGGAGCGATAGCCAGCTGGGACTTTGGCAATTCGCCCATATCTGCAAAAACATCACCTCCCAATAATTTATAGGTTTTTGAAAGTTCTGTTTTATCCAATCCGTCATTATCACCAGCTATGATTAAGACAGGCACCGGAATTTTAGAGATATTATCATCACCCAGGTCAAAAGGCTGTCCGGCAGAAGCCATCATCTGCTCCAGAAATGGTTTCCATTTTGTTTTATCAGGTGCTACAGCATTATAGGCAGTATGCATAGGGCTGTTTGTGAAGAGTTCAGGTTTCATTCCTTCAAGAGCTTTATTTACTTCGGGCAGCCATCCGTTAGTTTTATAGGTTGATGAAATGATAACCAGTTTGTTCAGTCTTTCCGGACTTTGAATAGCCAGTTTATAGGCCACTTCACCTCCAAAGCTGTACCCTGCCACATCTGCCTTGTCTATTTTCAGATAGTCCATTACCTTTGTAACATCACTGGCTAAAGTAGCATGTGATAATTTCCTTTCTGAAAAAGGCGTGTGACCATGTCCCTGTAATTCAAGAGCTATTACTTTTCTGTTTTTGGACAATTCCGGGATCAATTCACCCCAGTTCAAATCAATCGTCATGAAAGCGCCATGTAACAGTACAAGAGGCTTTCCTTTGCCATAGACTTCATAATAAACTTTGATGCCATTAACAGGTGCATAACCACTTTCAGAAGGTTTTATTTTTTGTCCATATACCGGAGAGGAGGCAAGGATAATAATAAAGAACAATACTGCAGAGAATTTGAATAGACTTTTCATAATATTATCAGATTTGGTGGATTAATTTTAAGTCAAAGTTACCAACCCGATCGGAAAACGGACTTGTCACAGGGCAAGATTTTATAGAAATGAGAGGAATAGTTTAAGGATTGGTTTAAACTTATTCCCAAAAAACATTTTACTTCATTACATAAAATAAACTTTAATCATTCTACAATTAAGCAACTAAAAAATAAAAATTTTACAATAATTCTATCATGGTTGATAAAATTTTATTAATTTCGAATTGAACTAAACGTACAATTTATTATGAAAAATTTAAAGAAAATCGAAAGAAAAGAATTGAAAACAATTAAGGGAGGAATTGACTGCAGAGGTGGTCAACTTTGTTTAATCGGTGGTAAGTGGCAATGTATGCCTTACGACGGATGCGGTGGCGGAAACCAGCCTTAATTTCAGTGTAATTCAATTACTTGACTATGAAAAATGTAAAAAAAATTTCAAGAGACCAGTTGAGGAATATTAATGGCGGAGCGACAAGCTGCTCTGAAGCCTGCTGCCCACCTCCGGGAATCAAAAGATGTCCATGGGTGATCTGTGTAGCGCCATGTGATATTTTAAGTTAAAAGACTGTATTCTCAAAATAAGCCCTGCAATTCATATGAGTTGCAGGGTTTTATTTTATAGTATAAAGTAAAAACTCTCATTATTATGTTTCTTTATTATTAAATATAAAACTTAGTTTCCAGCTATTTAAATCTAAAAAATTAAATTTATTGGATAAACGTTTAACCTAAATTTAATCTCTACATTCAATAAGTTAACAATTTATTCATATTGAAAAAAGACAACAATAAAGTAAAACGCTGATAATGAAGATGTTGGTTATTTTTAAAAAAAGTGCGAAATTACATATTTTTCGGAAACCACCAAAAAAAACAGCTATTGTTTTTTTACTATTTTCTGAAATATTTTTGTGCATTAAAAAAATAAAATGAAAAGGTCTTCCATAAAAGATATTGCTAAACTGGCAGGAGTTTCCGTAGCCACCGTATCTTATGTTCTTAACAGAAAGGAAGGACAGCGTATCAGTGAGGAGACCCGGAAAAAAATTTTTGAAATTGCTGAAACGATTAACTATACTCCGAATAAGATTGCAAAAAGTTTGAAAACCAATAAAACAAAGCTTCTTGGATTAATCGTGGCGGATATCTCCAATGACTTCTATTCCCATATGGCAAGAAATCTTGAAGATAAAGCTTTAAAGTTGGGTTATACCCTGATCATCGGCAGTTCTGATGAGAATGCAGAAAAATTTAAAAAACTTACCGAACTCTTTTCACAGCAGCAGGTAGACGGAATGATCGTTGCCCCCGTAGCAGGGTCAGAAAAGACACTAGAAAACCTTATTCATATTAAATATCCTGTTGTAACGATCGACAGATATCTTAAAGGTGTTTCTGTTCCCGGAATTACCATTGATAACCAGGAGATCGCAGAAAGTACAGCCAGCCTGCTTCTTAATAAGAACTTTGACAAAATGATCTACGTTGGCTATGAAACTGATCTTCCACACCTTCTGGACCGCCAGCATGGCTTTGAGAAAGCGGTAAGCTCTTCCAGCAAAACAGTTGAAATTCAATATCTTCTGGTAGGATTGGAAAATATTGTACAGGAGGTACATTCTAAGCTTGAAAGTACGTTGGGGAAAACTCCAGAAAATACTGCGTTATATTTTTCCAGTAATAAACTTGCGGTAGCAGGGCTTTCCTATCTCGTTAAAAACAATATAAAAGTTCCGGAACAGGTCTCAGTATTGGCATTTGATGAAACGGATGCCTATGACCTCTTCCCTACGGAGATTACCTACATCCAGCAGCCCATTGAAGAAATGGCTGAAGAGGCTATCAAGCTTCTGGACTGGCAAATCACTGATTATACTGCAACCGGAAAAAGAATAACATTATCCGCAAAGCTGGTTGCTAAAGCCTCTTTAAAATAATTAATCTGATATAAAACATTTTTTTTAAACAATAACTTAAACGTTTAACCTAATATGATAACAAATAAATTCAACGATGTCGTTTGCTTTGGAGAAGTTCTGTGGGACATCTTTCCTACAGGGTCCAGAGCTGGTGGTGCACCATTTAATGTTGCTTATAATCTTTTCAAAATGGGAATCGATACCAAGATGCTAAGCCGTATAGGAAATGATGAATTAGGACACCGTCTTCTTAATCAGATTCAGGATTGGGGAATAACCACAGATTTTATACAGGTAGACCAGGAAAAAGCCACAGGAACGGTCATTGCTGATTTTGATGAGCATGGAGAGGCTGCATATGATATTGTACAGGATGTTGCCTGGGACTATATCCAACCTCTGCCGGAACATAAAGAACTGATTCAAAATTCAGAAGCATTTGTTTTTGGAAGTCTGATCACCAGAAGTGAAGCTTCCCAAAATACACTATTGCAACTTTTGGAATATTCAAAGTTCAGGGTTTTTGATGTTAATTTCCGCCCTCCTTTTATCGATTTTGAATTCATTAAAAAATTATTGCACAAATCTGACCTTGTTAAAATGAATAAGGCAGAGCTCAGAACAATTCTTGAATATCTCGGTGAAGACTATATTGATGAAGATACCAGCATTAAACATCTTAAGGCTTACTTTAATTTAAATGAAATTGTTCTGACCAAGGGAAGTAAAGGCGCCAGATATTTTGTGGGGGATACTGCCTATAATTTTCCGGCAGTTCATATTGAAATTGCAGATACTGTGGGCAGTGGGGATTCTTTTCTGGCCGGCTTCCTGTCTAAAAGAATTCAGGGAAAATCGCCGGAAGAGATCATGAAACAGGCAACTTCACTGGGAGCCTTTATCACTTCGAAATCAGGAGCATGTCCGGATTATACCTATGAAGAATTCAAGGCATTCAGAGAAAAAAACAGCTGTAAAACCTCTTAAAAACATACGATATGAATACTCCAAAATTTACAGATAAGAAATACTATATCATCCTGTCCTTTGTTACCTCCTTATTCTTTTTCTGGGCTATTGCTCTTACCATGGGTGATGTTCTGAATAAGCATTTCCAGAACGTTCTTCACATTTCGAAGTCCAAATCAGGGCTGGTACAGCTTTCCATTTTTGGGGCATATGCATTGATGGGCGTTCCGGCAGGTCTGTTTATGAAAAGATTTGGTTATAAATTAGGAGTCATCCTGGGTCTTTCATTGTTTGCACTGGGAGCCTTTCTGTTTATTCCGGCCGCCGACACTTCCTCATTTAACTTTTTCAGACTAGCTCTTTTTGTTCTTGCGATGGGAATGGCAACCCTTGAAACGGTAGCCCATCCTTTTGTAGCCGCTTTGGGGGATGAAAGGACGAGTGATCAGAGGGTTAATTTTGCCCAGTCTTTTAATGGTCTGGGAGCTATTATCGGTCCTCTTTTAGGCGGATATTTTATTTTCGGAACTCCTGATTCAGGATCAGGATCCCTGGATTCAGTAAAAAATCTTTATACCTGGATTGGGATTGTCATTCTCGCGATTACCATTATTTTCAGCTTTATCAGAGTTCCTGATCTGAAAGACCCTCATGCAGAAGATATCATCATTTCAGACAATGAAAAAGGAGAAGATGTTTCCGTATCAGATCCGCATGCACCACTTTACAAACAGAGACATTTTATATTTGCAGTTATTGCCCAGTTTTTTAATATTGCCGCACAGGGCGGAACCTGGGCTTATTTTATCAATTACGGGGTAGAAAAAATGCACCTTCCGGAAATTCAGGCTTCCTATTACTTTTCTTTAAGTATGGCCATGATGATGATCGGAAGATTTATCGGAACTTTCCTGATGAGATTTATTGCTCCCAACAAACTGCTGGCTATTTTTACCGCATGTAATATTGTTCTGTGCCTGATTATTTCCCAAAGTTTCGGATGGATATCATTTGTCAGCCTTATTTTGCTCAATCTTTTCCTCAGTGTGATGTATCCTACCATATTCAGTCTTGGGCTTAAAAGATTAGGATCTAAAGTTCAGCAGGCTTCCTCATTCCTGGTTATGGCCATGTTTGGAGGAGCTGTTTTTCCACCGATCATGGGAAGAATTGCTGAAAAAGATATTGCTCATGCGTATCTGCTTCCTATTCTGTGCTATGTTGTTATTTTATTATTTGCATTAAAGTACTACAAGCCTAAAACACTTAAATAATCCCTATGAAAACAAAGCTTTTATTAGCCTGGCTCATGTTACTTACGTGTGCTGGCAGGGAAATTAATGCCCAGATCACGATAACCAATAAGAAATTTTCCTTCGGAACAACGGGAAGAATCGGAGCCGGTTATTCTCCGAATGCCGATGGAAAAACAGGAAGACAGCTGAATCTGAACAATCAGGGATCTTTAGGAGGCAGAATGGATCAGGGAGATTATGTAGATTTCTTACCATCCTTCCATTTTAGCCCGGTGGTGAACGGTGACAGTACAAAAAGTACAAAGATCGATATGCAGGCAAGACTGAGCTTTTATTCAGGAGGGACTTTTCTGGGAAATGTAGACTCAAAATCCAATCAGGGAATGATTGTTGCCTTGCCGGAAGCCTTTGTTGAAGCAAGAAACATTATGGGAAGTGACTGGGATGTCTGGGCGGGATCAAGATGGCTGAGATATGATGACATTCATATTGCAGATTACTTTTATTTTGATGACCATTCGGCAACCGGTTGGGGACTAAAACATAAAAACACAAGGTTTTCAATGTTTTTCCCGGCAGCTATTGATACCACAGCCAGCAATTCCACTCCATATTCATACACCAATGTGATCAGCGGATCAAAAAACCTGATCTACAGACAGAGAGAAGTTTTTGTCCTTGAGCAGACCCTTCCCTTTAAAAATACAAAGCACAAGCTGAAATTACTGGCAGAATTTCATCATGTAGAAAAATCAGGGGAAAATTCTGTAGAGCAATATCCATCTGATCAGGGCTGGGTTTTTGGAGCTAAATTAAATACAGATATTGCAACGACAATTCCGGGTTCATTCAATCAGCTTTCTGTAAGATACGGGACAGGAATTGCCAATGGAGGTGATAATGGTAATACACAGACCTGGCGAACCTACGGAGCTCCTGATGAAGTCACAAAAACATATAAAGGAGCTTACTCTTTTACGGTTGTTGAACATTTCCTCTGGAATATCTCAAACCGCTGGTCGCTTAATCCCTATGCCGTTTTCACCAAAAGTAAGGGAGGATCAAGCAGTACTGACAAAGCGATGGACTATTATAACCGTGAAATTTTCAACAAAAAAACAGAATTTAATACGGGAATCAGAGCCACTTATTATTACAACAACTGGTTTCATATTCTCTCTGAATTTCACTATGCAACACGAAAAAACGGAATCCAGGATGCAGCATCAATGATGAAGCTGGTTTTGGCTCCTACCATCGTACCTACCGCTGAAAGAAGCGTCTGGGCAAGACCCCACATCCGTTTTATTGCAGAAGTATCAAGGTACAATGATGAGGCTATGAACAGTCTTTACTCACCGTTTTTACAGCAGTCAGGAGCCAAAAGATACGGGACTTATTTCGGAATACGAACAGAATGGTGGATTTTTTAAATTAAATAAAAAAATATGATGAATATAAAGTTAGGGGCTTCCCTACTCTCCTGGATCACACCGCTATGGAATGCGGAATCTGGAAAATATGCGATAGAAAAAACGGCTCAGGCTGGCTTTGATCTGATCGAAATTCTGCTGCCCGGATCAATGGATTTTGATGCCAAAACCGTAAAAAAGCAGCTGAAAGACAACCATCTGGAAGCAGTATGCTCACTGAACCTTCCCAAAGATGCTCACATTGCGTTTTATCCCCAAGCAGCGGAAAAGCTTATCAAAAAAGCCATCGATAAAGTATATGAACTGGAAACCCATCTTCTGGCTGGTGTCCTGCATGGCGGAATCGGTGTTTTTACAGGAAAGCCACTTACAGAAAACGAAAAAGAAATCATTGCTGATGTGTGGTGCCATGTGGCGGATTACGCCCAAACCAAAAGTATCGATATTGCCATAGAGCCTATTAACCGCTATGAATCCTATGTCTGCAATACGGCAGAAAATGTCCTGGAACTTATAAAGAAAACAGGCAAAAATAATCTTTTCCTTCACCTTGATACCTTTCATATGAATATTGAGGAAAATAATTTCTATGATCCGATTATCAATTCCAGAAAAATGCTGAAGCATATTCATGTTACAGAATCCCACCGGGGTATGCCGGGAGAAGGAACTGTCAACTGGGAAGAGTTTTTCTCAGCATTGAAAAATATCAATTTTGAAGGGAATCTCGTTCTTGAAAATTTCTCTTCTTCAATTCCCGGAATGCAGGAACAGGTTTCCTTGTGGCAGAAATCACCTCATGATGCCCAGGAGCTGGCTGAAGGCAGTCTTGATTTTTTAAGGAAGCATCTCTGCAGTTGATAAAATTATGTGTTATATTATTTTGAAACTTATGGAAAGTGGAAATTGTCCGCTTTTCACCGATTGATTCTGCCCGTTCATCGAAATTCCAAGCCGTTTTGTTGCGTTATTGCAGACCTTTACATCAGAAAAAAGCAATAATGCCCAACTAAAATCTTATTATTATGAAAACAAAAATCGGAATTACAGAAAAAAACACAGAAGCTGTTGCAGAACAATTAGCAAAACTATTAGCAGATGAAACACTGCTTTACATCAAAACAAGAAATGCCCACTGGAACGTAACCGGAGATAATTTCCACGCCAATCACATTTTCTTTGAAGAACAGTACAAACAACTGGATGAACTGATTGACAGCGTTGCAGAAAGAATGCGTAAAATCGGACATTATGCACCGGCGACTATGAAAATCTATCTGGAACTGACTCATTTAACGGAATACAGTGAAAGAACAAACGATGGCCTCGGATACATGAAAGATTTATTAAGTGACCATGAAAGCATCATTGAATTTCTCCGTGGAAACATCACTCCATTTGCAGAAAAGTACAAAGATTATGGCACCAGTGATTTCATTACAGGCCTGATGGAAGCTCATGAAGAAATGGCCTGGATGATCCGTTCCTATTTCAGATAACACAAAATAAAAAAGTTATAATTATCTTTGTGTGAATCATAAACAACTATACCTATGAAAGCCTTAATCGTGGATGATAATGATATTGCAAGAACAACATTAGCACACCTCGCCAAACAGGTTCCGGATCTTTCCATTGTCAGCGAGTTTTCCAATGCCATAGAAGCTTATCATTATCTTCAGTCCAATTCAGTCGATCTGATATTTCTCGATATAGAAATGCCGGAAATGACAGGAATTGAACTCACGAAAACCCTTTCCGGTAAAGAGACCATCATCATTTTCACGACCTCAAAGAAGGAATATGCACTGGAAGCCTTTGAGCTTAATATTGCAGATTACCTTCTGAAGCCCATTATGCCGGTAAGATTTCTGCAGGCTGTAAGCAAGGCACAGACGATTCTTGAAAGCAGAAAAGAAAATGTGGAAATCACAAGGGATGAGTTTCTTTTTGTAAGGGATTCCAATATTACAAGGCGCTTAAAACTGGATGATATTTTCTACGCAGAAGCCATGGGTGATTATGTAAAGTTTTACACCAAAGAAAAGATGTTTGCCATTCACGGTAAAATGAAAACTGCCGAAGAACGTCTTCCCAAGGATCATTTTATAAGAGTTCACCGTTCCTATATTGTTTCTGTAGGCAAAATTGACACCCTTCAGGACGGCGGTATTATGATCAACGGCAAATTCATTCCCGTAGCGGATGCGTACCGTAAGGCACTCAATACCAGAATGAATGTCTTTTAGCATGACAGATATATGGCATGTTTGTCCATCTTTTGATCTCTATTTTTGAATGGGCCCGGAGTAATCCCGGCTCTTCACCGGAATTTTTATCTTAAATCAGACCGTTATTTATGAAAAATATATCTTCAGTAATGGATAACAAACGATTCAGCTATTTTATTATCCTGACATTTATTGCAGGCTCACTCCTATTGATAGCTGTTCAGCTCAATTCTGCAGGGAATACCAAGGCGCTGATTCAGAATAACAATACCTTGCTGAGCGAATTGCGTTCAAGCAATCATTTACGGGAGATTGACCGTGATATTCTGGGAGTGGAAAGCAGAATCAGGGCGTCTATTGCAACGAATGACACCACGCATCTTGAAGGCATTGACCAAAAAATCAGTCAGATTGAAAATTTCCTGGATTCTCTTTCCAAAGACAATGTAAATGCTGAGGAAGAAAAGCTGATTCACAGATTAAGCGTTCTTGCCATGGAAAAGAAAACAACCAAAGATAAACTCCTGCACCGTTATCTTTCTGTTGGAAACATGGACGATAATACCTCGATTGCCAATCCGCGTGCACGAAAAATTTCTAATGAAATCACCAGCATCACGGCTAAAATATATGAAAGCAGAAAGCTGAATATGGTTGAACTCAGCCAGAAAAGTGAGGAAATGGGGCAGAAAGCAAGATTTTATGACATTTCAATATTGGTCTTACTGATTTTGGGAGGTTCTGTCGTTGGATATCACATTCTTCGTCAGTTCAAACGCCAGAGGTTACTTATAAACGAACTTGATATTGCCGAGAAAAAAGCGTTGGTAGCAGCACAGACCAAAGAAAATTTCCTTGCCAATATGAGCCACGAAATCAGAACTCCTTTAAGCGGAATTCTCGGTTTCACCAATTTGCTGCAAAAACGCCCACTGGATGAAACTTCAGCAGAATTTGTTTCTTCAATACAACGTTCCGGGGAAAACCTGATGGCGATCATTAATGACATACTGGATTTATCCAAAATAGAAGCCGGGATGATGCGCATTACCCCGGGAATTTTCAGCATCAACGGACTGGTTAATTCCGTAGAAACTTTTTTTACAGAACGGGCGAGAGAAAAAGGACTTACCATATCCAGTACGATTGATCCTTCCATTCCTGACACATTGGTGGGAGATGCCACAAGACTGACGCAGATTTTAGTAAACCTCATCGGAAATGCCATAAAATTTACCCATCAGGGAAATATTGCTGTTGAAATCTACAGTAAACAGAAGAAAGAGAAGGAAGCCGTTCTGGGATTTAAAATTTCAGATACAGGAATTGGAATTGACAAAGAAAAGCTCACTGAAATCTTCGAAAGATTCAACCAGGGAGAAGATTCAACTACGAGAAATTACGGTGGAACAGGATTAGGTTTATCCATAGTGAAAAGCCTGATTGTACTGCAGAACGGAAACATCGAAGTAAGCAGTGAACAGGGCAAAGGAACTACATTTCATTTCTATATTCCTTACGGAATTGCTGAGGAACAGCTTACTGTCATTCCAGCTGTTGATCCCCACTATTTTAAAGATAAATCCAATACGCCCCTGAAAGTACTGGTGGTTGATGATAATGTGATCAATCAAAGCCTGATGAAACATTTGCTCTCCCAGTGGAATATTGATTTTCATATTGCATCGAATGGTCTTGAAGGAGTAAGTTATCTCAAAAGCAATGCATGCGACCTTGTTTTAATGGATATACAGATGCCGCAGATGGATGGATATGCTGCCACCCAAAAAATACGGGAAGAACTCAGACTGGATATTCCGATCATCGCAATGACCGCCCATGCGCTGGCAGGGGAAAGAGAAAGATGCCTGAGCCGTGGGATGAACGAATATATTCCTAAGCCTGTCAATGAAGAAGAGCTGTTTATGCTGATTTCTAAACTCGGTTTTAAAGAAAATAATAAAAACGAAAAGAAAACCGAAAATCCGTCATCTGACTATCAGTATATTGATCTCTCCTATATGCAGGCGGTAAGCGGTGGCGACAAAAGCTTCGAACAAATGGTCACTCAACAGTTTATTGAGAATATTCCCAATCATCTACAGAAACTGACAACGGCTTACGAAAACAAAGATTTTCAGGAGGTGAAACTGTGGGCTCATGATCTGAAATCCAGCATTGCCATCATGGGATTACATCCTCTGTTAAAGGAAAAACTTGATATTCTTGAAACAGCATCAGCAGAAAGCTCTGATCTGCAAAAAATACTAACAGAAGTACAGAAAGTTCTGACAGAAGCAGTTTCCGAAGCTGAAGCATTTTCAAAAACAATTTAAAAATAAGAAAAAATGAATTTATTTTCACCCATACACATTGGCAGTCTTACCTTAAAGAACAGGATTGTACTATCTCCTATGCAGCAATACAGCGCTAAAAACGGAGTTCCCGGCAACTGGCATCTCGTTCACCTTGGAAGCAGGGCTGTTGGCGGTGCAGGATTGATTCTTACCGAATGTACAGCTGTTTCAGAAGAAGGTCTGGCTACATTATCCGATGTAGGGATCTGGAACGATGAACAGAAAAATGCCTGGAAAAACATCGTAAATTTTGTGCATGAACAGGACTCCAAAATAGGGGTTCAACTCTGGCATGCAGGAGGAAAAGGAAGCCTGAAACATCCCAATGAAAGAATGAAACCCCTCACTCCGGAAGAAGGAGGCTGGACCGTAAAATCCTCCTCAGCTCATGAGTTCAACGGAGTTTTTGCAGAAGAACTCACCATTGATGAGATCCAGGAACTGAAGACTAAATTCGTTAAAGCAGCCCTTCGTGCCCTTGAAGCAGGCTTTGATACCATTGAACTGCATGCAGGCCATGGTTATTTATTCCATCAGTTTTATTCCGCAGTGATCAACAAAAGACAGGATGAATATGGCGGAAGTTTTGAGAACAGAATCCGTTTTCTTGTAGAAACCGTTCAGGAAATCAGGAAAGTTATTCCTGCTGAAATGCCTCTGTTCGTAAGAATTTCTGCAGTTGATTATATAGAATCGGATGAAGCCTGGACTCTGGAAGACAGTATCAGACTTTCGGAAATCCTAAAAGAAAACGGTGTAGATTTCATTACGGCATCCGGCGGCGGATTTACCAATGTAAGCAAGGATAAGGTATTTCCGGGATATCAGGTTCCTTTTGCAAAAGCGATTAAAGAACAGACCGGGATTTTAACAGGAGCTGTGGGAATGATTACAGAAGCGGAACAGGCCAATGATATCATTGCCAATGGAGATGCAGATCTGGTGATTATCGCCCGGGAACATCTTAGAGATCCTTATTTTGCCATGCATTCAGCCAGAGCATTAGGTGTTGAAACAGAAATTCCGTGGCAGTATAAAAGAGCGTATTAAATTAACCCATAAAAAATCAGTTATGGAAAATCAGGGTGCCTCCGTAGTGATTACCCATCATATTCTGGATGGAAAACAATCACAGTATGAAAAATGGCTGGACGAAATTGTGCCTGTCACCAAACATTCTGAAGGCTTTATTGATCTGCAGATTATTCGTCCTATTCCCGATCTGACTTTTGTATACACTGTCATTATCCGTTTTGATACGATTAATCATCTTAAAAGCTGGATGGAGTCGGATAACCGGAAAAAGCTTATTGAGAAAGCGAATCCACTGTTCAGGAAAAACGACCATTACCAGATCAGATCCGGGCTTGATTTTCTTTTTACTACAGAAAATGAAGGGAATAAAGTTCCGGTACGCTGGAAACAGTTTCTGGCAACCTGGTCTGCCATTTATCCGCTGTCTGTTCTTATTCCTGCTTTGATCATTCCTTTTTTACGGTTTTTACATATTCCGCCCAATCATTATTCTGATGGATTCATCAATTCCGGAATCATCGTTTTTCTGATGGTGTTTGCCGTGATGCCCAATTATACCAGGCTGATCAAAAAATGGCTGTATCAATAACCCTATTTAAAAATTATCATTTATCAATCACTGTAACCCACAGTGATTTTTTTGTTTTCATAGTGTTCACCCTGTTACCATTTGAACACCACCAGCTTATTCAACGACAGTTTTCGCCTATTGACCGAACAGCATTAAAAATGAGAACGGCCGATTTGTAGCTTTACATCATCAATAACATAACAATCAAAATCAACAACTATGGAAATCTTACAAACTCCCGAAAACGCACTATCTCATTCAAGCGTAAGTGCCATCATCCATGCACCCATTAAAAAAGTGAATATCGCAGACTGGCTGCTTAATCTGCCGGACGCCGAATACCAACGCTGCTCTACCCAGCATATCGGAGCTGCTATTTCAGTTACTTTTGATGGCCAACCAGTGTCTTTAAATGTAGAAACGATTGGAGATGCACTGATGGTACAGCATTATGTTGCAGATATTCACCGTCCTGATTACTGCCGCATGCTTTCCATCTCGGATTCAATTACCCAAAACGGGCGCACAAAAGTTCAGGTCTTATGGGAACTGAAAGTGACAAAGATTGATGAAAACACCTGTCTTTATACCAATGAAATTCATGCGACAGCCACCCCCGAAATGTTTGAATATATGAAAGAACACGGGATCAACCTTGCAGATGCTGCTGCATCAAGACAGGCCGCTTCTGATGCCCACAATCATGAGGAAACACCAAACTTTGCAAAAAGCATTGAAAATAAAGCACTGACAGGGCAATACAACCAGCCTTTTTAAGAAAGTAGCAAGCCCTTCATATTCTCAACGACTCATTTTGCCTTTTCACCGAATGACATCAAGAAAAAGTAAAATTCAGAAGTAGCTTTACAATAGCAAAAACAAAGAGCATTAATCACAAAAAAATAATACCATGAATCCATCATCGTTAAGTTTCAGATACGAATTAGAAAAAAAAGAACCGCGTACCAATGACGGCGGTACAACAAGAGGTGCTTCCGTAAAAGAATTCCCTGCTTCTGTAGGTATTGCCGGAGTTTCTATGAGATTACAGCCCGGAAGCATGAGAGAACTTCACTGGCATGCCAATGCCGCAGAATGGGCGTATGTAATTTCAGGAACGGTACGTACAACGATTATCCATCCGGACGGACAGAGTTATACCGATAATTTTGAACCCGGTGACGTATGGTATTTCCCGAAAGGCTACGGACATTCCATCCAGGCTACCGGAACAGAGGAATGTCATTTCATTCTGATTTTTGACAACGGTAATTTTTCGGAAGACCATACCTTCAGCATTACAGATTTTGTGTCAAGTATGCCCCCTGAAATCGTTGCACAGAATTTAGGACTAAGCCTTGAAGAAGTAGCAGAACTTCCACAGAAAGAGGTTTACTTCGCAGCAGGAGTTGTTCCGGATGAACTGTCCATTAATGCCACAGCCCTTCCCGAGGAATCAGACATTGAACTGACAAGCCTTCACCGCTATCCTCTGCATTCCCAGCAGCCAAGAATCATTCCCGGCGGAGGGCTGCAGAGACTGGTTACGAGTAAGGAATTTCCGATCAGCACCACAATGGCCGGTTCTGTACTGGAGCTGCAGCCCGGAGCTTTAAGAGAAATGCATTGGCATCCTAATGCCGATGAGTGGCAGTATTTTATATCCGGACAGGCAGAAATGTCGGTATTCCTGGCGGAAGGAGTATCTGTCACAGAACAGTTCAATGCCGGTGATGTAGGCTATGTACCTATGGGAGCCGGGCATTATATCAAAAATACCGGAGATACCGTCTGTAAAGTATTGATCGGATTTAATAGCGGCACCTATGAATCCATTGATATCAGCGAATGGCTGGCAGGAAACCCGAAAGATGTGGTCATCACCAATTTCGGACTGAAGGAAGGAGAAATAGAAAAATTCCCGGAAAAGAAAGTATTCATCAAACCTAGAAAATAGCGCCTGTGCTTCCGGAAACAAAAATCCTGCTTCCTGACA
Source organism: Chryseobacterium sp. AG844 (assembly GCF_003182335.1). Taxonomy (NCBI): domain Bacteria; kingdom Pseudomonadati; phylum Bacteroidota; class Flavobacteriia; order Flavobacteriales; family Weeksellaceae; genus Chryseobacterium; species Chryseobacterium sp. AG844. The sequence goes on along the minus strand of NZ_QGTV01000030.1, from coordinate 1,883 downwards.
AGACCGTCAGAACACAGGAGAAACTGGCAGTATTCCTTGCTTTTATCGCAGGATATACAGATGCTACAGGACTGATACGGTGGAAAACCTACGTTTCTTTTATGAGCGGCAATACGACCCAGTTAGGTGCAGCAGTTTTCAGTGAAAAATATGGTGTTATCATCAGTTCTGTCATTGTAATCATCTTTTTTCTGGCGGGGATTTATACAGGAACGTGTCTATCATTATCAAAGAAGTTCAGAAGCACAAAGATGATCTTCTACACTGTCTCCGGCATCATGATCCTTTACAGTATGACTGATTATTATGAGCATATTGCTAATGAAATGTCTATAGCTGTTATCGGTTTCTCAATGGGTCTGATGAACACCATTGTCACTTCGGTGGGTAACCAAAAGATCAATACTGATTTTGTGACAGGAACTTTAAACAGCCTGGCAAGAACAGCAGCTCTGTTTGTCATGAGTAATCAGGCAGACGAGCGGAAGGAATACAAAGTGAATATTTTTCATTTGTTATTCTTATGGATGGGTTTTCTCTCGGGTGCTTCAGCAGCTCCATTCCTGCTCTCTTATTCAGGAAACTGGACGTTGATGTTTCCGGCAGCCTTACTGCTCATCTGTGCATTTACAATACCAATTCCAACATTTAAAAACTAATCCTATGCTAGAAAAAAATACGGTTGCCCCTGATTTTACATTATTTGCAACCCCGGATCAGAAGATTACCTTATCCGAATTCAGAGGACGAAATGTCATTCTTGCATTTTACCCGGCAGACTGGAGCCCGGTGTGCAGTGACCAGATGGCATTATACAACGAAATGCTGAAGTATTTCAAAAAATATGATGCGGAGATTTTCGGAATTTCCGTAGACAGCAAATGGTGCCACCTGGCATTTTCACAATCCAGAAACCTGCACTTTCCACTGCTTGCAGACTTTGAAGCCAAAGGAGAAACAGCCAGGAAATATGGTGTTTACAATGACGAAGAAGGAGAATGCAACAGAGCCCTTTTTGTCATCAATAAAGACGGCCTCATCGAATGGAGCTATCTCTCTCCCACCGCAATCAATCCTGGTGCAGACGGAATTTTAGAAGCATTAGAAAACCTTAACACGAAATAATTATGTCACTTAAACCATCAGTCAGCAATGCTGACCACACTCAGGGCAGCTCAGATGCCAGCTTAGTCATTGTAGAATACGGGGATTATCAATGTCCTTACTGCGGAGCAGCCTATCCGGTTCTTAAAGAGTTAATGAAAGAATTCGGAGATCAGATCAGATTTGTATTCAGAAATTTTCCTCTGTCAGAAATGCATCAGTATGCAAGAACGGCAGCACTGGCGGCAGAAGCGGCAGCTTTGCAGGGAAAATTCTGGGAAATGCATGATGCCATTTATGAAAACCAGGAATATCTGAATGCTGATCTTCCGTTAAAGCTTGCAGAAAAACTGGGATTAAATATCCCTCAGTTCAAAGTTGATATTCATAAGAAGGAATTGGCAGAAAAGGTAGACTCGGACTTTGAAAGCGGCATCATCAGCGGAGTCAACGGAACGCCTTCATTTTTCATTAATGGAAATAAATTCAATGGCGGTGCAGAAGACCTTTTCCAGTTGGTACGTGAAAATACTGCCTATTAATCAGAAAAATATTTAAACAAAATCAATTTATAACATTAAAAATAAACAACAATGAGCACATTAACATTAAAAGACGGAACAGAAATTTTTTACAAAGATCAGGGGCAAGGCCCGGTATTAATGTTTCACCACGGATGGCCTTTATCATCAGACGATTGGGATGCACAGGTGATTTTCTTTTTACAGAAAGGCTACAGAGTGGTTACCCACGACAGAAGAGGCCACGGGCGTTCCAGC
>NZ_QGTV01000029.1:0-59379 GCF_003182335.1 Chryseobacterium sp. AG844 | reverse complement strand
AAAGCACAATATACTTCCTGAGTTATTTAGCCAAAACTGTTCTCTCACCCCTTTTGCTTTGTATGTAAATTTATTCTTTTGCAAACATAGGAGCCGAAACTTAAAATATTTTCTAACATAAGTGATTAAATTTTAAAGACGTATCTTTACGTCACCAAACAAAATATTACAATATGTCATTTATAACACCGGAAGGAGCCAGGAAGGCTCAGCTATCCCTATCTGAAAGAGCACCCGTTGCTCACGCTATTCTCTCTGGGAAAGAGAACATTTCGAAATACAACAGTGGAGTATGTCATGATGTGGTTGCTTATGCATTATATATGCGTGGTGCCAGCATAAGTCCTGCTCAGCTTGCAGAATCGGCAGGACAAAAATGGTTAACCTTGTTCAATTATCCGGCGGGAGAAAAGTGGGATGGATATACCCCTATTCCGGCAGGAAAAGCCATTGGTTTTTACAGGCTTATCGACAAAACATTCTTTCATTCGGCTATTACTACGGGAAATGGTAATGAAATCCGTTCTGTTAACGGTTTTTCATTAGGATCAGCATGGAATGTACCTGTAGATATGAAATGGGTACTGGGTAAAAAGAATTCTGACGGAACCTTCAATTATGATGGTACCAAGATAGAAGTCTATATTTCTTCTTTATAACAGAATTTATATTTCAATACAATAAAAGGCAGATCAGCATATTCGCTTTTCTGCCTTTTTACTTTTTAAGCATCGGCACATTTCGGGCATATCCCGCTGATGATAAAATTATATTCCTGTGCGATAAAATGCTCCGGCAGACTGATTTCCGGAATAGCGTTTTCAATACACGTCACGGAATGACATTCCTTACAGTTGAAATGAACATGATTATGAAAATGCTGTTCATGGGTACATTTTCCACTGCACTTTGCAAAATTCACTACACCATCAATATTGACGATCTTATGTATCGCACCTTCATTTTCAAGCCTTTCCAGAACCCTGTAAATGGTTACTCTGTTGCACAGATCTCCAAGTTTCTTCTGAATATCAGAATGGGTAAGGGCAACATCCGAACTATTAATAAGGTTTAAAATTTCAGTTTTGGCGTGAGTATTTCTGACCTGTTTCATATTTTAATGCAACAAAGTTGCGTTATTTGAATTTTTATTTCTACTTTTGCAACAAAGTTACGATAAGAAAATTAATCCATACTATTATGAAATCAAAAATTCTTGATGCTGTAGGAATCTCCGCTGCTGTTTTATGCCTGATTCATTGTATTGTCTTTCCACTGTTATTAATTGTTCCATTGGGAATCTCCCATAATCCTTATATTGATCTGGTTTTCCTTTTTATAGGAGCCGTTGTGGTATTCAGAATAACAAAGAAAATGGAAAACCGGTGGCTGAAGTTTCTGTTCTGGATATCATTAAGCCTTATTTTCATTTCTATATTGACAGATTTTCTGTTTGAAGTTCATCTTCCTCTGATCTATATCGGAGCTGTCGGTTTGATTACAGGTCATATCATCAATTTTAAAAATCATAAACATTAAAACATGACTAAGAAACTTCCTGTAACGGTACTCAGCGGCTTTCTGGGAGCGGGTAAAACGACACTACTGAATCATATTCTGCATAACAAACAAGGTTTAAAAGTAGCTGTGATAGTGAACGATATGAGCGAAATTAATATCGACGCACGCCTTGTTGAAAATCAAAATACGCTTTCAAGAACTGAAGAAAAACTGGTAGAAATGAGTAACGGATGCATCTGCTGTACACTTCGTGAAGATCTTATGGTAGAAGTAGAACGTCTTGCCAGTGAAAACCGTTTTGATTACCTCCTTATTGAAAGTACGGGAATCAGTGAACCGATTCCTGTAGCCCAGACCTTTACTTATATTGATGAAGAGAGCGGAATAGATCTTTCCCGTTTCAGCTATGTAGATACAATGGTAACGGTGGTCGATTGTTTCAATTTCATGAAAGATTTTGGATCTAATGAACTACTGATGGACCGCGATCTTACTGATATGGAAGGCGACTACAGAACGATTGTTAATCTTCTGACCGATCAGATTGAATTTGCCAATGTGATTATTTTAAACAAAACAGATCTTATCAATACTGAGACACTTGGCTTTTTAAAAGCAGCAATCAGGAAGTTAAATCCGGAGGCAATCCTTTTACAATCAGAGTTTGGAAAAATTGATCCTCAAAAGATTTTGAATACACAGCTTTTTGATTTCGAAAAAGCACAGTCATCCGCTGGCTGGCAAAAAGAATTACAGGCTGATCATCACACCCCGGAAACTGAAGAATATGGAATAAGTTCACTGGTTTTCAGAGATAAAAAGCCCTTCCATCCCATAAGACTCTGGGAATATCTGAACCATCATTATCCGGAAGGAACCATCAGAGCAAAAGGCCTGTTCTGGCTGGCTTCAAGACCTGATGATGCATTGAATTTTTCTCAGGCAGGAGGTTCTTTCAGACTTGAAAAAGCAGGAGTCTGGTGGTGCAGCATGCCGATGAGTCACAGGGTTCAGTATTCTTCATTTTCAGATAATCAGAAGTTTATAGAAAGCAGATGGGATAAAAACTGGGGCGACAGGATCAATGAACTGGTGTTTATCGGGCAGAATCTGGACAAAGATCAGATGCTGGCAGATCTTCAGCAATGTCTTATTAATGAAAAAGAAGAGGAACAATTCGATAAGAAACTAAGTTTCGAGGATCCGTTCCCAAAGAATATTTAAAATTAACTTTTAATTAATGCAACAAAGTTACGATAAAGAATTAAATATAATAACTTTCGGCATTATTTCAAAAACAATATGGACAGAAGAAAATTTCTAAAAGGATCTGCAATACTTTCAGGATTATTAACCTTATCGCCATCTGATCTCTGGAGCTTCGGGAAGAATACCGAACTGCACAGGAAAGGAAAAGCTAAGAATATTATTTTTATGATCAGTGACGGGATGAGCCTTGGAACGCTTTCAATGGCAGATCTGTATTCACGGAATATTTTAGGAAAGGGAAGTAACTGGCTTAATCTGTATCATGATAAAAAGGTAACCCGTGCTTTGATGGACACCGCTTCAGCAAGTTCTGTTGTGACAGATTCTGCTGCCGCAAGTTCGGCCTTTGGAGGGGGAATCAGAGTGAAAAACGGAGTTTTAAACATCGGAGCTAACGGAGAGAAACATCTTCCGATATGGCAGCAATATAAAAAAGCAGGAAAGAAAGCAGGCTGCGTGACTACTGTAACCATTACTCATGCTACTCCTGCCGGATTCTGTGTAAATTCTTCGAAAAGAAATGCTGAACCCCAAATTGCTGAAATGTACGCCGAGCTTGAACTCGATGTGCTCTTAGGTGGTGGAGACGAATTTTTTAATCCCTCCAAAAGAGAAGACAAAAAAGACCTCTATTCTGTTTACAGCAAAAAAGGATACAGAATTCTGAAAACACAAAATGACCTGAAAGAAATCAAAGAAGGAGAGAAGCTGCTAGGTATTTTCAATACAGGAGCATTGCCTTACAGCATCGACAGAACACATCTTCCGGAATATAAAAACACACCCACTCTTGCTGAAATGGCCAATACTGCTATCCGTCAGATGAAAGATCATCCCGAAGGTTTTGTTCTTCAGATCGAGGCCGGAAAAGTAGACTGGTCTGCCCATGCCAATGACGTAGCAGCACTCATCCATGATCAGCTGGCACTTGATGAAGCGGTGAAAACAGTCATGGATTTTGCTGAAAAAGACGGAAATACTTTAGTCATAATCACTACAGACCATGGAAATGCTAATCCGGGAACTATTTACGGGGCAGAGGCTACTACACATTTTAACAGCATTGCAGAATACAAATACACCAATGAATACATTCTGAACAAGATTAACAAAGATGATTCGGTAAAAGATATTAAAGACTGGATTTATGAAGGCAACAAGATTACTCTGAGTGACGATGAAGCCAGGCATATGCTAAGTTTCTACAATGGTCTTGAAAAAGAGGAAGCGGGACTTTATAATTACAAGAAACTGCCTTTTAAACTGTATTCAGAAATTCAGAAAAGCAGAAATTCCGTAGGATGGATCAGCATGGATCATTCTGGAGATTACGTGGAAGTCGCTGCTTACGGCCCCGGAAATGAACTTTTACAGCCATTTATTAAAAATACAGACCTTCACGATCTGATGCTGAAGGCCTGTCTGGTATAGACATTCATATTTTTTCATATTTAATTATTTGGGAGATACGAGGCGGATTGATTGTGTCCGCCTTGTTTTGTATCAACAGGGGTTTAGATTTCCCCCATTACAAACATATTTTCCATAGTAGGAACATTACTTCCACCTGCTTTTTCAAGTGTAATGGCAAAAGCCTGCGCTTTGGGAATATTGGCCAAAGCAATTTTGCTGTCTTTATCTTCAGTGTACATTCCTGCATTGATCGGTTTTCCATCTTCTATGGCCCAAAGCTGATACTGCATTCCTTCGGGAGCTTTAGGAAGTTTTTCCGCATTCAGATACACTTCTTTTGTTTTTTTATCCCAGAAAACCATTGCTTTGGCGTCTGTGTGCTTCTCTACGCCCTTCAGCATCACCATCTGCATATCGGGATTGGAAATCATATCCATCTTTCGGTTCATTTTTTCCATAGCCTGATCCTTCTGCTTTTTATCAGCTATCATTAAAGCTATTTCTTTTTGGCTGGCAGACTGGCTGTTCATCCAGAATACATTTCCGGCAACACTTACCAGAAATAATACCGAAGCTGCTATAGCATAGGTTTTCCAGGGAGTGCTTCTCTGAATCACCTTTCTGTCTGTATTATTTTCGGCCTGTCTTCCTACTTCAGGAATATCTGGTGAAAGAGCAGGAGTTATTTCTTCAACCACCTGTTCCTGCTGAATTTTGTTCCAGATCTTCGATTTCAAATCATCTGGAGGTGTTACAGCCTGAGCTGTAGCAAGATGTTCCAAAGTTTTCTGTGCTTCTTCAAAAGCTTCTTTTACTTCAGCATTATTCTTCATCACACACTCCAAAATCCCTGCTTCCTCAGGAGAAGCATGGCCAAGAATATAAGATTCTATAATTCCGGATGATATGTATTCTTTAGTGTTCAATTTATTGATAATCTTTTAGCAAATCCTTTAATTTCATCAGCGCATTCCGCATTTTCGTTTTTACCGTTCCCAGCGGTATCTTCAGCTTTTCTGATATTTCATGTTGGGTATATCCCTGATAATAAGCAAGGTCGATGAGCTCCTGTTTATCTGTTTCCAGACCTTCCAGCACGTTGTTAAATCCGATATAATCGGAAGAATGATTAGTCGTTGAAAGCTCTGCAGTATTATATACGAAATCCGGAAGTGCTTGGTTTTTAAGCTCATTCTGGAAAGCTTTTGATTTTAAATAATCAATGGCTGTATTCCTGGCAATATTGATGATCCAGGTATAAAACCTCCCTTTGGAAGCATCATACTGATGGATAGAATTCCATATTTTAACAAAAACATCCTGAATAACTTCTTCGGTATATTCCTTAGACTGAACGATACGAAGAATAATCCCGTACAACGCACCGGAATAGTGGTCATACAGATAATGAAAACCAGTTTCGTTTTTCTCTTTCAATAAAACGATAAGCTCCTCTTCAGAATAGGTTGTTTTAATAGCTTTTATTTTTTCTTTCCAAATGTAATAAAATAAAACACATAGACAATAAAATCTAACACATCTTTTATTTCGTACACAATTTTATATAAATCATTGAAAAATATTCAATATCAGAAATTCTAACCTGTAAAGCTATAGAATAATCCTATTGAGAATATCATTATTGTACCTCAGAATTGGTTTAAAAAACGGTTTTTAAAAATCGAAAGTATTATAAAATCACTATGGATTTAAAATTAATAGACTGAAAATCAATATGTTAAAATAAATTTATTTTTTTTTCAATCTAAAATAAAACCAACCTCGTAAATGACATTAAAAGCACGAATTAAATATAATTAACAAAAAAAATAACTACAATGAACACACAATCAAAAATCACAGTTCTAGCAATGGTAGCTCTATCATTTGCATTCAGTGGGAAGGTAACTGCACAAACGATGAAAGAAAAAACAGTAATGGTAGGGGGAGCTCCTATGTATCCTTCTAAGAACATTATTGAAAACGCTGTCAACTCAAAGGATCACAAAACCCTTGTCGCTGCAGTAAAAGCTGCCGGCCTGGTAGAAACATTACAGGGTGCGGGACCTTTTACAGTATTAGCACCTACGGATGCAGCCTTTGCCAAACTTCCGAAAGGTACCGTAGAAAACCTTGTAAAACCTGAAAATAAAGCGATGCTTACTTCTATTTTAACCTATCATGTTCTTCCAGGAAGATATAGCGCTAAAGAAATATGGGCCGCTGTAAAAGCAGGAAACGGAAAAAGCATGATGAAAACTGTACAGGGTGAAGATCTTACATTCTGGACAAAAGGTAAAAATCTTTACATAAAAGACGCAAAAGGAAACAGCGCCAAAGTAACGATTGCTGATGTGAATCAGTCTAATGGAGTGATTCATGTAATCGATACAGTATTGATGCCATAACAAATTCCAAGATTTCAAACAGCATATTCCAATGTGCTGTTTTTATCTCTTATTTATCCAACACTAAAAATAAATACTATGAAAAAAACAATTCAGGTTTCTAATCAGGGTGCAACCCTTGATACCAGCAGAAGAAGCTTTTTAAAACTAAGTGGAGTAGGATTGGCTATTGCAGGCCTTACCATCATCGGATGTAATGATGATGATGACTTCCAGATTATAGAAGAATCAAAGTATGATCTTGGAACCGGAGATGTAGGAGTATTAAATTATGCCTATGCTTTGGAACAGCTTGAAGCAGATTTTTATACGAAAGTGGTCAACAATTTTTATACAGGAATTTCAAGTATTGAAAAAGAGATTTTTACAGACCTCTATCATCATGAGGTGATTCACAGGGATTTTTTCAAAGTTGCCATTAGTGGTGCGACAGATCATGTGCTTCCCAAGCTTGAATTCCAGTATCCGAATGTGAATTTTAATGATAGAAATTCAGTACTGGCTACAGCAAAGGCACTGGAAGATACCGGTGTTGCAGCTTACAATGGAGCAGGAAAATACATTTCCAATCCGGCTTATCTCGTTATTGCCGGTAAAATAGTTTCTGTGGAAGCCAGACATGCTTCTGCTATCAGAAATTTAATCAATCCCGGATCTGCAGATTTTTCAGGAGATGATGTGATCGATGCCAACGGACTTGATCTTGCCAAAGAGCCGAAAGATATCGTAATGGCTGCCGGAGCATTTATCAAAACACCATTTACCTGGAAAGAAAGAGGAATCAACTAACATCAACCTAAAAACTCACATTATGAATATTCTTAGATTACTGGATAAACTTTCTGATGATAAATTTTTCACCAAGGAAGCATCAAGATTAGAAACGATTACTGATATTTCATTATTAGGGAAAAAAGCAGCTACAGCAGCTGTACCCCTTGGTTTGGGTGCTATGATGGCCACTCCTGCCAAAGCAGAAACTACCAAAACAGCATTAACAGGTACTGCTTTAAAAAGTACCCTTACAGATGCTTTACAACTGGCGCTGGTACTGGAATATCTTGAAAATGAATATTACAGCATAGGATTGTCAACCCCGGGACTGATTCCCAATGGAGACAGAACCGTCTTTATGCAGATTTCAAAGCATGAATCGGCTCATGTAAGTTTTTTGAAAAGTACACTGACTTCTTTAGGAACAACTCCCGGAAATAAACCTATTTTTGATTTTACAGCCGGCGGAAACTTTATGCCTTTTACAGATTATAACCAGTTTCTTATCCTTGCGCAGGCTTTTGAAGATACCGGAGTGAGAGCTTACAAAGGGCAGGCAGGAAATGTGATGTCCAACAAAGTGGTTCTGCAGGCAGCGTTACAGATTCACTCCGTTGAAGCCAGACATGCCTCACAGGTAAGAAGAATGCGAGCGAATAAAGGATGGATTGAGCTTGCCAACGGAGGAAGTATGCCCTCCGCCACCAATCCGGTTTACGCAGGAGAAGAAAATACCAACCAGGCAGGTTATAATACCGGAACTTTATTTGGTGCCGCAGCAGGTTCTGCAGCCTACGACGAAATTTTAAGCGGCAGCGATGCACAAGCCATTGCTTCCCTGTTCATAGTATAGTTGTGATTTGGATGATGATAAGTGGTGAGTCCATTTCCGTATTTTCAGGGAATGGACTTTTTTCTAAATCAATCCTCAGGCCTTAAGAAAACACATAATCAACATCTTATATTCATCCCGATTCATCTTTTAAGTACCATATTCACTTATGGTGCTTTTATTTTCATAATGCTCGTTATTTCAATATAAATACAGAATTCACGTAAGCTAATTTAAAATAAATACACATATAGCTTTATTAACATATTTACTGTAATAGAATACAAAATTATTTCGTAATTTGGTTTACTTATTAAAATAATAATTTAAAGCGCTTAAAAATATTTAAAATATAAACTTTAAGACCTTGATTATCATTTTTTAATAATCAAAAAAGAAAAGTCTCTAATTGTTGATATAATATATGAAGAAGTATCCAATTCCTGCGAATGAAGAAAGCCGAATGAAGAAACTGGAGTATTTTGGTCTTTTAAATCTTGAAAAAGACCCCCAGTTAGATATTTTCGCAGAAACAGCGTGTCTGGTGACAGACTGCCCGGCAGGGCTTATTGCCATGATGGAAAGCGAAACCCAGACCATCCAAAGCTGTGTGGGGCTTGCTCTTGATTTTGTAGACAGGAAGAATACTGTATGTCAATACTCTATCGCCAGTGGTGATATTGTTATTATCAACGATACTTTATTAGACGAAAGATCTTCTGATAACGCAATTATTCTGGCAGGTGGAATCCGGTTTTATGCGGGAGTTCCCCTGATTGATGATGAGGGATTTGTATTAGGAACACTCTGTGTTATCGACTACAAACCTAAAACAATTACAGATGATCAGATTTCAACCCTGAAAAAAATAGGGGAGGCAGTCACAAAAGTTCTCATGGGAAAAAGGAAAAATCTCCAGGCTGAGTATTTTCAGCAGACTTTTACCATTTCCAATAATCTGATCTGTGTTCTGGATAAGGATTTTGTGCTGAAGGATGTGAACCCGACTTTTGAGAAGGTGTTTCAATTAGATAAAGCAGAGGTTATTAATCAGAATTTCATGGATCTGATAGGGAATCACAATTCTCAGCTGCAAATGCTTTCCAAAAATCTTCCCGATACCGATGAAGAAGTTACATTTACGACTTCAACAAAGATAGATGATACTCAAACCATCATTATTGAATGGTATTTAAAGCTCAATCAAAACCACTCGGAGATTTTTTGCTTCGGAATCAATATCACCCAGCGTATCGAAGAAAAGAATAAACTGGAAAGCTCTGAACGCCGCTTCAGAAGCTTCTTCGAAAACGCCATAGGATTGATGAGTATGCATGATATGGAAGGTAATATCATTGCTGTCAATGAAAAAGGAAGAGAAACCCTGCAATATTCTTCTGAAGAAGTAGAAAGATTGAATTTAAGAGACCTTGTTCCCCAAAAAAACTGGCACCTTCTCGAGCAATATCTCGAAAGAATCAATAAAAACGAGGAAGATTTCGGAACCATGATCCTGAAAACAAAAGGAGGTGAAGAAATGATCTGGATGTATCACAATCTTGTGGAAATCAACAAAGAAGGAAATCCTTATGTGGTAAGTACTGCCCTGAATGTTACTGAAAGAGTAAGTTTGGAAAAAGACCTTGTTCAAACCAAAAAGATGCTGGAACAGACAAGTGCTGTGGCACAGGTGGGTGGATGGGAAGTCAACCTGAAAAACAATACCGTTTTTTGGTCACAGTCTACCAGGGAAATCCATAAAATAGATAGAGATTTCCAGCCCGATTTTGAAAATGCACTGGGCTTTTACAGTGAAAAAAGTAGGGAAAAGCTGGAGTTTTTATTCGAAAAGGCTGTAAAAGAAGGCGTTCCCTACGATGAAGAATTACAGCTTATACAGAATGACAGCGTGATGATCTGGGTAAGGGTAAAAGGGATCCCGGAATTTGAGGATGGAGTATGCACCAGAGTGTACGGAATCATTCAGAATATTGATACCTTCAAAAATATCTACCTGGAACTGGCTAAAAAAGAGGCTATGCTGCAGTCTTTTGTAAAATACGTACCTGCTACAGTAGCCATGTTTGACAAAGATCTCAATTATGTTTCTGTAAGCAGAAGCTGGAAAGATGAGTTTCAGATGAATGACATCAGGCTTATTGGTGAAAATATGTTTAAGATATCGCCCAATGTACCGGATGAAAGAATAAAAATATATCAGGATGCACTGGCCGGAAAGGCCTATAAGAATGAAGACATGGCCATAGAAATTCCTGGTAAAGAAATCATTCAGCATTACAGCGTAGAGGTGACACCATGGTATCTTTCCAATCATGTTATAGGAGGAATTATTGTTTCTGCCCAGAATATTACAGCCTCAGTAAGAATCAACAGAGAACTGAAAAATGCCAAGAAAATGGCAGATATTGCCAGTAAAGCAAAAACTGAATTCCTGGCCAACATGAGCCATGAAATCCGGACTCCGCTGAACGGAGTAATCGGTTTTTCCGACCTTCTTTTAAAAACTCCATTGAACGAGATACAGACTCAATATCTCCACTATATTAATGAATCAGGAGAAAATCTGTTGAATATCATCAATGACATCCTTGATTTTTCTAAGGTAGAATCCGGAAAAATGGATCTTATTGTGGAAAAAGCCAATATTTACGACATGGTAAGTCAGGTAATCAATGTTATCCTTTACCAGTCGCAGAAAAAAAATATAGAATTGCTGCTGAATATAGAACCGGGACTTCCTGAAACAATCTGGCTGGATGAATCAAGGCTGAAACAGATTTTGATCAATCTTCTTGGAAATGCCGTAAAATTTACAGAACAGGGAGAAATAGAACTTAAAGTAGAAAAACTGAATCTGGACAGCAAAAATATCACCCTGAGATTTTCCGTAAGAGACACCGGAATTGGTATTCCTAAGGAAAAACAGCAGCATATTTTCGATGCCTTTACCCAGGAAAACAGCTCAATCAGCAAACGCTATGGAGGAACAGGTCTCGGATTGACCATCTCCAATAATATTCTGAAATATATGGGAAGCAGCTTGTCATTGGTAAGCGAACTTCATAAAGGTTCTGTCTTCTATTTTGATATAGAGGTTCCTTATGAAATGTCCGACCGTCATGAAGATGAAGAGCTGCCAATCAATAAGGTTCTTATCGTAGATGACAATGAAGCCAACAGGATTATTATTCAGCACATGCTGGCTTATAAAAATATAGATTCAAAGCTGGCTGCCAATGGAATGGAGGCGCTTCAGATCTTACTTGCGGGAGAACGCTTTGATGTTATCCTGATGGATTACCATATGCCAATTATTTCCGGGCTGGAAACCATAGAAAAAATCAAAGACCTGTTTAATCAGCAGAATGAATCCTCACCTTTGATTATCCTTCATACCTCATCTGAAGAACATGATGTGATTAATTATTTCCGTCAGGAAAGCGATTCATACTTCCTGTTAAAACCTATTAAATCAGAAGAACTCTATAAAACATTAAGCCGGGCTGTGAAAAATACGGAAAAAGACGTAACCAGCATTTCACAGCAGGAAACCGAATCTTCCTTTTTGATGCAGTCACCACAGGTTTTACTCGTGGACGATAATCCGGTTAACATGGTTCTCAACCATAAAATGATAGGTTCATTGATTCCTGATGCGGAGCTTACAGAAGCTACGGATGGGCTCCAGGCATGGCAGCTTTGTCAGGGAAAAAAATTCAATATCATTTTAATGGATGTCCAGATGCCGGTAATGGATGGTATTGAAGCTACAAAACAAATCCGTTTGCTTCCGGAATATTCTGATATCCCAATTATTGGCGTCACTGCCGGTAATGTACTTGGAGAGAAGGAAAAGTGTCTGGATTCCGGGATGAATGACTTCCTTCCTAAACCTTTAAGACAAAATGATCTGCTGGAAATACTGAAAAAATACATTCCTGGTGAAAATAATGTTCCAGAGGAGAATAATGTTCCGGACGAGAATACCACAGATACAGAAAATGATCTCGATATAAATCTTCTGAACGAACAGATAGGTGATGATGATGAAGATTTTAGAAAAATATTCCTGGATCTTGTCATGCAACAGCTTACTCAGGCTGAAGAAGATATTAAAAAACACGCAGCTGAAAAAGACAGTACTAATCTGAAACTGATCCTTCACAAGCTTAAAGGAACAGCCGGAACAGCGGGGTTGGTAACACTTACAAAAAATACGGCCAGCTGGGAGAGTAAAGCGGAACCCGACATGGATTTTATCTCCATGGAAAAAGAAATGATCCGGGAAATAACAAAAGGATTACAATTAATTAAAAATTTAATACAATAAAAAACCAAAATTATGCTGATTCTAATCGCCGAAGACGACGAACTGATTCTAAAAACGATTGAACACAAATTATTAAAAGAAGGGCACGAAGTGATCCTGACCCGCAACGGGAAAGACGCTATTGAAACCCTTAAAACCAGGGAAGTAGATCTTGCCATAACAGATATTATGATGCCTTTTGCTTCCGGAATTGAAATACTTTCTGCCATTAAAACCATGGGCAAGCAGATACCGGTAATCATGCTTTCCAGCATGGGACAGGAGGAAGTAGTACTGAATGCCTTCGATTTGGGTGCAGCCGATTTTATTGTAAAACCATTCAGTCCCAATGAATTGATACTAAGAATAAAAAGATTTTCTTCAAAATAAACGACAACCATGTTTCTCACCACTTCTGTGCATTTTCTCTTTCTTGTTTTTCTGGGAATGCTATCTTTAGTACTTTTACTGATCATCGTTGTACTGATCTACAGCTTTTATCAGTACAGAGAATCTATCCGGGTTTTCAGATGGTCTGAAGTAATCAATAAAAAGATCTCAGAAGTAATTGTATATGGTGAAGAAGAATTGGCTGCAGACACTAACTTTTCATCAGCATCTGGTAGTGCTTCATTCAGAAATCTGTTTCTTCAGAAACTGGCAGAATCTGAGAAAAAATTTTCCGGAGCAGCACAGAATAAACTTAAAGATTTATTTCAGGAGTATGATCTTCAGGAAGAAGCATTGAAAAAACTCAATCAAAAGAAGGAACATATCATCGCAGGAGGAATACAGGAACTTACCGCCATGCAAGTACAGGAAGCGTTGCCAAAAATTTCCACATTTTTAACCCATCGCTCCCCACAGGTGTATCAGGAAGCACAATATGCGATGGTTAACTTTAAGGGGTTTGAAGGTCTTCATTTCCTGAACAGCATTTCCTCCAAAATATCAGAATGGCAGCAGCTTCGTCTGCTTATTTCCGTAACACATATTCCGGAGAATTCCCGAGACAGCATTAAAAGCTGGATGGAAAGCTCTAATGAATCCGTAGTTATTTTTACCCTTAAACTCTTAAGAAAATTTCAGATATTATCACTTTATCCAACAGTTACTGATTTGTTGAATCATCCATCTGCTGATGTACGGGTTCAGGCGGTGCAAACTTTATTATCGCTGGAAAATTCTTCAACAATCGCTGATCTTATGGAAATCTATCCCCATCAGCCAGCTGAAGTACAGAAAGAGATTCTCAAAGTCATGAAAAAGTCAAAAGACCAGTACAGTACGGATTTTCTGAAAGATCAGTTATTGGAAAATCCGGATTCAGGGATAAAAGTATATGCAGCAGAAGCTTTATGTGCATTGGAGAAACAGGAATTACTGAAAGAGATATCCCAAAAGGAAACCTCTCCTGAAGAATTAATTCAAATTATTAAATACGCATTACAGGAAAAAGCATGTTAGAATTCTCACACATCATCTATGAAGTTGTTATCTGGCTGTTTCTGATTTACGGAACAGCAGTAGCCCTTATCTATGGCTGGATAGGAATTTAT
Organism: Chryseobacterium sp. AG844; assembly: GCF_003182335.1. Classification (NCBI taxonomy): domain Bacteria; kingdom Pseudomonadati; phylum Bacteroidota; class Flavobacteriia; order Flavobacteriales; family Weeksellaceae; genus Chryseobacterium; species Chryseobacterium sp. AG844. Next base: position 45,273 of record NZ_QGTV01000029.1, on the reverse strand, counting down.
GCGCTTGGCGCTGTATTACGTTATAAAAAAGAAAATACATTTACAGACTACAGCATTATTGCGGCCAATCCCAATGCTCCGGTATTCAGCGTTATAGCTCCGGCATATAATGAAGGAATGACCATTGTAGAAAATGTACGTTCACTGTTATCCCTTTACTATCATAATCTGGAAATTATCATTGTAAATGACGGAAGTAAAGATGATTCCATGCAAAAGCTGATTGAGGCTTACGAACTTGAGTCTGTAGCTTATTTTATTCAGGGAAAAATTGAAACCAATGCGGTAAGAGGAGTTTATAAAAGTAAAAATCCGGCCTTCAAAAAACTGATTGTTGTTGATAAAGAAAACGGAGGAAAAGCCGATGCCTTAAATGTTGGAGTCAATATTTCTTCCGGAGACTATCTGGTCTGTATTGATGTTGACTGTATTCTCGAGCAGGATTCGATTTTAAAACTCGCAAAACCAATGCTGGAGCAGACTGATAAAAAGTTTATTGCCTGCGGTGGAGTGATTCGTCTGGCCAACAACTGTGTCATTGAAAACGGAAAAGTAGTAAGTGTCAATATGCCGACAACCCTACTGGGAAGAACACAGGCATTGGAATATATCCGGGCTTTTGTACTGGGACGTATGGCATGGTCCAGAGCATCAGGACTGATCCTGATCTCCGGGGCTTTTGGAGTCTTTGACCGGAAAATTGTACTGGCCTGCGGTGGCTATGATAAAAACACAGTGGGAGAGGACATGGAGCTGGTGGTAAGAATGAGAAAGTATATGGAGGAAAAGAATGAGCCTTACGAAGTACTTACCATTCCGGATCCGCTATGCTGGACAGAAGTTCCGGAATCTAAAGATATTCTCAGAAAACAACGAAACCGATGGATGCGCGGAACCATGGAAACTCTGTGGAAACACAGAAAACTCATGTTCAATCCGAAATATAAAAAATTAGGAATGATCAGTCTTCCTTACTGGTTCTTCTTTGAATTTCTGGGGCCGCTCATCGAATTTTCAGGGTATATTATCTTTATCATCTTTTTATTGCTTGGGATTATCAACTGGCCCTTCTTTCTGATCTTGTTTGCCCTCGTCATCTCAATGGGATTCCTCTATTCCATCTATGCGATATTGGTGGATCTTGTCAGCCATCAGGTTTATACCAAAAGGAAAGACTTCCTTAGACTAATTTTTACCGCTTTTTCCGAACCTTTTTATTTTCATCCTATTGTCGTAAAAGCAGGCGTTAACGGATTTATAGATTATTTCAAAAAATCCCATGGCTGGGGTGAAATGACAAGACAGGGCTTCAATCAAAGCACACAGCATTTACCGCTGAAAGAAAGGATATATGCCATTCTTCAGGCAGGACTTAAAAAATGGGGAATGCTGGCATTGGCTTTCTTTGCCTTATTTTTATTAGGAATAACCGCAGAATCACTGTGGTACAAATATACTTTTCCAAAATTTGAAACATCAGCCATTATTGGTCATCTTTTCTTAGAAAACATTTTATTTGCGCTTCAACTGACATTCTGTGTCGGAATTATATATCTGATTATTAATTTTGTTAAAGAAGGATGGGCAAAAATTCTGGGAATAATCACCCTGGTTATTGTAGCAGTTACTCAATATATTTTGTTCCTGTATTTTTCTGAAACCCGCAATGTTTTGGGTGCCGACCTTTTATACTACAGCAAAGAAGAGATGAAGCAGATTTTGCAGGCAAGCGGAATGCTGAACTTCAAAAACTTTGCATTGCTGGGAATTTTAATCGTGGGATCCTTGATTCCTTTGTGGATTGCAGGAAAAGGAGCTTTAAAATCAATCTATCCGGGAATAATACTATTGATTTTCGGGTTAACAGCATTTTTTATTCCTTCCAATGTAGTGGGAGCAAAGATTTTGAGTTCCGAAAGTGAGTTTAATCAAAATGCAGCAAAAAGTAAATGGGCTTATTTTTTTAAATCCAATAAAGACAATTTTATCAGCGACCATCCGGAACTCACTGAATTGCTGGGTGAAAATGAAGATTTTACTGCCAATGCAGAAATGATTGATAAAAACTATCCGTTCTGGAGAAAAGAAAACACACCGGATTTTTTAGGTTCTTACTTTAATCGATCTGAGAAAGTTCCCAATCTTGTTTTTCTTGTGATGGAAGGTTTCGGACATGCGTATACTTCCCCAAAAGGATATATCGGAAACTTCACTCCTTATCTTGATTCTTTATCCCATAAAGGATTGTATTGGGAAAACAGTTTAAGCTCAGCAGGAAGAACATTCGGAGCATTACCATCATTAACGGGATCTCTTCCCTTTGGTAAGAACGGCTTTCTTGAAATAGAAAAAACACCGGAGAATTTCAATCTTTATAATATCCTTAAAGCAAACGGTTTTGAAACAGGATTTTATTACGGAGGTCATGCATCATTTGACCGCTACCGTGAGTTTCTTGAGTACAGCGGTGCAGATCATATTATAGACCAGGCTTCCTTCAGCAGCCCTTACCGTAAGCTTCCTGCCAACAACGGAGAGAGCTGGGGATATGAAGACCAGGCTGTTTTAAGTAAAATGCTGCAGCAACAAAAACCCCAGAATCAGCCTTATTTCAATATGATTCTTACACTTTCCACACATAATCCTTTTTTAATCAACAATAAAGATTATTATGAAAAGCTGTACAATCAAAGGCTTAATTCAGGAATTTTGACTCCTGAACAGAAAAAATGGGCATCTGCCCACAAAAATCAGCTCATTTCGGTATTGAATGCAGATGATGCTATTAAAGTTTTTTTTGAAAGTTACAGCAAACGACCGGACTTCAAAAACACCATTTTCATCATTACAGGAGATCACAGTATGCCTGAAATTACATTGCAGTCTAAAATTGACAGATTCCATGTGCCATTATTAATCTATTCTCCGTTATTAAAAGAATCAAAGCGATTCTATAAAACGGTAAGTCATTTTGATATTGCGCCTTCGATTCTGGCGTACTACAGAAATAATTATCAAATCAAAACACCTTCTACCGTTACATGGGTAGGACGTGGCTTTTCTGCAGATTCTGAAATCAGCAAGGCCGGAATCCCTATGATGCAAAGTAAAAACCAGCTTATCGATTTTGTTTCTGAGAAATATTATATCCATGACCGGCAGCTTTTCACCCTTAAGAACATGGAGGAAGATAATTCCAATGATGCAGCATCCCTGAACAAGATCAATACCCGGTTCAATCAGTATAAAAGCATGAATGTCCGGTTTTATTCCACAAAGAAACTGATGCCGGATTCGGTAATGGTTAATTTTAAGAAAAAAACAAGGTCAAAGTTTTAAAACTTCCGGGTGTAACCTAAGGTAATGTCAAACTGATTTCCTCTCTCACCAGGACGGAATTCCTGGTTATAATACATGGTTCCTAAAGAAAAAAGATTGACAGAACGGTAAGAGAAATTATACTCAGCACCTATTTTAAAGGTTTTAAGCTTAAAGGTTTCATTTTCCAGAAGGTTATTTCGGTATTCTTCCGGGCTTATCCCGGTTCCGATCTGAAAGGCAACATAATCCTGAGCGCCTTTTGTGTAATATCTCACCGTTCCGGTATAAGAATGTGAAATATTTTTACTGTCAGGTGTGATATAAGTACGAAGGTTGAACCAGAAATTTTTATAATATTTTCCTACAGCCGCAGTATACATCCAGATATTGTTGCTGAAATGAAGCTGACGGTAACCCAGCTCTGCCTCAAAACTATGAGGAAGATTGGCATTCAGGGAAACTCCGGTACGGTATTTCGGAAACAGACCTACATCATCAGAATATCCTCCGCCAACATATAAATAGAACATTTTGGAAAGTCTTGGATACGCTTCCAGCTCAATCTGTGTTCCGCCTTGTGCAAACTTATTGGCATAATTGCCACGAAGGATTACAGAACCAATAGATGTAATTCTTTTGTAACTTACTCCCACAATATGCCAGTCATCATCAAACTGCTTGTCAAAATGGGAATAGTTGTAAATAATTCCAATAGCATTTTTAGAAGACAGATCCTTGATTCTTACTGCAAGAGCCCTCGCTTCTGTATTTTTGGGATTAATAGATAATAGAGTGGTTACCGCTTTGTCAGCTTCTTCATAATTATCCATTCCAAAATATACTTTTGCCTTTAGCAGCAGTAATGCCTCAGATTTTGAATGATAAGAAAGTCCTTTATCTATAATTTCAATTGCCTTTGTATTCTGATCATTCCAGTATTCCAATGAAGCATACGCCAGAAAATAATCTTCATCCTGAACCTCTCTTTTTCCGAGATCTTCAAACACAGCTCTTGCCGCTTCAATATCTTTATTCCAGGTATATAACCTTCCCAAAAAAACAGAAATATCGGTATAATTGGGAGCTTTTGCCAACGCCTCTTTTGCCAGGGCAATAGATGTAGTATAATCTTTCTGTTCAAAAGCGGTGGTGCGGGCTTTAACAAACAGTTCATCAGCAGTAAGATTCTGCTGGCTATACATGGTAATGGGAAAAAGTAATGCTAATAAAAAGGTCGGATATCTTTTCATCGAAGTTTATTATTAATGAGCTACATCTTTAACACAAATATATTGAACTTTTATCTCTCTACCCAGAGATTATTCACCAAAACTTATCTTTTTAAGATTATTCTTCCACAAAATATCAAATAACAGATATTTATGATGGAATAATTATTGTCGTAATTGAAAATAATTTATTTTCTAAAAACCTTCCTCATGAAAATAGCAACCTATAATGTTAACGGAATCAATGGCCGGCTTCCTGTTTTACTGAAGTGGCTGAAGGAAGCTTCACCAGACATCGTCTGCCTTCAGGAGCTAAAGACCCCACAGGAGCGTTTCCCTATACAGGAAATCAATAAAGCAGGATATCAGGCGATATGGAAAGGGCAGAAAAGCTGGAACGGAGTAGCCATATTGGCCAAAAATAAAGAAATAACTGAAGTACAAAGATCTTTGCCAGGTAACGCAGAAGATGTTCAAAGCCGATATATAGAAGCGATTATAGATCAAATGGTCATCTGCTGCCTGTATCTTCCCAATGGAAATCCTTATCCGGGGCCTAAATTTGATTATAAATTATCGTGGCTCAAACGTTTTAAAAGACGAACCAATCAGCTTATCAAAATGGAACTTCCCGCCATCCTTATCGGCGATTTCAACATTATTCCGGAACCTGTCGACGTTTATAAACCTGAGCGCTGGGAAAATGATGCCTTATACAGAACAGAAGTAAGAAAAGCATTTAAAGAACTTCAGAAAAAAGGCTGGCTGGATTCTCTGCGAAGTCTTTATCCTGATGAGAAAATCTATACATTCTGGGATTATTTATACAAAGCCTACGACCGCAATGCAGGAATGAGGCTGGATCATATTTTATTAAGTCCTTATCTTCGGCCGAGATTATCATCCGGTGGAGTAGACACACATGTACGGGGTTGGGAAAAAAGCAGCGATCACGCTCCGGTTTGGATTGAACTTTCGGATCATCCCTGATAACTGAAGTCCATATATAAAAGACTCCCGGTATAAAACCAGGAGTCTTTATATGATATCTATTTTAACTATTAAGATTGCTTGCGGCGGCGGCCTGAAACCTTTTTGTCAAGATCCCTGATATCCTGTCTCAGTTCACGGAACATCTCTTTAAAATTGTAGCTTTCATAATCACCCGGCTCGAAATCTTCCGGGAAAATTCCTGAAGCATACTGCCAGATTTCCACTACTTCTTCAAAAGGGATATCATAAGGCTCATAAAATGAATTATCAGCACTTACGCAAATTGCATTTTCCTTTCTTTCTTTAAAACGCTTGTAGGTAATTCCATCATTTAAAGTAACAAAAACATAGGTTTTGCCTGGTTTCAGTTCATTAATTCCTTCTACATATTTTCCTACAATATAAGATCCGCTTCTGAAAGGAGGCATAGAATCACCATCCGCAGGAAAAGCCCTGTATTTACCATTGGTAAGAAAAGGAAGAGCAATACGCTGAAGACTTTCAATGTATTCTATATCGCTATAACCTTCCAGATATCCCATTGATGCCTTCTGAGGAATAATTTCTATGGTATCATTTCCATGAGTATCCACTGCTACCGGAAGAACGATTCTGTTATCCGGAAGCTTTAACATTTCATCTATCGGATGCTTCTCAATATCTACTGAAAGCATAAGATCAATACTCACATGGAAATATTTTGAAATTTTTACCAGCAGCTCAATTGGAGGTTCAGAAATTCCGTTTTCATATTTTGAATACCGGACTCTTGAAATCATGAGTTCATCGGCTACATTTTGCTGGGAGAGCTTTCTCCTGGCTCTTAAAAAGCGTATATTATTTGAAAAAACTGACATTGATATAAGTATGTCAGCAAAAATACAAAATTTGATTCCTTTATCAATCAACCCAAGTGGGTTTTACCCGATAAGAGTACAAATTTCATCGATGTTTTTTTATTTTTTATCTAAAATAAGGAAATCCAGGTATTTCAGCTTATCCATTTTACCTGTTACAGCTCTTTGTAAACGGTTTTTCCAACATTGAAAAATAAATATTAATAATTAAGATTTAATGCAAAAATAATAACTCCAAACTCCATAAATTGAGTTATGTTTTTTAACTTTTAGAAAATCAATCACATATAAGTGAAAATAATATTATCAATTATTTGTATTTATATTAATGAAATATTAAATAATATAAACATATAATTAATTTATTTAAAATAATTTGCAATTTTATTATTATTATTCATATATTCGTGATGTAATAATCATATAAAATTATAGTTATGAAAAACTTAAAAAAATTGGACAGAAACGAATTAAAAGCTATTTCAGGTAACGGATTACTAGATCCAATCGGCGGACTTCTAGGTGGACTAGGAGGAGTAGTTGGTGGTGTAGTAGGCGGTGTAGGTACTATCGTTGGTGGCGTAGTTACAGGCGTAGGATCTACAGTAGGTGGAGTAGTTGGCGGTGTAAGCACTGTTGTAACTAACGCTTTATGCCAGACACAATGTGTTGTTAATGGTGTAATCCACATCAAATTACTTGAGTGCGGATCAACTTGCTAGTCAGAAAGCATTACATGTAAAAAACAGACCGCTCTTTTCAGGGCGGTTTTTTTCTTATCATATCATTCCTTTTCAGTGACTTAGATTTATTAAATAGCTTTTGATAAACCGCAATAAAGCAACAATGTTGCATTAATAAATTTAATTTTCTAGCTTTGCCGGATCATTAAAGTATATGCACATGAAAAGGACCTTTTATTTTTTGGCAGGCAGCTCACTTATTTGTTCGTCATCACTTCTGAAAGCGCAGAAAATTACCCCCGAAAAAAGAACGGTAAAAGACATAGAGTCCATTCAGGTACAGGGAAAAACAAATTATAACGCTGCCAATATTTCAAGAAAAAAACTGGATTTCATTCAATCCAATACACTGGGAGAAACATTGAGTAAAATTCCCGGAATTCAAAATTCGGGATATGGACCGAATTCCGGAGCTCCCGTTATCAGAAGCTTAAGCGGAAACCGGGTAAAAATACTGGAAAACGGAATGGCCGTGAATGACCTTTCGGGAATAAGCCCGGATTTTAATACGGATATCGAAATGAACAGTGTTCAGAATATCATTGTTTACAAAAATTCTGCATCGGTTTTGTATGGTGGAAAAGCTATTGGAGGAGCTGTAGATATTGAAACAGATTATATTGCCAGACAGCTTCCTGAAAAAAAGATAAATTTCAAAGGACTCCTTGAAGGAGGCAGTAATAGTGGTCAGAAACAGGCTTTTTCAGCCAGAGGAATTATTGCTAAAAACTGGGTTTGGACGGTTGGAGCATCCAATCAGAAGCAGGAAATAGTCAGAATTCCGGGAAAATCAAAAGACGACAGATGTTATGATCCTGAGCTTGTAGGTTTCAACAGTATTTTACAGTCACTTTGCCAGATCAATGTAGATTCGAGACGTGTCCTGAACAAGAGCCTTTTTCCTTATATCAGCCAGTTTGCCAAAGATCATATGATAGAGTATGAACTGTCTGAGGATGATCTTTATACATTCAGTTCCACGTATTACAATCCTGCTGACGGTAAATATTATCCCAACCCGAAAAACGATTTGTATGTTCCTGGTCAGGATGCCGTGAAAGACCGATATAAAAGTGAAGTAAACGGAATCAAAGATTATGTGGAAACAAAAGATGGTGAGATTCCCAACAGTCATTCGGAAAGCAATTCATTTTATGTCGGAACCAGTTATATCGGAAAATCATTGTATGCAGGAGGCGCGTATCAGAATTCTTACTCCTATTTTGGGGTCCCGGGATATGCAATCCCTAAAATCCCCAAACATAGCCATGGAAAACCACAACCCAAAATAGAATATAGTCCCATCAACATCAGAAGCCTATCTCATAAAGCCATGTTTGAATCCGGTTACAAGTTTACCCATTCTCCGTTTTCAAGCATCAAACTGAACTATATGGGAGTATTTTCAAAAAACGCAGAACTTCTGGACCGTTACCGCGCCAATCAGTTTGCTGTGAATCAACACAATGGACGCCTGGAAATCAACCAGCAGAAATTACAATTTCTTACCGGAACTACGGGGCTTGAAATACAATACAGAGATATGGAAGGCACCGGAGGCCAAAGATACTTACCCAATAATATAAGCCGTGAAATTGGAATCTTTACCATGCAGCACCTTGATTTTAATTTTCTTCAACTGGATCTTGGGTACAGAAACGATCATGTACAACGCAGGGCAGAAGCAGATAATAAGTATGTCAGAAGCCGCGGACTTTCCGGAGGAAAACTCAGTGACAGAGATTTCACGCTTCACCAATTTCATAGTTCCGCACAATGGACTCTCTTTAAAAAAGGGTATCTGAAAGTACAGTACAACCATTCAGAAAGAGCACCGGAGGTGAATGAGCTTTATTCAGGAAACAATCATTTTGCGATCCTGACAGAAGAAAATGGTGATGATACACTGGATAAGGAAACAGCCAATACCGTTGAAATCGGGACCGGAGTTAATCTGAAGAACCTGCGGGTATCTGCCAGCTGGTATCATACTTCTTATAAAAACTATATTTATCTTGCCCACACCGGAATTTCCAGAGAAGTTTTTCTGGTAAAAGAATGGCGCTCCGATGATACGGAAATCAATGGAATTGAAGCGGAAGCTGCTTATAAAGCAGATCTCGGAAAAGCAGGAAAGTGGGAGATAGGTGGATATTATGATCTGGTAAGAAATATAAGCGTTGCCGACAGCTCCATAAGAAAGTGGAGTGATGGTGATTATATGCCCAATATGCCAACAAGCCGTTTCGGGTTCAATCTGGAAGGAACTCTAGAGAACTTCAGCGTGAATATCAGCTTAGACCATTACTTACGGCAAAAATATTTAGGTAAAAATATTAATCCTGAACTTCCAATGCCCGCATTTTCACTGTTGAATGCCCGTATTTCCTATAAGGACAGTAGTCTGGGTTTAGGTGATCTCGAATATTATATCATAGGAAACAATCTGCTGAATGCTGAAGCCAGACTTCAGAACTCTCAGTTAAAATTCCTCAGTCCGCTTCCCGGAATTACTATTTCCGCCGGTGTGAAAATCACTATATAAATCAATCTGTTTTCTGCAGTTATTATTACTTAATAGCTGCAGATTTTTTTAGGTTATCCATGTAAAACCACCTTTTAGGATGCAGAATATTTCTGGTGGTTTTTACCTTGTTTATTTATACAAAAATTAATCAAAAAAAAAGAAAAAAAAGAAGGAAAAAATTTTAATACGACGAGTTTTGTCGCTGTGCGCCAGTACTTTTGTATCAGAGATAAGATAAAGAATCCCGGGAAATTAATTGTCTTACCCAACCCAATTTTAACCTTAAAACAACTTTTTTAAATTATGTGTAAAAAACAACTAATAATCATTTTTCTCCTTTTATTTTGCATTTCCTATGCGCAGAATGAATTCACTACCATCTGGAAACCCAATGCAAACGGCGTCATTGATCATTCAATAAGATTCGGCGGCACAGGAACCGATTACACCATTTACTGGCACGAAGTAGGATATCCTGAGCATAACGGGATGTTTGATAATGTAAACTCTAGCAGCAATGAGCCTTTACTTATATATTTTGGGCCATCATTCCATCCAGATCCTCTGCAGGCCACTTACGAATTAAAAGTATCCAGCGGTAACGGATCATTTTACGGATTCAGGGCCAATACCGAAATCATTCCTCCGGGTGGAAATCAGGAACTTATAGAACTCAGCCAGTGGGGAAATACGACATGGCTTCAGCAATTCGACAGAGCATTCGCCAACTGTCCCAATCTTAACGTAACAGCTGCAGATACTCCTGATTTGACACAGATAACCAGTTTATCACAAATGTTCCTTAACTGTTCATCTTTGACAGGCCATACTTCATTTTCTTACTGGAATCCATTCCGTATTACGGACATGAGCGGTATGTTCAGCGGAGCGACGCTGTTTAATCAGAATATCGGAAACTGGGATACGGCAAAAGTAACGAATTTCAGCAGCATGTTTTCTTCTGCATCTTCTTTCAATCAGGATATTTCTGGCTGGAATACGATGTCCGGAACTGATTTTTCCTCCATGTTTGCAGATGCAACAGCTTTCAATCAGCCATTAAATTCATGGAATACAGAAAATGCAACTAATTTCCGCTATACATTCTATAATGCGGCAGCATTTAATCAGCCCCTTGATAACTGGAATAAAGGTAAAGTGACAGATTTTGAGCATATGTTTGAAAATGCAGTATCGTTCAATCAGCCCATCGGAAACTGGGATGTAAGTAAGGCGGATTATTTCGCCGGATTAAATATGTTTGCAGGTGCTTCCCATTTTGACCAGGATATTTCTTCGTGGAATATCAAGCTGCAGAACTTCAACTGGAATACAATCTATTTCGGATTTAAAAATGCAGGCTTATCATGTACGAATTACAGCAATTTTCTCATCGCTCTGAATAATAATCCTACCTGGGCGAACTCCACAATAACGTCCGGAACTATAGATGCAACAGGATTGGTTTATTCTACACCGCAAGCGATGCTGGCCAGAGCCCAGCTGATCAGCAAAGGGTTTAATATTATCGGAGATTCCTATATTTCAGGTTGTTTTCTGTCAACAAGAGAAGCTTCCCCAAAAACAAAAACTTCCGCCTATCCTAATCCAACGACAGGAGTGATCAACGTGGAATCCTCAGTAGATGAAAATGTTTATTTATATGACAATAACGGTAACCTCATTAAAAATATATTGTTCAGAAAAGGGAAAAACACCGTCGATCTGACTGAATATCCTTCAGGAGACTATATCTTTAAAGGTGATACTTTTTTCCATAAAATCACCAAGCAATAGTACAACAGCCGAAAGGTTAGCTATTTAAACCCTGCTCCAAAATCTGCGGATTTTGGAGCTTTATGGTTTTCCTCATTTTATATATAAATAACTGTGTTATATTTGTGTACACTGGAATAACCAACTGCAAACTAATGGTGTAAATTAATATAGTGACCTATAAAGGTTTGCAATTAGCCAGAGTAAGAGGCCAAACTGGGGGGAAACCGAAGAGTTTACTGAGGAAACAATTAGTAAGCTGATAATTATGAGAATTCTGTATAAAATACCTAAGCGCAAATCCTGAAAAAATCATGAAGTTCCCAATATCAAGAGTTACATTTTTGTAGATATTAAATGATTAAAAAAACTAAAATTATATCCATGAAAACTTTATTAATATGATTAGAAAAAGTAAGATTATTAGAAGCTCTCTTTTAAATAAGGGATTTTTTCCAGAAGTTCTACCTCCTTGTTTTGTAAGCACAAATTTAGCCCGAAGTTTTAATGGATTGATAAAAGATATCTTAGGTAAACAGTACCATAAAAGGAGTTCAGCATACATAAGATACAGTGGTACAAAACACGATGGAAATAGACGATATTACGGAGCAGTAAACCCTATACCTTATTTCAATTTATGCGATTTTATTGATAAAAATTGGAAAGAAATAGATATAAAATTGCAACAATCAAATTTTGGTATTAGTAATATCAAAATGGGAAAAGAAGAAGATGATAGAGCTATATTGGTTCATTCTTTAAGTGAAGTAGTATCAAAATTGTCTTCACAAATAAAACATTCGCCTTATCTATTAAAAACGGATATTGCCCAGTTTTTTCCTAGTATTTATACACACTCTATAGTATGGGCTGCACATGGTAGGGAAGCAGCCAAAAAAGATACATCTAGGACTTCTAAAACATTATATTTCAATAGTCTTGATTGGTTTATACAGCAATGTCAAAATGGTCAAACGCGTGGTGTGATTGTTGGACCAGATGCTTTTCGAATCATAGCAGAATATTTAGTTAGTGACATTGATAATCTACTTCAACAGAAAGTTGATAATTTAATAATTGGAGGCGTAAGGCATGTGGATGACTATTATTTAGGCGTTAAATCAGAATTTGATAGCTCCATCGTATTGTCTGAATTGCGCGATATATTACAGAATTATGAACTTCAAGTCAATGACTCTAAAACACAGCTTTTACCTGGTTTATTTCCAATTGATGATGTTTGGGCTCAGGAATTACGGTCCGATAGAAATTATAGTTCCTTGAACGATACAATAAATTATTTATTGGATAAGGCTTTTGATATTTCTAACACAATAGGTTCTCAAAGCCCAATGAAATTAGCTCTTAGAAGATTAGATAAACTTAAGTTGTATTATAAAAACTATTGGTCTGATTTTGAACCTAAGCTTCAACGAATATTGTTTCATTTTCCGCATTGTTTAGATTATCTCTGCTTACTTCTAGCAAAGAGGGTAGCAATTAATAAATCAATCGATAAAGTTGGATGGGGAAATATAATACATGTCATTCTTGAAAAATCTATTGGAGCCGCACATCATCATGAAATTGTTTGGCTTTTATGGGTTAGTTTCGTATGTAAAATTGAAGTATCACAGACACTAATAGCAAGATTATGCAAAATAAATAATTCGTTTGTAAAAAGTATTCTAATTGCTGCTTATCAAGAGGGACTTTGCTATAACATCAATTCAATTAAGTTAGGAAGTAATCTTTCAACAGAAGATGAAACTTGGCTTCAAAATATAGTAGGCCGTTCAACAGGGTATACAGGAGCTAAATTTTCAGGTTTGTATGCTACAGAATTTGAACAGTTAGTAACCAACGGGGTTCGATTTATTGATTTTAAAAAGCATATGAGCCTAATGGCTGATAAACACAAAGAGGCAATAAGTAAATCAAAATATGGATATGATGCTGATAACGATAAAGATGAAGATGAGGATGAAGACACTTTTAATTTATATTATGATGAAGATGATTTCCCTTTTTAATTACAATCTTTCAACAGGATAATTATTGTATAATACACAACTAATGAATACAAAAAAGTTGAAATGAGGCAAGGCATATTAGAATCTTATCTTCAGAAAAGTTGAAAAAGTAAATCCACATGAATTTCAAAAACAAAAAATTCATCAATTAATCCAAAACTTAGCATGAAAATCTTTTTTGTGATCTCTTAACAATTTAATCATCAAAATAAATTTTATATTAGTAGAATAATAACCATCTAAAATCTAAGAATTAAATACAGAAAAAATGAGAAACACTATTTATGCTTTGTTGTTATTATTTTTATTCACAGGCGCTAATGCTCAGGAATACTCAAAATTAATAATTGAAGCTGATCAATTATACAGGGCAAAAGATTATAAAATGTCTACGGATGTATATGGTAAAGCTTTTAAAATCGAAAGCGAAAATCCAAGTCACTTATATAATGGCGCATGCTCATCTTCCTTGGCAGGAAATACAAAACAAGCATTCAAATGGCTGAACCTATCCATAGATAAAGGCTGGACCAATCTCAAGCACTTAAAATCTGATTCTGATTTGGATAATCTACATTCAAAAAAAGAATGGGGGAAAACAATTGAAAAGCTAGAAAAGAAAATAGCGGTCATAGAAGCCAATTATGACAAACCATTGCAGGCTGAATTACTGGCAATTCTTGAGGAAGACCAAAAATATAGAATGCAAATGGATGAAACGCAAAAAAAATTCGGTCCGCAATCTAAGGAAATGAATGATCTTTGGAAAAAAACAATGCAGAAAGACTCGCTTAACCTGTTAAAAGTAAAAAAAATATTAGATGAAAAAGGCTGGGTGGGTAAAGACAAAGTAGGCGCACAGGCCAATAGTGCCTTATTTCTTGTGATTCAGCATTCAGATCTGGAAACGCAGAAAAAATATCTACCGATGATGAAAGAAGCTGTCACAAAAGGAAATGCAAGTGCCGGTTCTTTAGCGTTGTTAATTGACAGAATAGAAATCCGGGAAGGCAGAAAACAAATATACGGAAGCCAGATAGGAATCAATCAAAGTAATAATACTTACTATGTTTTACCTTTACTAGATCCGGAAAATGTAGATAAAAGAAGAACAGAAGTTGGCCTGGGTCCAATCTCTGACTACGTTAAAAACTGGAATTTAGCTTGGGACGTTGAAAAGTACAAAAAAGATTTACCTGAATTAGAAAAATTAAATAAAAAGAATTAAATCAATAGAAAAACTTCTGATCACAGCAGTTTATAATATGGCGGATTAAGGGTGTTAAAATCCTTTAATCCGCCATTTCTAATTAGCACAATCTTGAATAGAGTTGTGTATTACCTGAAAAACCCGATATTAAGATCAGGAGAGCAAAGTAATGAAACCTAAGATGTTCTGTGAATCTTTGAAACCAGAATAATATACAATTTAACATAATATAAATTATAGGATTTTTATTATAAAAAAGAAATAGAGCACTACTGTCTGAGAATCCGGTATTCTTAAACTTTTTCTACCCAATAGCTTTTAACGAATTCTCGGAACTCTTCTTTGTCGTAAACCTAAAATCTCCGGCTTATCGTCATCCAATTCTTTGAAATTTTGGTAAGGATAAAACAAAACGAAAAATTCTATTTCAGAACTTTTTACAACTTCCCCTAAATCTTTTTTCTCTGATTTCTGATAAAGGAAAAATTTTCCTGGTTCAATTATTTGAAAAAATTAGTTGTAGAGAGCGCAACCCTTGTCAAGGTTTTGAACCTTGACAAGGGTCTTTAAGGGGTCTTCGATCATTAATTATAACTTAACTCCTTTTATATTATGTTAAATTACCCAACAGGAAATTTAGAAGGAAACCCATCATAAAAGTCAGCCCTTACGCTCTTAATATTTGAATCTAATTCCTGAAGTAAAGTTTCCATAATGTTCATTTACCCCTTAAAAATACGAAATCTTGTCCCATGACAGTTTTTATTCTGTAAAAACAAAATACCTTTATCCTAACCAAAATATCACCGATATGAAACCTAAAATGATCTGGGCCAATCTGGCCGTAACCGACCTTGAACGCACACAGAAATTCTATACTGAACTGGGTTTCAGGCCCAATAATCCACACACATCCAATGAACTGGTAAGTTTTTTTATGGCTGGAAATGAATTCATTATTCACTTTTTCTTACAAACTGTTATTGAAAACAACCTGAAAAGTATGAAGTTTGGAGATCCCCACCACTCCAACGAAATCATATTTACCCTTTCTGCAGAAAATAAAACTCAGGTAGACAATTGGGCTGAAGAAGTTAAAAATGCTGGCGGAACCATTGTTTCAGAGCCTGAGACTTTCGGAGACAATTACTACGGTTTTGTATTTGCAGATCCGGATGGACATAAGTTTAATGTATTTTTTATGTAACCCTTTACAAAAACCAAATAATCAGGCTGAAATACAATTTGCCCGTATATCTCCTCTGTTTTCAGTCAGATAGCATAGTTACTGACTTGATAAATACGGCTTATTTGGGAGGTTTTATTGCTTTTTTTATAATTGACTAATATTTAACACTTTGTATGATTTAAAGGTTTAAGTTTTATTTTAAACTTCTGAACTCAAGTGTTTAAAAATGATAGGTTTTATGACTTTATGGTTTTTGTACAGCTTACATACGTTTACTATAAAAATAAAACCGGACACTTAAGTAATTTTAAGTGTCCGGTTTATATCATAAGTTTATGTATTACCCGTTCAATCCCAAACTGTTATACAGCTGCACCTGCCATATTCCCAGTACTTCTTTAAGCATCACAAAAGTAAATGCTGCGTTATAGCTGTTAGGAAACCAGGTAATTTCCGTATCTATAAAATCTGAAGCTTGCGGAACAGGTTTTACTCCAAATGTCTGAAACAAAGCCACAGACCTTTTCATATGAAAACCGGAAGTCACCAGGTAGACATCAGAAGGAGCCATCTGTTTAAGGATCTTGCTGGAATATTTTGCATTTTCATAGGTATTCATACTTTTGTCTTCTTTGATGATATCAGCATCCGGAACCCCCATGTTTTTAAAATTTTCGCTGAAGAGTTCTGCTTCACTTGTATGTCCTCTCCCCTTTCCTGAAATGACTATTTTACAAGGCAGATTATTTTTCCTGTATTCATGATACAGCTGATAAGCCGTCACCAGTCTGGAATAAGACAATGTATGCAGTTTTTCTGTATGGTTAAAATCTACAACGCCGCCACCCAATACAACGATAACAGGATTCTGAGGAGTCCTGTTTTTATTCGCAATAGTATTCACATAACTTTTCTGCAGATATTCTGCGGTGAACTTTCCGAGAAAACCGTTCCCTATAAAAATGATCATTAAAACAGCAACAATGCCAATTCCTATCCGTAGGTTTTTACGTTTGTTTTTTCTTCTTAAAAGTGCAATGATAACCACTGCAAGAAATACTAAGAAATAAGGCTCTGTAAAAAGCTGAATCGTACGAAACAAAAGGTCTAATAAAAACTTCATCTTCAAATAATATTATTTAATACCTGCAAACATTAAAAGCCCAAAGATAAAGCAATTTTCTGAGTATAACTTTCTACAGCAGCAGACCAGTCAATATGATCAGGATGATTTCGTCTTATTTTCTTTTGATTTTTTCCATTTATTTTATACATTTGCATACAACACACTTTTTAGTGTGTTAAATAAAATACCTACCCCAGTGAAAAAGCAGAAAAGTATCACCGTTTTGATGACCGTACTCCATATATTCTTGGAAAGGCATTTTTGTAAAGGAAAAAACAAAAATTCTTCCTCACGTATAAAAAAACGATTTCTACTTTAATAAACTGAAAGCCAAACTGATCTATTCAATTAAAAACAAGAAGAGATCTCACCGATAATTTCCGGACTGTATTTATTACAAAACCTTAACAGATTTACTGTTAAAATTAATGTTGCCTCAATGCAATATGGCCTTTAAAAAAAGTACATTTGCTGAAAACTATAATACAACATCTGTGAAATGTCAACAGTCCTCAAAACATTTGTAGCTTATCTTAAAAGGCCCCCTCTTTATCCTGAACTGGGCAGGAAAATTATCAAAAACACATTCAACAGAAGAAGTCCGTCCAAAGGAAAAGCCAGAGCAAATTTCTGGGCTGCATCCATAGCCGTTTCTCAGGAAGAGGTGATCTCCAGACTTTTCTCCAGCAATGCTGATCATTTCAGATCTGCTTATGCCGATATCCTGCAAAAAGCCGGTGTAAAAGAAAAAGAATGCCCTGTCAAAATGGGTGAACATGGTGCCTTGGAGCTTATTTACTATGCATGTGAATTCACCAAAGCACAAAACGTTCTTGAAACCGGAGTAGCTTATGGATGGTCTTCACTGGCGATATTGCTTTCGCTTCAAAAAAGAAACGGCACACTCTATAGTTCAGATATGCCTTTTCTTGCTCAGAATGGAGATCAGTATGCAGGATGTGTTGTTCCTGATCATCTTAAAAAATACTGGAAGTTATTCCGTTTTGCCGATAGAGAATCTCTGCCTAAAATTTTCAAACAGGCTTCTTCATTTGATGTTTTCCACTATGATTCCGATAAAAGTTACCACGGAAGAATGTGGGCGTATCATCAGATCTATAAAAAACTGAGACCTGGCGGAGTGTTTATCAGTGATGATATCGGAGACAATTCCGCGTATCAGGATTTTTGCAACCGAATGAATATCAGCACTTGTGTTGTAGAATATAATGGAAAATATATCGGGATTTTTGTAAAAGAATATATTCCGCTCATTAGGGCTAAATAACGCAATTGATGAGATAAAACTATACTTAATTTAAAAACCATTAAGAAAGCGGTAAGCTGTTAAGAATATGAAGAGAACACAAGACATTCATGAAGCCTTACCGCTACATTCAAAAGCATTCTCATTGAAAGCTGAAACGAATCTTAATCCTCTTAACCTCTTCCTACAATCTTAATGGTTCAAAATAAAAAAACTTTAATTTAAAAAATTTAAGCCTCCTGATGGTTTAAAACCAATACTTTCACTCATAGCTCACTTCCCTTTCCAAAATAATCTGGTTCCTGCTTACGGTAACCAATATCTTATCTCCTGCCTGAAAGCCACATTGCTGTACCCACTTTCCTGTAATTCTTATTTCGGGAAAGTACACGATTCTGCCATACGCTCTTGAAAACGATTTGAGGAAAACCGTAAGGTTACGATTATGCAGTTCATTATATTTGCTGCTGTTCATTCTTCTTTTTCTTTTCATCTTTGTTATTTTTCAACAAATGAAGGGATAATAAGAAGGATAAACCATCCGGATAAAGGATATTTTATTCAGAAAGACGGATATTTTAGAATAGTATTTATTTTAAAACAGAGCATTATTTTTTTGTTCTAAAGCTTTATATTTGTTATTATGAGTTACACAGATATGCAAAATAAAAAAATACATCAGGGTAGAAATATAAAGCGTTTCCGCGAAATGCTGGGCATCAAACAGGAAGCTCTGGCTTTTGAGCTGGGCGACGACTGGAACCAAAAGAAAATCTCCCTTCTGGAACAAAAAGAAACCGTAGAATCTGATATTCTGGCACAGGTAGCAAAGATCTTGAAAGTTCCCGCGGAAGCGATTGAAAATTTTGATGAGGAATCAGCAATTAATATCATAGCAAATACTTTCCATGACAGCGCTGTTGCCAATACTTTTACTGATGGAGCGCAAGCAAACTTCCACTGCACTTTTAATCCTCTTGATAAAATGGTTGAGCTTTATGAGCGTATGCTGGAGCAGCAGAGGGAGATGATTGAGAAATTGGAGAGGTTGATTGAAAAAAATTAACTAAACTATTTCACAGAAACTAATAACAATGAATCGTATAATTTTAATTGGGAATGGTTTTGACCTTGCTCATGGAATGCCAACAAGCTATGGAGACTTTATTAATAATTATTGGGGAAATAAAAGAAAGGAGGTTTTAGACAAAAAATATTATGGTAAGTCCTATCAAGATGATAATATTACAATTAAACGGGTTCCATTAGTCTCATACCATGAAGCAGCTAAAGGTGAATCTGAATATAAAAGTCTTTTAACAAGTTTAAAATTTAATAAGGGTTATATAGATTATCAAAATAAATTTCTTGAAATATTAACAGAAAAAAAACATTCCCTAAATTGGGTAGATATTGAAAAGGAATATTATTCTTTGTTAAAAAAGAGTTATAAAGAACGATCTGCACGAAGTTACGATATAAGTAATCTGAATAAACATTTCCAAATTATTGAATCTTTATTAGAAGAATATCTTACAACAATTCAAACAGAATTTAATAAGAATTTTGCAAGTACTGATTATCAGATGTGCTTAAAAAGATCAATACATGAAGTGATATATTCCGATTTTAATTTTAGAGATTTTTCAGAGTTATACATTAATCAATTAACAGAAGAAATTTTTCAGACTGTTTACCCTAATATTAAACATTTAGATTCAAATGATATTAACACCCTAGAACTTGATTTATCAAATCGAGAAAAGAGGTTATATCAAGAGTTAATGAGCTTAGATGATAAAGGGACTAAAACAAAAATTAAAAAACTACTAAAATCAGAGGCATCAGCAAATTACTTTCGATATAGACCGGATGAAGTTTTATTCTTAAACTTTAATTATACATCAACTGAGATTCACTATCATAATCCTCCAATCGATAAAGAATTTGATAATGATATATCAATTGATGTAATACATATCCATGGGATTTTAAATAACAAAACAGATAATAGAATCATCTTTGGTTTTGGAGATGAAATAGATAAAGATTATTTAGAAATTGAAGATCTTGATGACAATGAATATCTTCAAAATATTAAATCTATGAAATATCTTGAAAGCGATTCCTATAAAAGATTACTGGACTTTATAAATTCAAATAATTATCAAGTTTTTATATTTGGACACTCTTGTGGGATTTCAGATAGAACTTTACTTAACACTCTTTTTGAACATAAAAACTGTTGTTCTGTTAAACCTTACTATCGTAAAAAAGATAATGGAACTGATAATTACAGTGAAATGATTAGAAATATCTCCAGAAACTTTACAGATAAAGCTTCAATGAGAGATAAAGTAGTCAATAAAAAATATACACAAGCTTTATTTAGCTAATAAAATGGAGAGCATTAAGTTCTCCATTTTTCTTTTAATAATAAGGTTTTTAATTATTTAATCATTTTTTTCAAAAAAAACTTGCGTAGCTAAATAACTACACATATATTTGTAGTCAAATAACTACACAATGAATTTAAGAAGAGATGTATTTCAGGCGATAGCGGATCCTACGAGACGGTCTATATTGATGTTGGTGGCGGCACAGTCGATGACGGCGGGAGCTATTGCTTCCAATTTTGATACGGCAAGACCTACCGTTTCAAAGCATCTCCAGATCCTTACAGAGTGCGAACTGCTGAGCTCTGAACAAAACGGCAGAGAAATTATCTATCACCTAAATCCCAATAAAATGAAAGAAATAGCCGATTTTATAGAACCTTTCCGCAAAATGTGGGATGAAAAGTTCAACAAGCTGGAAAGTGTGATGAAAGCGTACCAGAATGTGAATAATAAGACATAAAAGATGATAGACGGATAGATAATAGACAAGGGCATCAAGATTTAACTGGTGGATGTCAATAGTCAATTTTGCTTCGCAAGTGAATCGTCAATTATCAGTGAATAGGATGACAACCTTGAACTTTAAACTTCAAACCTTAAACTCGAATGTCAATAGTCAATTTTGCTTCGCAAGTGAATCGTCAATCACCAGTGAAAGAATGACAACCTTGAACTTTAAACAGCAAACCTTGAACTCTTTCCTCTAATACTCTCCCACTCTAACACTCTCAAACCCTCAAACTTAAACACCCAACTCAAAATATGGAACTTAAAACAAAAATCCACGCAGAAGACGGCAAACAGGAAATCTTCATCATCAGAGAATTTGACCTTCCTGTAGAACTTCTTTTCAAGGCATATACAGAAGCTGAACTTTTCGAGCAATGGATGGGAACGAAAGTAACCAAATTCGAAAACAAACCGCACGGAAGTTATCGCTTCGAAACTTTAAATCCTCAGGGTGATGTGGTCTTCAGTGCCAACGGAACCATTCATGACATTGTCCAGAACGAGAAAATTATAAGAACTTTCCAGATGGAAAACACGCCTTTTCCTGCTCAGATCGAGTTTTTAACATTTGAAAAATTAACCGATATCACCAGCAAAATTACCATCCAAACCATTTATAAATCTGTAGACTTCAGAGACCAGCACCTGAAAATGCCATTTGCACAGGGCATTAATATGGCGCATAACCGTTTGCAGGAGATATTAGGTAGCAGGTAGCAGATAATAGATAATAGACGAAGAGATGATAGACAATGGGCAACAGGGCTCAAATTGTGAACATCAATGTCAATAGTGAATTTTGCTTTGCAAGTGAATCGTCAATGATCAGTGAAGGATAACAACTTTAAACATTAAACCTTGAACCCTTATACTCTCCCACTCTAATACTCTCAAACCCTCCGACATAAATAATCCCGAAACCCAAAACTCTCCCACTCTCAAACCCTCTAACACAAAAACCCAGAACTATGAATCCAAAAGTTAATTTTTTCTTCGAAAATGCCGGACAATGGCAGGAAGAATTTGAGAAATTAAGAACGATTGCTCTTAGTACAGAACTTACAGAAGATTTAAAATGGGGCTGTCCCTGTTATACTTATGAAGGGAAAAATATTTTCCTGATCCACGGTTTTAAGGAATATTGTGCGCTTCTCTTTTTTAAAGGAGCTTTAATGAAAGACCCGGACCATATCCTGATTCAGCAGTCTAAAAATGTACAGGCGGCCAGACAGATCCGCTTTACAGAGGTAGGGCAAATCAATGATCTGGAAGATGTTCTTCGTGCTTATATGTTTGAAGCCGTTGAAATTGAAGAATCGGGTGCTAAAGTGGAAATGAAGAAAACAAAAGAGTTTGAAATGGCTGAAGAGTTTCAGGAGAAACTGGATCAAAATCCTGCTTTACAGGAAGCTTTCAAAGCATTAACTCCCGGAAGACAAAGGGCTTACCTGCTCCACTTCTCCTCTGCCAAACAGTCCAAAACCCGTGAAGCCCGAATTGAAAAATGCATTCCACAAATCATGGACGGAATAGGATTAAATGACTAACCATAAAAAAAACAGATCATGAACACACCACAACCTTCACAAAAAAGAACAAAAATCATCTATTGGATATTCACCCTATGGATGGCTCTGGGCATGGTTTCAACAGCTATTGTCCAACTGATGAAAAACAAAGATGAACTGGCCAATTTTACCCATCTCGGCTACCCATCTTATCTGATGACGATCATCGGAGTATGTAAAATTCTTGGCGTTATTGCTATTTTAATTCCTAAGCGTTTACTTTTAAAAGAATGGGCTTACGCAGGATTTTTCTTTGTGATGTCAGGCGCTGTTATTTCCCACCTTATCGTTGGCGATACAGCCGGCAGGACTTTTCCGGCAGTATTATTATTGGTATTGGTCATTATTTCCTGGTATTTCAGACCTGCAGAAAGAAAAATTACTATCATTGATTAATCATTATGATATTAAAATTGTTTAAACTTTTATTTTGAAACATTAAGATTGTATTAAGCTATTTAGAATATTAAGATGAGCTTCGCTTTAAGCTTAAAAATCAGAATGATCTTAACTATACTTTATTTCTTAAATCCTTCTTAATGGTTCAATATATACTGAACATTCTTTGATAGGTTTAAACAGTTTTTATTAAAATCATTTAAGATTAAAAAAGAAAGAAATTTTATCGAAGATAAAATCCTTGCGCCTTAAACACTCCTCAATAACAAAACTTGCGCCTTTGCGATTTCCAACAATACAACACAACAAAACAAAATTTGACATGAAAAAGAAACTAACCCCGGAACAAACCAACGAGCTTTTAAAAACACTAAAAACCCGTTTCGAAAAGAATATGAACCGTCATAAAGACCTGAAATGGGAAAAAATCCAGCAAAAACTGGAAGCCCATCCCGAAAAAATCCGCTCTTTATATGAAATGGAAACCACAGATGGCGAACCCGACGTGGTAGATTATAATAAAAAAACAAACGAATACTCTTTCGTTGACTGCTCTCCCGAAAGCCCAAAACGCCGAAGCTTATGTTATGATTATCAAGCCTGGGATGCCAGAAAAGCCAATAAACCGGAAAGCAATGTCATCGATACCGCTTCTGAAATGGGAATTGAACTTTTGACAGAAGAACAATACCGTCATCTTCAGGAATTGGGAAAATTTGACCAAAAGACTTCAAGCTGGATCAAAACACCACCACAGATCCGTGAACTTGGAGGTGCTGTTTTCTGCGACAGACGATACAATACCGTATTTACGTATCACAATGGTGCAGATTCTTATTATGCCGCAAGAGGTTTCAGAGGAATATTAAAAGTATAAGGAGAATAATCAACTGGGATCTCTCAGCCAGGGAGATTCCACACTCCAGAATATAATTTTTACACCCAGATAGTTTTCAGCATATTCTGTAAATTCTTCTTTGGTGAAAGGCTTTTTAGTTTTCGGATTTGTATACGTCAAAGTCGGCTCCTGAACGGCCATTGCTACCAGAGAAAGTTTTCCTTTGTACTGATTAAAAAAAGGATAGGAATTTTTCATTTGGGCTTTCTTATCCGGAACAATATCAGGTCCGCCCAGTCCTATATTATTTTGGTAAGCAAAATCGAAAAGTCTGGACATATACTGGTGATCATTTTCCCATTCGCACGGAAAGAAATTAACATACTGCAAAACATAGGATTCACGGAAAGCATTTCTCGCAAATTTAAGATTTTCCAATTCGGCCTGAAAATAACGGTCGCAGCTGAAACCTGTCTTATCTTTCTTCATATCAATATCGATCGATGTTTCCGGAAGATTAATTCCCTGGATTTTTCCGTCAAATTTCTTTGCGAGTTCTCCTATCAGCTTCTGAAATCTCATCCGGACAGCTGGATTCCATTGCTGGGCAACCCAGCCGTTTCCAACAGGTTTATTCTCTCCCGGATTATCATATTGAGGAACCAATCCCCCGTTATATTCTTTATCTTTCAATATATAATCAGGAACATATCGCGCCTGTGGCTCAAAAAATCTGTCCTGAAGCTGAATAAACAGTTTTTTGTTAAGGTTCGTCAGATAATTCAGATCTTTCTCAATAACCGAAAAATCATAGACATCTTTTGATGTTTCCAAAGCCTTCCAGTTGTAGACAATCTGTACACCGCCGATATCTTTACGGGTAATCATTTTTTCAATTCCCTGCAGATCTCCCGAGGAAGTGTAAATATAATTCTTAGGAGCCTGTCCCCCGACAAAACATATACCTAAAATAAATAATCCCAAGCTCAGCACTTTAGTAATCTTTTTCATTACAATCAATTTAAAAAAGTAAATCATTTTCCGTGCCTAAAAACAATTCATGCCATAAGTATTGGTAATTTCAATGTATTTTTTTAATTAATATTTTTCCTTAAAATCCATTTTATGAAATATTAATTTTAACCAAAAAATCATTATCTCTTCATATCCTATTTTTAATATACAAATACTATTATTATTTTAGCAGAATAGAAATTTGATTTTTAACAATGAAGGATATGAAAAAATTAATCTTATTGGGCGCTGTATCAGCTTTTTTAATCAACTGTAATAAGAAAACTGAAGCTCCGGCTCCCAAAGTGGAAGCAGATACCATTGCTGTGGAAGAACCGGTAATTGATACCCTTGGGCCAAAATCGTTCTGTTATATCGGGGTTACAGGAAAAGACAGTGTTTTTGCTTCTATTGATGACAATTTAGGAACAATCACCGGAAAATTATCCTATAAAAACAGTGAAAAAGACAGCTCAAAAGGAGATGTAACAGGTTTCAAATCGGGAGACACCCTGAAACTAACCTATGAATTCAGCTCTGAAGGGAAAAAGAGCAAAAGAGATATTTATTTCCTGCAGAAAGATAATATTTTAACGGAGGGTATTGGTGATCATAAGGAAGAGGACGGACAAACCAAATATGCTGACGAGAAAAAAATCAGTTATAAAGACGGACAGAAGCTAACGCCTGCAGACTGTAAAGTAGTCAATGAAGCTTTGAAAAAATAATTCATTATAAAATAAAAAAAGGCTGTCTCAAAAGTGTCATTCTGAACACAGACTGAAAGTCTGCGAACGAAGTTCATAAATTAGTGAAGAATCTCATGTAGTTGTTTGTCATAGAGATTCTTCCTTCGTCAGAATGACAAAAATCCACTATTGGACTTTTGAGACAGCCTTTTCATTCTATCTTAATTCTGTTCAATCATTTCAATAAAACGGTTCACAGCTTCATCTCCTGTACTCCACGAAGTAATAAGACGAATGGCTGAAAAATTTTCATCTACTTTCTTCCAGACATAGAATTCAAATTTTTCAGATAATATCTCTATAAGCTGGTTACTGAGAATAGGAAAAATTTGGTTGGTATAAGTATCTGAAAGAAATGCAGTTCCTTTTTTTTGCAAAGCTTTCTTAATCTTCATGGCCTGCTGATTCGCATGTTGTGCCAGCTCAAAATACAGGTTATCTTTCATCAGCTCTGAAAACTGGATTCCCAACAATCTTCCTTTTGCCAGTAATGCTCCTTTCTGTTTGATATTAAAAGCAAAATCTTCCTGTAGCAAAGGATTATTGATTACAATTGCCTCACCTATTAATGCTCCGTTTTTCGTTCCTCCAAGATAAAAAATATCGGTAAGAGCAGCTACTTTTTCCAGGGTAAGATCACTGATTTCTGCAGTCAGTCCATGACCAAGCCTTGCCCCATCCATAAACAGGTATAATTTATTTTCCTTACAAAATACAGAAAGCTCTTCCAGTTCTTTTGCCTGATAGATTGTTCCCAGCTCTGTAGAATTGGAAATATAAACCAGTTTAGGCACCACCTGATGCGGTACATTACTGTGTCCCTCTAAAATTGGAATAATATCTGATGGTTTTATTTTTCCGTCTGCCGTTTCGATACTCAGTACTTTATGACCTGTGGCTTCGATAGCTCCGGTCTCGTTATTCAGGATATGGCCTGAAGAGGCAGAAATAACACATTGATAAGGTTTTAAAACAGCAGAAATAACAATTAAGTTAGCCTGTGTTCCTCCGGAAACAAAATAAATATCCGAATGCTGATTATTGATTTTTTCCTTAATCAAAGCTTTGGCCTTCAGTGAAAATTCATCTTCGCCATAGCCGGCCTGCTGAACAAGGTTATGCTGTAAAAGTGCCTGTAAGATATTAGGGTGACAACCCTCAGAATAGTCGTTTTTGAATGAAAATTTCATAGAGTAAAAGTAAAAAAAGTTAAAATAACAAGAGCGAACTTTTCATTTTATTTTGTTAGATTTGTAATGAAAATCATCTAACATTTTGAGAACAACCCTAACAGAAGAGAATTACCTGAAAGCTTTGTTTCATTTAGTTGACAATGAAGGAAAGGTTACGATTAATGAACTCAGCAAATTTTTGAATGTAAAAATGCCGAGCGTCAATAACATGATGAAGAAATTTGCCGAGAAAAAATGGGTGGTCTATGAGACCTACAAACCCTTGATCGTTACAGAAAGCGGAAGACGTGAAGCTGCGCTGGTGGTTCGTAAACACAGGCTTACCGAAATGTTTCTGGTTAAAAAGATGAATTTCGGATGGGAAAACGTTCATGAGATTGCAGAACAGCTTGAGCATGTACATTCTCAAATCTTTTTTGATAAAATGGATGAAATTCTGGATCATCCTAAATTCGATCCTCATGGAGAACCTATTCCTGATAAAGATGGTAATATTATCGCCCAGGATTTACAAAAATTAAGCATTTGTGAGCCAGGAGAAACGGTAACTTTTGCTTCTGTTACCCTTTCCGACGATGCTTTCCTTACCTATCTGAATGACAGGAAATTACTGCTCAACACCAAGGTGAAAATTGTAAAAATAGAAAGTTTTGATAAATCAATGACGATAGAAATTGAGGGAAAGACAGAAATTTTAAGCAAAAAAG
Source organism: Chryseobacterium sp. AG844 (assembly GCF_003182335.1). Taxonomy (NCBI): domain Bacteria; kingdom Pseudomonadati; phylum Bacteroidota; class Flavobacteriia; order Flavobacteriales; family Weeksellaceae; genus Chryseobacterium; species Chryseobacterium sp. AG844. The sequence continues at coordinate 17,622 of NZ_QGTV01000029.1, read as the reverse complement.
CCGCTGAGAAAATACTCGTAAAGAAATAAATCATTACAACTGAAAAAATAAACCTAACAGGTTTTTAAAACCTGTTAGGTTGGATATTCATACCAATCTTTATTTACCCTATTCCTTAAACTGTTAAAAAACGGTTAAACTCTATTTCTATAAATCCCGGAGATTTATTTTTAGTTAGGTTTGCAAAACAATCTGCAGACTTTGTCATTTCTGACAAGTACAAACATTAATTATTACTCAAAAAAAATTATGAAAAAAAGCATTCCGTTTTTTATTATTTCGATGCTGTTAAGTCCATTGGCAAGCGCTCAGAATACTCAGGTAAGAGATTTTGTCATTGAGCCTCAGATTCAGCCCAATTTTTATATTTACAAAACTTTCGGAGTATTCGGAGGGAAAGAATACTCTACCAATGCCGTTTATCTGGTGACCAAAAAAGGAGTTGTTTTATTTGATGTTCCATGGCAGAAAACCCAATATCAAAGTTTGATGGATACCATTCAGAAAAGACATAGTCTTCCACTTATTGCGGTATTTGCCACTCATTCGCATGAAGACAGAGCCGGAGATTTAAGCTTTTATAATAAGAAAGGGATCAAAACCTACGCTACAGCGAAAACCAATGAGCTTTTGAAGAAAGATGGAAAAGCAACTTCTACTGAACTGATTAAAACAGGAAAACCTTACCGCATTGGTGGAGAAGAGTTTATAGTAGATTTTCTTGGGGAAGGGCATACTGCTGATAATGTAGTGGTATGGTTCCCGAAATATAAAATCCTGGACGGAGGTTGTCTTGTAAAAAGCAAAGCAGCCGTTGATCTTGGGTACACGGGAGAAGCTAATGTTGCAGAATGGCCGAAAACCATGACAAAACTTAAAAACAAATATTCACAGGCAACTTTGATTATCCCCGGACATGATGAATGGAAAGGAGGGGGACACGTAGAACATACACTCGATCTTCTTAATAAAAAATAAATTAGAAGCGCCCTGGCGCATGCCAGGGCGCTTCAATTTTTAAACCATCATATTAATAATTACTATTTTCTAAAAGTTGTGATACTTTTTCAATTTCTTGCATCGTATTGAAATAATGAGGAGATAACCGGATCGCATGGTCTACATTTTTAAACGTAAAATCAATTAATGCATCCTGTCTGCGGTTTTCCTTGAAAAACACATTATGATCACTCAAAGCTTTATGAATCTTTTCAACCTTTCCATCTGCCTGGCAGAAAGTTACAATACTGCTTAATCTGTTTCCTTTATCCAGAACTCTGAAACCATTATTCTGCAAATTAATTCTTAAAGTATCGGTCAACTTCCGGTTGTGATTCTCAATTTGATCCATTCCTATCGCATTGGCATAGCGTAAAGCCTCTGTAAATCCAGCTAAAGCAGCATAAGGTCTTTCAAAAAGTTCAAATCTTTTAGCAGTGTCATGGAGTTGAAAATCATCAAATGATGTCCATTGAGCCCCAAAACTATCTAAAAACAGAGGATACATTTTCTGGTTTAATACTTTATCTGAAACATATAAAAATCCAGTTCCTCTGGGCCCTCGCATGAACTTTCTTCCGGTTGCCGTCAGAAAATCACAATGGATTTTTTCTACATCCACCACAATCTGGCCTACTGACTGACAGGCATCCACAAGATATAGAACATCATATTGTTTGCATAACTTCCCCACTCCTTCCACATTCTGAATTAACCCGGAATTGGTAGGAATATGAGTAACCGCAATTAATTTCGGATTATTTTTTTTAATTAATCTTTCAAAGTCTTCCAGATCTAATTCATGATCAGGAAGATTGGCAACCCTTACAATTTCAATATGACATCTTTTCTGCAGAGAAATAAAAGCAATCTGATTGGATATATAATCATCATTGGTGGTAATGATACAGTCACCTTCTTTAAAATCAATACTGGATAAAGCTTTTGCATATCCATCTGTAGAACTGCTTACAAATGCTATGTTGGAAGGTTTTGCATTAATCAGTTTTGCAGTTTCATCATAAAACCGGTTGATGAGACCTGTGTTTTTAGTTGCAGCTGTATAGCCTCCAAACTCCTGCTCTTCATATAAAAACTTAATGGTAGTGTCCACAACAGATTTAGGCATCAATGATGCGCCTGCACTGTTTAAAAAAATCTTATCCGAACATCCCGGAGTCTCCTGTCTTATAACCTCTAAATTCATTTTATCAATCCTTACAACAAATTTACTTTTAATTTTTCCTAAATACGACCATAAAAAATCCCGAATTTTCATCCGGGACTCTATTTTTAATTAATGATTTTAATCTAAAACACTCCAACCTCTTTTTGGATTCGTATTCGTGGATACTTCCTGCTCATTAACGATAATATTTTCTTTTCTCTGACCGATATAATCAAGCTCGCTCAGTTTAGAGAAAATAATTTCAAGGCTTCTCAACATCTGTTGAATATAAAGCAATGGTTCACCACAATTATGGTGGTCATAATTCGTTTCTGCTACAATAGAAAGCTGATTTAATAAGGTATGAGGAGCAATTTCACTCCACTCTAAGCTGTAGTTCAGCATTTCCTCCAGTTCTGCCGGAACAAGAAGCTGGGTTGAATTGTATAAATGAAGCGCCAGTCTTGCAAAAGATTCAATTAAAAATACAGGTGGCTGCCATGGTGTAATATTTCTGAACTGGAAATACATATCACCAAAAGTATTGATCATGGTAGTACACAAAAACTTAACGTTTTGTGCTAAAGCTGTATTCTGATTTTTGTGAGAAGCTTTCTGGATAATTTTAAAAGCATACTGCTGAAGGTTTCCAATAGATTTTGCATAACTGCTGTAATAATCTATCAAAGCCGGATGACTCTGCACAGAAGTACAAGGCGGAATAAAGTTGGAATCCACCTGGGCAATATTTCCTTTTAAATCTACCTTACCGATAATAAGATAATTTCCTCCTGAGTAGCTGCTGTTCAAGGATGTTACAGGAAGCAGTTCAATATGATGATTCGGCTGTGCACTTGGGTGGCGCGGTGGAATTTCTTCAGGATCAATATCGCCGAAAGGTACTTTATCAAAAGGATTTACAGAGATCAGAATATAATATTCCCCGTCTGCCTGCTCTTCATTCATTGATTTTGCCAAAGACTTCACACTGATTCTTCTGTCTGTCAGTTCAATACGGTATCCAGCCATGGTAACGGCGCTGCAACGCTTGATTACCAGTTGCACATCATTGGTTGCCGTGTTGTGAACGTCAAAAATGGTACGGTCTGTAAATTCATTGGAAATAGGCAGAAGCCCGTAGTTATATGTAGTAATTCCAAGGGAATTGGAATCTCTGATGGTATCGATTAAGAAATTATCCTGATCATTAAGGTGTCTCTGGGAAACTTTCATCCCATCCACCCAATTGATGGCAAAATGTTTAATAGGCTGTATCATGTTTAATACTTTTTAATTTTTTGTGTTATGATTTTCTTGTGACTCCCTCCTCTTCATGCTGAATAACTCTCTTACAAATCACCACTTCATTTTCAGAAATGTTGTTTGTCGTAATGTCGTGATCGAAATCTATATATTTTCTAAAACTGAAAAACGATTTTTTGGTGTAAAAGATCCAGTAATAAGGCTCATTTCCTTCGTCTGAAAGATGAATAATGGAACCCGGATTTTTATGATTGTAATCATCTACTACCCTGTAGAACCAGTCTCCGAAAGTAACTCCGGTAGGAAGTGTTTTGGCTTTAATTCTGAAACGGTTGGTATCTTCCAATTTTTTGCTCAGTTCAACATTCAGGACCATTAATCTGTCAAAATCGGCACCTTCAAAATCAGGCAGTTTCTGCTCCGGAGAATATCTCCACGTTTTATAAATATCAAAAGGAATGCTGATAAACTGGATATAGCAGTAATAAAAAACCATCGGAACCACAAAGATCACCATACTTGTTGCTGCCATTACAGCATATCCTGTACCTTTACTCATCAGGTTAAAGAGCAGTGTGAAAAGATATCCGCCCAAAGCGATACACGTCAGTGAAAGGATAGATTCAAACAGAATACTCATTGCCAGAGAATCGATGTGCTTTTTGAAATATTTATGCAGCAGATTCACATGGATAATCCCAAAAATAAGATAGATCACCTGTGCAATAAGATACCAGTACGGATTAAAAAGGTTTCCCGCAAACCCAAAAACACCCGGAATAGCCAGACATAAGCTGCAGAGCAGAACGTATATAATAATTACTTTAATTTTTATCGCAGGTTTATTTCTCCTGATTACACCCAGTATAACCATCATAATAATAGCGATTAAAGGCATTAAGATATACCTTAGAAAAATACCTTTTACTGAAGAAATTTCCATTTGTTTCTTTTCGAATTTATACTTTGTTGGTAGTTGTAAATATAATAAAATAATTTAGAGGAATGTAGAGTATCCAAGGCGGCTGGCATTTCTTTCATCGTCCTCAAGACTGAATGAATATTCCTTCTTTTCGGTGACAAAATTCTCCTCTACGTCCACTGTTACAGGAAGAAAATAATCATACAGAGCCTGAAGCACATTTCTGAACGGACTTCCCGGAATATATTTCTTCATATCCCCGTAAGGAATAGGACCAATATTCACCACCCAGTTTCGCTGCCCGTCCATATGAGGTCCGCTTGGAATATAGGTGACGCCCAATCTTGAATTTCCCAGTAACATGGAATCATCATTTTTCTCAATTCCGTCAATAATATTAGGTGAAAAACTTACTTTTACCGGTACCTGCAGAAAAGCAGTCATACATCTTTCAAACCATCTTTTGTCTCCTCTGATCTGATGGAAAAACGGTAAAATATGCATGAAAATATAAGCACTCTGCTTGTCAAGCATTTTTATAAGAGGCCAAAGCTCACTCACTGTTTCCAGCAAAGAATCTGTATTGCTTGTAATATCAAATTCTGATTCTTTAAGTAAAGCACTTATTTCTGTAAAAAATACTTCCAGCTCAAAAGGCCGGAAAAACTTACGGGCATCATCTTCTACCCTTTTCTGCTTCCGGATTTCTCTTACTACAGTATCTACATTTTTTCTGGAAGCTCCGAGAGACGGCGGATGGAATAATCCTTCCGGAAGATAGTCATAAATGCCTTCCCTGTAAGTCTCTATAGTAAAAACTTCCTCATCAAATCCTAAATAACTGCTTGAAATACTTTTAATATCTTTCAGGTAAGCACGGTCGTTTACGCCCACACGCTCAATGAAGATATTACTTACCGCACGATGGTATTTCAAGAGGTTTACAGCCACAGCTTCAGCCTTAAAGTCTGTCTGCAGCTTATTGTAATGCATATCTACAATATTATTCTCATACATAGTGTTTCCTCTGATTATGACTTGTAAAGATAATATATCTCATAAGTTTGAAAAAATATTTTTACAACAATTTTATCCTAAAAATAATAATTTATTGACATTAATAGGAATAATTTTCTACAAATTCCGTGAAAATACGGTAAACAGCCTATTTATTTGCTTTTTTAAATTTAAAATTAACTATTCAGAATCAATCGATTAAAGGGTTTTCATTTATCATTTAAGTTCAAGGTTTAAAATTTAAAGTGTAAGGTTGTGATTCAGATTCTAAACTATAATCCGTATTGTTCTCTTCTGTTACCTTTATTACCGGAAAAACCCAAGCGTCAAACCTACTGTAATTGCTTCTTTTATTTAAATTAAATTTTATTAACATCATCATATGGAATAAATTCAGGATAAAGCATGCTCATTCCGAAAGCGGGCCGTATCTTTGCAGACTGAAAATTGTTATTTAAAATGAAAAGTATTTATTCTAAAATTCTGATTTTAGCATTCATGGCCTCTTCACTTTATTCTTATGCGTGGGGATTAACGGGACACAGAGTGATTGCAGACATTGCACAAAACCACCTTTCCCGCAAAGCAAGAAGAGAGATTAAAAAGATCATGGGGAAAGAGCGCCTGGCTTACTGGGCAAACTGGCCGGATTTTATCAAATCTGATACAACAGGCGCATGGAAGCAGGCTTCATCATGGCATTATGTAAACATTGATCCAATGACTGATTTTAAAGCTTTTGAACAAAACTTAAAAGCACAGGCAGGGCCAAGCCTTTATACTCAGGTAAATACCCTTTCCAGCCAGATCAAAGATAAAAACACTTCTGAAAAAGACAGAAAAATTGCTTTGATCTTCCTTATTCACATTATGGGAGATCTTGCTCAGCCTCTACACGTAGGAAGAGCTGAAGATTTAGGTGGAAACAAAATCAATGTTACCTATTTCGGAGAAAAAACCAATTTACACTCTGTTTGGGATGGAAAATTAGTAGATTCTCAAAAATACAGCTACACCGAATATTCTAAGCTTTTAGATATCAAATCTAAAGAAGAAGTAGCACAGATTCAGTCCGGAACACTGGAAGACTGGCTGTACGATTCTCACAAAATCGCCAATAAGATCTATGCACAGACTCCAAATGATTCTAAATTAGCTTACGATTACCAGTACAAGTTTAATGAAACGATGGAAAGACAGCTTCTATACGGAGGATTGAGACTGGCAAAAGTATTAAACGAACTTTTCTAGTTACGAGTTGCGAGTTGCGGGTTCATTAACCATAATAGCCTGCAATAGCAATCTTAGATATAAAGACGGGACTTCGGTTTCGTTTTTTTTTGTTTAAAGTTTAGGATTTAGGATTTAGGATTTAGGATTTAGGATTTAGGATTTAGGGAAATTATGAAATTTGTAAATGAATTTACCTCTTTTAGAATTTATATTTATTTTTAAAATTATAAACAAAAACACACAACAATTTAGTTATCAGTTATTTAATCCATTATTAAAAAATCATTAATACATTTTATAGTATACTTTGCACAAAAATATTAAATCCTGTGTAACCTTTTTACCTTTTCATACGTATATATTATAGTAACTCTTTTTTGAGGAAAAAATAAATGAGACAATTAAAAATCACTAAGCAGGTTACCAACAGGGAAACTGCTTCATTAGACAAGTATTTGCAGGAAATTGGTAAAGTGGAACTGATTACTGCGGACGAGGAAGTAGAATTGGCACAAAGAATACGTGCCGGCGACAGAGCCGCACTTGAGAAATTAATCAAAGCCAACCTTCGTTTCGTAGTATCTGTATCTAAGCAATACCAAAATCAGGGTCTTTCTTTACCCGATTTGATCAATGAAGGTAACTTAGGATTAATGAAAGCGGCAAAAAGGTACGATGAAACTAGAGGTTTCAAATTTATCTCTTATGCAGTATGGTGGATCCGTCAATCAATTTTACAGGCATTGGCTGAACAGTCAAGAATTGTAAGATTACCATTGAACAAGATTGGATCTATCAACAAAATCAATAAAGCATACGCTCACCTTGAACAGGAAAATGAAAGACCACCTTCTCCGGAAGAATTGGCTGAAGTTCTTGACATGAGCGAGGAAGATATCAAAGAATCTATGAAAAACTCCGGAAGACACCTGTCTATGGATGCGCCTTTGGTAGAAGGTGAAGATTCTAATCTTTATGATGTATTACGTTCAGGAGAATCTCCAAGTCCTGATAAAGATCTGATGCTTGAATCTTTACAAATTGAGATTGAAAGAGCATTGAATACTTTGACGCCAAGAGAGGCTGATTTAGTAAGATTGTACTTCGGACTGAACGGAAAACACCCAATGACTTTAGAGGAAATTGGTGAAACTTTCGATCTTACAAGAGAGAGAGTTCGTCAGATCAAAGAAAAAGCAATTAAGAGACTAAAACACAATACCAGAAGCAAGATCCTTAAATCTTACCTGGGTAAATAATTTTAGCGTAAAAATTTTATAGGCGGAGTCTGTTTTCAGGCTCCGTTTTTTTATGGATGTAACATTTTTCAAAGTTTATTCAACTAATTAAAATCATATCCTTTAATCCACTTGCGTTAGCATTGAAATGATTAACTTTAATAGCTTTGGATATGATGCTGATTTTCAACCAAAACAAAACATACTATGAAAAAAATACTTTTCGCTTCTGCTGTGGTTCTTTCTTTACTTTCATGCAGTGAAAACAAACCGCAGCACGCTCCTGTGGTAGAAAATGCAGTTGACAATGCTGAATCTTCCGTTTCAGGCGCTATTAAAAAAAATACCAGGTACTCCTCACGTGAAGGAAATCTTGTTCAGGAAATCTATCTGGAGCTTATAAAAAATGATAAAGCTTTACAGGATCTTGACACAAGGATAGACAATATTCAAAAGGAAGCTGAAACCTCCATTTCGGAATATGATGATATTATCGGTAAATCGGAAACATATTATAATGATGCAACGGCACTATCAAATTCGGTAACCGATTCTGTTACAAAGAAGCAAATTGAAAAAGAGATAAAAGCAAGCGCTGAAAAATATAATGTAAAAACACAGACTATCCGAGACCTCATCGCCAAAATAAAAGCAAACAGGACCACACTTCATGATCAATACCTTGTATTCAAAATCAGAAAAACACTTCCTGAAATTGAAAAATATCAAAAGGCCCATCCTCTGAAAACAGACAGTCTCAATCAATTTATCAATAAGCAGAATAAACTGCTGGAAGAGCTGAAAAATCTGAAATAAAATCATAACACCTTATGAAATATACGACCCAATGGCTTACCGATAAAAGCCGCGTGAAAGAACTTGTAGACTTTTTTATTACGCATAAAACAGATGCTTATATTTCTCATGGCGAAATGATGTCCGGCAGAGCCATAGACTCACACCACTGGAATCCTGATCTTGAACTGATCCTGACAGAACAGCTGATCACCGATTTTAATTCCGATGGCAGTTCCAAACTGAATATTCTGGTTGCAGAAAATGAAAATGGAGAAATAGTCGGCATGATGGTTTTCAACGTCATCAACAGTCCATTTAAAAAATATGCCATTCTGGAGGACATGCTTCTGGATCAATCTGTGAGAGGGCAATCCCTTGGAAGCAAACTGCTGGAGAAAGCTATTCAAGAATCTAAAAGCTGGAATATCAGTTTTATCTTATTAGAAAGTGGAGTCAACAACCATGGCGCTCACAACTTTTTCAGTAAGTACGGTTTCAAAAAAGTGTCGGAGAGTTATATTTTAAGTGTATAAATTAAAATCCAGGTCCTAACTTATGAACACCATTTCAATTATCGGAGCCGGAATCGGAGGACTTACCCTCGGAAATGTACTGAAACAGCATCAGTATGATTTCACGATCTATGAATCTGCGCCGGAAATAAAACCGGTAGGAGCAGGAATTATGATGGCCGTCAATGCAATGCAGATATTCGATAAATTAGGTTTAAAGGAAAAAATAGAAAAAGCAGGTAATAAAATTCACAGAATTGTTATTACTGATGAATCTTTAAAGACTATTTCCAAAACGGAGATTAACAAACTGGAAGCCCTGTACAATTCCTGTAATGTTGCGATTCACCGGGCTGAACTTCAGAAAATTCTGGCAGAAAATTTAAACCCAAATTCTATACAACTCAACCATCCAGTACAAAAAATAAAGAAAGAAGAAAACTATATTCTGAATTTTGAAAATGGAACCGAGATCGAAAGTCAGATTGTTTTTGGTGCTGATGGCATAAAGTCTTCTGTCAGAAATCAGATCATGAAAACCGGAATAATAAGGGATTCAGGGCAGAAATGCTGGCGTGGCCTGGTAGATTTTGACCTTCCTGAAAAACATCATCAGGAAGCTTTTGAAATATGGGGAAAAGGAAAACGTTTTGGTTTTGTGAAAATCTCGGATAAAAAGGTGTACTGGTATGCCTGTATCAATGAGAAAAGCTTTGGTAGATATTGGCAGATTGAAGACATTTTCTATGATTTTGATCCCTTGGTGTTAAAAATCATTGGAGCCACCAGGCATGAGAACATCATCTGTAACCCAATTTCCGACCTCGCTCCTATTCCTCAGTGGTATTCTGAAAACCTCTGTCTGATTGGTGATGCAGCCCATGCCACAACACCCAATATGGGACAAGGTGCCTGCCAGGCCATTGAAGATGCTTATATCATCGGAAAATTGCTAGAGAAAAATCAGAATTTCAATGCAGTTTTTGAAGCGTTTCAAAGTATCAGAAGAAAAAAAGTAGATTATATCGTCAGTACAAGCCGTACCATCGGAAAGGTTTCTCAATGGGAAAAAGGAAATTCACTCCGGAATTTTCTGTTGGGTTTAATTCCGGAAAGTATAAATCAGAAAATGGCAAAAAGAATTATAGAACTGGAAATGTAAGCCATTATTGTAAGAATCAATAAAAATTAAAAATCATCAACAATTTATTAATAACAACTAAAACTTAAAAACATGAAAAAAATCTTTTATGTATTGCTCCTGCTCATAGGAGTACATACAGCACGAGCACAGGAAGTCCCGGTACTGGACAGAGCTTTATTCTTTGGTAACCCGGAAATTGCCGGAGGACAGCTGAGTCCCGATGGGAAATGGATTTCCTTTACAAAAGAATATGAAGGGATTATGAATATCTGGGTAAAAAAAATTGATGAGCCTTTTGAAAAAGCACGTCCTTTAACAAATAGCAAACGCCCGTTGAATGGATATTTCTGGACAGAAGACGGAAAATATATTCTGTATGTAAAAGATAATAACGGGGATGAAAACATGAATATTTTTGCAGTAGATCCTATGGCAAAAGTAACAAAAGGAGTTCCGGAATCAAGGAATATTACACCGCTTAAAGACGTAACTGCAAGTATCTACATGGCAAGCAGAAAAGATCCCGATTTGCTGATGATTGGATTGAATAACCGCGATAAAGCATGGCATGATCTGTATTCGGTGAAAATTTCTACAGGAGAACTGAAAAAGATTTACGAAAATAGAGACCGTATCACCAGCTATGAATTTGACTGGGATGAAAAATTAAGGGTTCTTTCCAAAACGGATGATAAAGGAACGACACAGTTTTTTTATAAAGAAGGTGATAAACTGACTCCTATTTACGAAACCCTGGTAACGGAAAGTGCTTATATCTCCAACTGGAACGAGGATAACTCCAAGTTTTACCTGGTAACCAATAAAGGAGATCTGGATAAATCTGCACTATTCCTGATGGATCCGAAAACAAAACAGATTACAAAAATAGAAAGTGATCCTAAAGATAAAGTAGATTTTGGAGGACTGTTCCTGGACAGAAATACAAGAAAAATGATCTACACTTCTTATACAGGAGATAAAACAGAATATTACTGGAAAGATAAAGCCTGGGAAACTAACTACAAATTCCTGCAAAGTAAATTCCCTGGAAGAGAGGTTGGTTTTGCAAGTTCTACCAATGATTATTCTAAGTTTTTGGTTTCCGTAGGAGGAGATAAATATGCTTCAGAAGCCTATTTCTTTGATGCCAAGACCAAACATCTGATATTCCAGTATACCCCAAGAACAGAACTGAAAAAAGTTGAAAAATACCTTGCAGCCATGACTCCTATCAGCTACAAAAGCAGTGACGGACTTGAAATTCCGGCTTACCTGACTTTACCTGTAGGTTCTTCTGGAAAGAATGTTCCTGTTGTGGTTTTAGTACACGGAGGCCCGAAAGGTCCAAGAGATTATTGGGGATATAACTCAACGGTACAGTTTTTAGCCAACAGAGGATATGCCGTGCTTCAGCCTAACTTCAGAGCAAGTGGCGGATATGGTAAAAAGTTCCAGAATGGCGGAGATCTTCAGTGGGGAAAACTGATGCAGGATGACATTACCTGGGGCGTAAAATATCTGATCGATCAGGGAATTGCAGATAAAAACAAAGTGGTGATCATGGGAGGAAGCTATGGAGGCTATGCAACGCTGGCCGGGCTGGCTTTCACTCCGGATGTATATGCTGCGGGAGTAGATATCGTAGGACCAAGTAATCTATTTACCTTGCTGGATTCTGTTCCTGCTTACTGGGAATCTGCCCGTGCATTCCTTTATGGGATGGTAGGTGATCCAAAAACGGAGGAAGGAAAAAAGCGTATGCATGATGCAAGCCCACTATTCAGTGTAGATAAAATCAATAAACCATTATTGATTGTTCAGGGAGCTAATGATCCAAGAGTAAAGCAGGCTGAGGCAGATCAGATTGTCATTGCTCTTCGTGATAAAGGTAAAAAGGTAAACTACATTCTTGCTGATGATGAAGGCCACGGATTCCGTAAACCTGTAAACAGCATGGCGATGTATGCTGAAACCGAAAAATTCCTTGCTGAAGTAATCGGAGGAAGATATCAGAAAGAAATGCCTGAAAATGTGGCAAAACGTCTGAAGGAAATGACGGTTGATATTTCAAAAGTTACTTATACGCCAGCAAAGACTGAAAAAACCGTGGGAGCTTCTAAATAAAAGCATCCTATATATTACATAAAGCCATCTCGTGAAAATGAGGTGGCTTTTGTTTTTTACTTAAACTCATAACATTTGTAATTGGCCTGCTTACGTTGACTGTAGCTACCCCCTTTCATTAAAATTCAATTCCTCTTTTCCTTTTTTAATATGCTTTTCAAGATAATAACTTAAAGGCTGTATATAGGAATAGAACGGATAATGCGTAGAATTGCTGTGACAGTCATAACAAGATTGCCTCAAAACAAACTGTACATTATCAGGAACTTTATAAACCTTTGAAATATCTGTTGAAGGAACCTGCCCGTAATCAATATTACGGGCAGGCTGAATGATCTGAATAAGTAAAAAAATGAGAACAAACCCTAAAAATATGCTTTTAATGTGCCGGTTCATTTCTTTTTACATTTAAAATACTTTTTTTACAGAGCCACAGTTAATCATTTTCTGTCCCTCATATGGATTGACAATCTCCTCCGACTCGCTGATCCAGGTTCCACCTTTTCCATTATTGTACATTGGACAGAAATCCTGGTATAATTTTAAACCGCCTGTTCCCTGTTCTTTTATTAAATCGGTGATATCATTACTCAGGGAAAGCAAATGTTCTCTCTGATGAGCTATATCATCAGGTTTTTCGCCTATATGTTCTGCGTTCTCTGCTGCACTTTCTATAATATCACGCAACTCAGAATTGTTTTTTGCATCAGTTGTACTGATGTCTATTTTCTTTAAGATGGAAAACAGGTTTTTAGCCGCATCGGAAGCTTTTTTAGAATCATCCTGAGCCAGGGCATTTTTTAGAGGAAGGTAACCTTTGATAACTTGCTGAATCGGAAAAGGTGAAAGCTCCTCTGCTTCTTTTTTATTTTCCGGGTTTTCTTTTACCACCTGATTTGAAGTTTCGCCAGCCTCAGTTCTTTCTATTGTTTTAATTTCCGGTTCAGCGGCTTTGTTTTCAGGTATTTTATGATCGGGTTTATTACAAGAATATAATGTAGCTCCCACAAACAATACGGTTATTATATTTTTCATTGTTTCTTAAATAATAGGGTTAAAAAATTAATATGTTAAAGTGACACCTGCGCCCCAGCCCAGTTCGTTATCATAATTTCCTGAAAGAGACAGCCATTTCTGAACGATATATCTCACCCCGGTTGAAAACTCGCCGTCTGAATTGACAGAGAAATTTCCTCTCAGCCTTCTTGAAAGTGGGATATCTTCGCGGCTCAATTCCAGCAGTACTTTTCCGTGCTGATCTACACTAGCATCAGCAGTGATCAGCATTGGCAGCACATACTGCATACCCACCATGAATGTAAACTTATTTTTGGAGGCTTTCTGCTGTCCGAACCAGGTCTTTTTACCATGAAAATCCGTTCCCATATCTTCTGCCATCTGTCTTTCCATGATCTCATGATTCTTTTGAACTCTGATTCCGGCATAAGGAAGCGCCCACTGGAATTTACCTAAAAAACGTCCCACTTTCGCACTTCCTTCGAAATGATCAAAGTTCCAGTTGGAATGAAACTCATTCAGGTTAGCCCATCTAGGCCCGAACATCGTCATCGTTTCTGCATGGATCTTATTACTTGCAACATCCAGCATCGCCATAGAACTGGTCATTTTATTATCCTGTATAAAATTTTTCCAGGCTAATTTCCTGTTGGGAAGCTGCGGATTGGGCTTTGAGTTTTCATAACTGAAGATTCTTCCCATTCCTGCCATCATATGGTATAAAATGTGACAGTGAAAAAACCAGTCTCCATCCTGATTCGCAGCAAATTCTATCGTTACGGTTTCCATTGGCATAATATCCACAACATTTTTCAATGGAGAATATTCTCCTTTTGAATTGATCAATCTGAAATCATGACCGTGAAGGTGCATCGGGTGACGCATCATAGAATTATTATACATCTTGATTCTCAGAACCTCTCCTTTTTTGATCAGAATTTTATCTGTTTCTGTAACCGTTTTGTTATCCAGTGTCCACAGATAATGGTTCATATTCCCTTCCAGTGTAAATTTCATTTCACGAATACTGTCTGTGGGAAGAATGGTTTTCTCAGGAGATTTCAAAATATTGTAAGACATTCTTTTGATTGTTTTCTCTTCCTTCATATCCATTCCGGCATGTTGAGAATGATCCTCTTTCTGATCTTCCTTCGTCTTCACGCCCATCATTTCATTGATGTGCTTCGCTGTAGTCTTTCTCTGGCTTTCGGATAATTCAGGGTACATCACTTCGTTCATATCCATCATCTGATTTCCCATCGTCATATTCATCGGTTTCATATTTCCGCTCATCTCCATCATGCCGTTCATCATTTTCATGCCTTCAAAAAGCATCAGCCTTGGAAGATTGGGAGCTTCAACCTTTTCTCCTGCACCCAGCCAAAGAGAAGCGTGTCCTATTCTGTCTTCAGAAGTCGCTCTGAATTCAAAGCTTTTGTTTTCAGGAATGGTCACTTCAATATCATAAGTTTCGGAAACTCCGACAATTAAACGATCAACTTCTATCGGTACCACATCATTTCCGTCATTTCCCACTACTTTTATCTTTCCTCCACCATAGTTCAGCCAGAAATAGGTAGATGAACCTCCATTGGCAACTCTCAGTCTTACTTTATCACCAGCTTTTACATTAGAATAATCTGAACTTGGTGCGCCATTGATTAAGAATTTATCGTAATAAACATCACTTACATCCATGGCTTCCATTCTTTTCCATTCATTCAGGGCTTTTGTCCCTAAATTCCCGGATTTGATGGCTTCCCAGTAACTCTGTACGGCATTTTTCTTTACCGCATACCAGTCTGTATTGGCCATATGAAGCCTTCTGGCAATCTGCATCGGATCATCATCACTCCAATCTCCGAGTAATACCGGAATTTCAGCATTGTATGTTGTTTTCGGCTCACCTTCTCTTTTTTTGAAAACCAGAATACCGTTCATCCCAATCTGTTCCTGAAGGGCTTCGTGCGAATGATACCAATAGGTTCCGTTCTGAGAAATTCTGAATTTGTATAAATGAGTTTCCCCGGGTTTTACAGGTTTTGTGGTAAGGTATGGAACACCGTCATGTTCATTGGGAAGAATCACGCCGTGCCAATGCAACCCTGTATTTTCTTTAAGCATATTGTGCAGGTAGATCTCAGCGGTATCTCCTTCTGTAAAATATAAGGTCGGAGCCTGAAGCTTCCCGTTGATCGCAATCGCTCTTCTGTTTTTTCCTGTAAAATTGACAATCGTATCTTTTACATAGAGATCATAACGAACCGTTTTTCCTCCAAAAGTAATCTTTCCATTTTCTGAATTACGTTTTAAAACAGATTTTTCTTCTTTAGGATTTTCAGCCTGTGTATGGGAATGATCTTCTTTTTCTACCAGTTCCATCCCGCATTTAGGACATTTTCCCGGTTTGTCCGAAACTATTTCAGGATGCATCGGGCAGGTATACGTAGTTTGAGCCTGTTTCTGAGCTTTAGATTCCGATTGATTTAAATCCTGAGTTTTAGCCGGCAATACAGTCTTTGTCTCACGTTTACCATCATTAACCTTTTTAGCCTCCGCTTTTTTCTCAACCTTTTTCTTATTTATTTTTGTTTCTGCAGGTTTTGCTTTAGTTTCTGTTTTAGGGGTAGGTTTTACTTCCGGTTTTGCTGCTACTTTGGGTTTTATAACCACTGTTTTTTTCACGAGAGTCATTCCGCATTTCGGGCAGTCTCCAGGTTTTGATGACACCACCTCCGGGTGCATCGGACAGGTATAATACGTTTTTGTAGTTTGTGCGAAAGTAAAAACAGAGAATAAAAGCATCAGAAACATTATAAACTTTTTCATAATATTTCGAACTTTTTAGAAGTTGCATGGATTAAAGTTAATTCTAATTTAAGCCATACAACTCATTGTTTTTAATAACAATACAGCAATTAATTAATTTCTGACTTTACACTTCCGCAAGAAAGCATAGACTTCCCATAGTATGGGTTAGCGATCTGTTTTTCATCGCTTAGCCAGCTTCCGTCTGCCATTGGGCAATATTGAACGTAGACTGGTTTTTCAGAAAGTTTGAACTCTTTGGTCAAAGCAATCATATTGTCGGAAAGATTGAAAAAAGTTTCTCTTTGTGCGGCTACGGTTCTTGCTTCAGAAATGGCAGAAGCATCTTTTCTGAGAATATTAAGATTTCCTTCAGAAACAACTTTATAGTCGATGGCTGAAGCTGTTTTAATGAATTCTGTTGCTGCTTTTGAAGTTGTGTCAGCATCATCTGAAGCTAAAGCTGATTTAATAGCGATATAGTTCTGATACAGCTTAGTAACCTGAGCATCCTTTTTAGATTGTGCTGATAATGAAATGATTGAAAATAAAGTTAAGGCTGCTGTGATGATATATTTTTTCATTGTTTTAAATTTTAGAATTAATTTTTTAATAAAGAATAAAGGGTAACACATCGGTAGTGCGTCAGAACATGTCGTCTGTAACGGTATATGATTCATTATACCGGAAACGACTGACGGATTCTAAATTCTAAAATTACAATGATTAATGTAGATAGGGACCGGCCGGTATTCAGGCGGCCCATTAATCTGGATCGGAGTAAATTTCGTAGCTGAAAAAGACTTGTCAACAACTGGAAACTGATGTTTCACCGGAATTTCTGAAACTGCACTTAAGAAATCCACATTCAGATAATCTGATTTCTGTGAATCGTCTACTTTTACGATTTTGATCTCCGTTTTGCAGCATCCCTTTTTATCTTTAACGCCGCATTTTCCACAGATGTCATCTACTTTCTGGCTTACGGAAACAAATTCTTTCATGCAATAATGAATGCTAAATGCCGCTCCGGAAGAGAATCCGAAGTAGAAAATAGAAAACAATATGGCAAGAATCTTTTTCATTGGTAGGACAAAGTTAAAAATATCTGTGATACCGTTGTTATAAAATTTGGTAATGTTGTTATAAAATTCGGGTAAATAAAAAAGCTTCCAAAAAAATTTGAAAGCTTTTATTTTACATATTTTCTGACAGATTAAGATAAAATCAACCTCAACCTTTAGTTTTTACAGTTTGAATTCCAGTTTTACATTAAAGAAACGGCCTGTAAGACGTACCGGAACAGGATACATATAATTGCTGTTATAATCTGTGATCCATTGGTTCGCTACCGTGTTATTGATATTGAATGCGTTAAA
>NZ_QGTV01000028.1:0-62575 GCF_003182335.1 Chryseobacterium sp. AG844 | reverse complement strand
AACATCCCTAGCCAAGTGCATATGAAAAATAACGTGAAATTAAAAACATACAAAAAACAAAATCAGAATAGGAAAATTCCTACTCTGATTTAAGTATATTTGAAATATTAAACTAGTCAACCTTTTTCAGGACTAGTCAGTACTGTTTTTATAAAATTCTTTTTTTGGTGAAATATGTTTATATTTGATAACTGACATGCTTTAAAACAGTTGCGGAAGCCGAAAAGCAAATAGAGTAGGCAGTAAATAAAACTAAACAATCATGAAAAATTTAAGAAAACTAACCAAAGCCAGTCTGAGAAATATTAACGGCGGAGAAGTGTGGTGTCCGGCAAAACCAATTACATCATGTAGCGTATGGTGCGGATTGACAAAGGAGCAGCAAATGCGTTGCCTGCTTGATGTAGAAGGTTGCGAGTGCTTTTAATCATCAAGGCAGTCCTTATTATATAAGCTTTAAAAAAATTCGGCGGCTTCAAAGAAGCCGCCGAATCTGTTATATGGTATATTTACTTTAGAATCCTACCTGGAATCCTGCTTTAACGCCAAACTTTGAAATATCCGGTTTGTCAAGATAACTTCCTCTCCAGTTAAAATCTACTCTGAAGATTCTCAGGTTTCCGATTCCTATATT
The DNA here is from genome assembly GCF_003182335.1 of Chryseobacterium sp. AG844. Taxonomy (NCBI): domain Bacteria; kingdom Pseudomonadati; phylum Bacteroidota; class Flavobacteriia; order Flavobacteriales; family Weeksellaceae; genus Chryseobacterium; species Chryseobacterium sp. AG844. Next base: position 61,941 of record NZ_QGTV01000028.1, on the reverse strand, counting down.
TTCTATTCCGAATCCGTATTCATAATAGATATGTTCGCTTGGTGCAGAATATTTAACACCTTCTACATTGATTGCTTTGGAAGCATCACTTAATGTTCCGTAGGCTCCTCTGATAAATGCAACTTCTCTCAATTTCAGCTTTTTAATCAATGGAATATAAGAAAGTATTTTACCGTTAAAATGATGCTCAAGCTGAAGTGTAGTGTAGGCATCCGTCACAAACTCATAATAATTAAGCTGAGAGAAAGTATTTGGTACCAGACCATAGGAAAGGTTGGCAGGAATAATATTCTGTAATGCCAATGGAACTGTATTGAAATTCTTTCCAGCTTCAAAATTAACCACTAGTTTTCCCATACTTCCAATCAAAAACGGCTTGTATAGCATGAATTGAAGCTTGTCATAATTGAAGTCAGCATTGAATAATCCTTCAATACCTCGCGTGTATCTTAAAACGATGGTTGGTGCCAGGTTTCTTGCCTGATAACGGTCAATACCGGTTTGTGAAAACTTAGCTCCGGGTTTTGCAATTAAGCTGATAGTAACATGGGAATCATTAACAGTTTTCCTTAGTTGACCGTCTTTATAATACATCAGATTGAATTTCTCAGGGATAGCAGATTTAATACTCTGCATCACTCCATCTATTCTTATCTGAAAGTTTTTCCATGGCTCAATAGCTGCAAAAACGCTTGTTTTGTTTACCGAACTTAAAGAAATGTTTTCTCCTCTTGCAAAAAAGGTACTGGTAGATGAGGATTGCGGCGTAACTCCATCACCTGATGTAAGCTGTCCCCCAAGCTGAACAATATCTCTGCTGGTTCCGGCTCCGATCATAAATCGGTTAAGCTTATTGAACATATATCTTGCCTCAACACCATACTTAAACTGCTGATCTTTGAATCCATAAGCTGTATAAAACTGTGCTCTCCAGGTATCATTCAATCCGAAATAAGTTCTTGCTCCTAATCTTATTCTGTCTCCTTCTACTTCATTTCTTCCATAAATTGAGAAAATAGGACCAATATCTATTCCTTTAAAGGCATTATAATAACGTGAGCCAAGGGTTTCAAACAATTTTACCATACGGTTGAATTTCGGGGTCTGCTGAAGCTGGTCAAGCATGTTGTAAACGCCCTGTTCTGCTTTGGATAAGGTGTCAGGTCTGACTTTTGTCCAGTAAGCATCATCTTTATTGGTAAATTTATCTTCGTATTCTTCTTCGGTACGTTTGAATACTTTCGGATCAAGAGGTTTATTGAACTGATAATCGGAGTAATCTACCGATCTTTTGGCGATGATACTTTTGGCGCCTTTCTTCTTTGAGAAAGGGCTCATTTCAAATTCTGTCACCAGTTTTTTGGGAAGAAACGTAGCATCATCAGGATTGTCATATTCTACCTGAGTATACACACTGTTGACAAAGTTGACGTTAATCTTCTGTGTTGACTTTAATGTTGCTCCTAAAACGGCATAAGTATCTGTATCAATGTAAAGGTTTCCCTGAAATGCAAGGACATCTTTTCTCTTTGGCTGGTATCTTATCTGGAAGGCTTTTTCCCCACGAATCGTAATGGTGTCCATAAGACTATAGTCGTAAGTATTGAAGCCATCAGTACCAACAGGACTCTGGAATCCGATATCGAAATAATTCAGGGTATTGTCGTAGATATTGATATCACGGTATAAGTTTTTAGCAGAAACCGTTATGACCTGATTGTCCTGGAAGCCTGAGGTCTTTTGGGCAACCAGTGTTCTTTTACTGTCTTTGTCCGGCCTGTTTTTACCATAATTTTCATAAACGGCTTCATTCAGGAAGATAGGAAGACCAAGTCTTCCACTCGCAGTAGAATCTGCATAACTGAAAATGAAATCAAGTTTATTGAAAATCTTTTTCTTCATGAACGCACTGTCAAGATTATTCAGGTCAAACTGTGTTTTTTCGTATTCTTTATATGAATAAGTATCGAATTTTTCCAGTCCGTTATTTCTTTTTTGTGCCCACACTTTCTGCATAATTGCATAAGCCGGATTTTCTTTCTTGTTTTTGTATTTTGTTTTACCGCTTTGAAGAACGATCTCCTGGATATCGCTTACTTTAGCCTGTGACAGCTGTACGAAAATATTGTCAGCATTTTCAGGGGTGATATCAAGGGTTTCTGTGGTATAATTTTTTCTGGAAAATCTTAACTGATGGATGATGCTGTCTGACTTAACAATGAAATTGCCCGAAGTTGTCGTTAAGGCAGGTGTTTTATCATTGTTGATAAAAATATCAACGTTATTCAGTTCTTTATTGTTCTTTTCGTCAACCACCTTACCGCTGACCTTGTTTTGAGCACATACGGAACCGGCGAGAATCAGGAAAAAAAATAAAAAATAGTGTTTTTGGGAGTTATTGTTTAACATCATTTGTTTCTTCAGGCATTTAGCATAAACAAAAAGCATGCAGTTTAATTAAAAAACAGGTAAAAAAATAAAAAATTTTTATTCTATCCTATAAAACGACAAAAGTAGCGAAAATAATATATGTATTGATTAAAAATTAACCGGGAATTTTTTATGCTTAAAATATAATAATCAGAGCGTTAAAACAACGTGAAAGTGAAAATTTTTAAGATCATTTCGGTGTTTTTTTGTGGAACTTATAAAATGAAAAAAGACTTACAGAAATGTAAGTCTTTTTTGCTCCTCCTGCTGGGCTCGAACCAGCGACCCTCTGATTAACAGTCAGATGCTCTAACCAACTGAGCTAAGGAGGAATTTCCTTTGTTTTAAGTGGTGCAAATATAGTATGAATATCCATACCAAGCAAGTTTTTATTCTTGAATATTCATCGAAAGAAGCTATTGATTTATTTTTCAATAAATTAAATTTTAAATATTTTTTGCGATGGGCAGACGTTATTCGGAATGGTATAAATTCTAAGCTGTAAGCAATGGAATTTTTAGACCTGTTTTTTTTAAAAGAAATAAAAAAGACCTACAGCAATGTAAGTCTTTTTTATTTTTTATTGTTCTGAAATTTTTACTTCTTTAAATCTTTTAGTATTTCCTGAACAGCTCTTTCCAGCTGAGGATCATTGTTCTGAAGACGATCCATAAAGGTGTTTTTAACATAAATGTCTGGTTTTACACCTGTTTTCTCAAGATTTTGTCCGTCCAATGTGTAGGTTCCCCATGCAGGAAGTCTGTAAGAAGATCCGTCTACCAATCCTTTGGCTGAAGTGAAAATAATCCATCTGTAAGTATCCTGACCGATGATTTTCCCCAGTTTCAGTGCTTTGAACCCGGCTGCAGTCATTTCGGCATCACTCAATGAAGCTTCATTAATCAAAAGGACGATAGGTTTTCCGGAAGGAGCAAAGTTGGGTTGGGTTGTTATTTTTCCTTCACGGTATTTCCATTGTAAATAAGGTCTTTGAGAAAGGAAATTCAATACTTTATCATGTACATTTCCACCGGTATTGTAACGTAAGTCAAGAATGACAGCATCTTTTCTGTTTTCCTGTTCTACCATGTCCAGAAGAAAATGATCCAGCTCATCAGTAGACATGTTTTTCATGCAGGAGTAGGCAATACGGTTGTTGCTAAGCTTATCTACACGCTGATGATTATTGTAGATCCAATCGTCGTAAAGCAAGCCTTTTAATTCTCCATTAGAAATCGGATGTACTTTGGTAGTTACCGTTTTACCATCACGATTAAAGGTAAGAACCAGCTCATCCTGTTTTTTAGGGCTTGTGAAATACGTTTCTATATTTTCGTTAAGATCAATCTTTTTCCCGTTTACAGAAGTCAGTTGGTCTCCAGGTTTGATATCAACGCCGGAACGGTAAGCAGGGGATTTTCTCAGAATGCTTTCTACCGTGTAGGGCTGGTCTTTTTTGAAGATAATTCCTGTTTCGTTCGTAAAATAGTTCAGGAACATGGTTTCTTCCTTTCCGGTAGAAGAAAATCCGGTGTGTGAAGAATTAAGCTCTCCTAAAAGATCATTCAATAATATTCTGAGGTCATTCCTGTTATGAACATACGGAAGATACTTGGCATATTGCTCCTTTTTAGCTTTCCAGTCGATACCATGGAACTTTTCATCGTAGAAATTTTCTTCCACACCTGTCCATGCTTCAGCGTACATCTGGGTAAATTCTGATGCCAGATCTTTATCAAAACTGTATTGGATGTTGATCTTTTCAGGCTTTAATGCCGCTACAGTTGTTTTGTAAATATTACCTTCTATCAGGGCAAACAGGTTTTTATCATTTTTGGTTAGATAATAAGCCGCTTTATCGAAAACTTTTTCAGATTTGGCAGGCTCAAAATCTGTGAATACCTTTTTGAACAACTGTCTTTTTCCATTGTCCTGATTAGAATTGAAAAGAAGAATTTCTTTTTTATCATCAGCGAAAACAGCTGGATCATCCTGGTATCCATATCGGTCGGTAACCAGTTCAATTCTGTCAAGAGTGTCATCAGGATTAACCTTCAATTCCTTGATTACCGGCTCTTTTTCTTCCTTTTTATCCTTGTCTTCCTCTTTCTTATCCTTCTTGTCTTTTTCTTTATCTGAAGATTTTTCCTCCTTCTTTTCTTCAGTGAAGAGATTGTCGAATTTTTCAGACTTAAATGGCTCGTCAAACCAATCCAAAGCCATACGGTAAATGTTGGATTTCTGCATGCCTAAAGGATAAGACGGATTGGTCCTGTCGCTGGCGAAATAAATATATTTTCCGTTTGGAGACCACACAGGATCTTCTTCAGAAACGCCGGTATTGGTAAGGTTTAAAGTCTGTCCTTTTTTGATGTGATAGATGAAAATATCGAGCTCGAAGTTTCTTTTTGCCGAGAATAATACATATTCGTTATTAGGGGAGAAAGAAGGCCTTGAGTTTTGGAATGCCCAAATCTCGTCTTTTACAATAGTTGTAGATGTAAAACTTTTTAAATCCAATAATCGTACTTCATCTCTTCCGCTTAAATAAACAGCTTTTGAAAGATCACTATTGAGTGTGATGCTGCGGTTATTTCTTGAATCTTCCGTTAATTGCTTCGGCTTGCCTTTTCCATCGGCCGGAATAGTAAACCAGTTCTGATAGCCGTTATAAGTCTGGTTGTAAAGAAGAGTACGGTTATCTTTCAGCCATTTCACTTCCATGGCGCGTTCTTTTCCATCAGAGACCTGCTGGGCAAATTTTCCTTCAATATCAGAAACGAATATGATTCCACGGCTTATGAATGCCATTTTTTTTCCGTCCGGAGATACGTCATAATAGGAAATATTATTTTCCACATTGAAATTCTGAGCTTTTTCCAGGGTTTTGTTGGTATTCAGGCTGATGTTGAGAGGAGTTGTGTTTTTTGAGGCGACATCATAAGTATAAAGCTGGTAATCCTTTTCAAAAATAACTTTAGATCCGTCTGCTGAGACAAAAGGCTTTTTAATAGAAGTATCAAATTGCGTTAAAGCAGTTTTTTTACCATTTTCGATTTTATAAAGATTGTATTCTCCATTATTCTCATCAGAAATAAAATAGATAATACCATTTTTATCTACACTTGGGTTGAAATCTTTCCCTTCATAGTTGGTGTACTGTTTGAAAGAATTGTTTTTTGGGTTGTACCCCAGAATATCAGGATTATTTTCTCCTTTATAACGCTTACGCTGTACCTGATGGGCGCTTTCCGAAGAACTTGTGAAAAGATATTCTCCTGAAGGAGTTTCGACAAGACCATTGGTGTTGTTAAAATAATTGTTGAAAAGCTTTTGTGGGGTTTTTCCCTCAATTGTAGTTTTAAAGCTGCCGAAATTATTATTTCTGTTGGAAGTAAAATAAATCGTTTTGCTGTCCCACGCCCAGCTTTCCATTTCATCCCTTCCGGTATGGAAGGTTAACTGCTTGATGGTTCCACCTCCTGCAGGCATTACATACACATCATAATTTCCATATTGATTAGAACTGAATGCAAGCCATTTTCCATCCGGGGAAAGACGGGGATTGATCTCTTCTCCATCCAGGGCGGTAATTCTTGAAGCATTTCCTCCATTAGAGTCTGCTTTCCAGATATCGCCGTCATATGCAAAATAAGCTGTTTTTCCATCCGGACTTAATGAGGGACCTGATAAAAAATAAGACTTTTCCTGTGCCGAAATCCCTGCAATAGAAAATGCTGTTAATAACGAAATAATAGTTTTCTTCATGGTAGAATGGGGTATTTATGCAATACGATATATTGATTTTATTATTCTTTGTTGTTGCAGAGAAATACTCATCTGAAGAAAATTTTCTCAGTTTGAATAACTCTTCCAATAATAGTCGAATTATTACGGAAATAGTTACATGAAACATCTGGAAAACTGAATAATATTCGTTGAAACAGAAAGTAAGTTGCACATGGTTATTGTATAGTACAGTTGTACAATTCGTCAGATTAAGGCATAAAAAAAGACTCACATTTCTGTAAGTCTTTTTTGCTCCTCCTGCTGGGCTCGAACCAGCGACCCTCTGATTAACAGTCAGATGCTCTAACCAACTGAGCTAAGGAGGAATGTCCTTTGTTTTAAGTGGTGCAAATATAGGACGAATATTTATACCCTACAAATATTTTTAAGAAAAATTTAAAAAAAATTATAATTTACCCATAAATACTTTGAAGATGTCGCTTCCAAAGATCAGTAACATCAAACCTAACAGGAAGATAACTCCGATCATCTGGGCGTTTTCCAAAACTTTCTGAGGAACAGGTTTTCCTACAATAATTTCATATAAAGTAAATAAAACGTGCCCACCATCAAGTCCAGGAATAGGAATAAGGTTCAGGAATGCCAGCCATACAGAGAACATCGCTGTAAAGCTCCAGAAAGCCACCCAGTTGATTTTAACGCTTCCATCCGCATCTTTATCCACAGGCATATTTTTTACAATAGCAATAGGCCCTCCGACGTTCTTATACCCCTGAACTTTAGAATTGAACATGATTTTGAACTGCTTTACCTGAGTCGTTAATGCTTCAATAGTTCTTGTGAATCCTCTTGGAATAGCTTCTCCGAAAGAATACTTTTTATTCGTTACAATATCTTTTGCTATGCTTTTGGTATCGATGGCGATCCCCAGTTTTCCGTTTTTGTCCACAGAAACAGCAGGTAATGTCTCTACAGCTCCGTTTCTTTCAACATCCACAGAAACTGTTTTTCCTTTATTTTCACTTAAAAGAGTGCTTACTTCATCAAAGAATGCCGCTTTCTTACCGTTGATTCCTACAATTTTATCACCTTTTGCCAGTCCGGATGCCTGGGAAGAAGGAGTAGCCAACGAATCAATAACCATAGATACCCTTGGAGAGATGTATAGTTTTGCTTCTTTCTGCTTAAGAACATCTGCAACACCGTCTGCATTGACAGGGAAAGTAACTTCCTGTCCGTTTCTGTTTACGGTAACATGATCTCCCAAAAGAATATTGATGGAAGTATTTTCAAGTCTTTCTGCCGGTTTTCCGTCTACACTAATGATTTTGTCACCATTCTGGAAACCCATTTTCTTTCCTGCAGAAGTGGCTTCAATACCATTTTTAAATTTTGTAATATCTGTATAAGTTTCTCCGTTGAAGAATGATAAACAGCTGTAGATTAACCACGCAAGAAAAAAGTTAACGGTAACTCCCCCCAGCATAATGATAAGCCTCTGCCACGCTGGTTTTGATCTGAACTCCCAAGGTTCTGCCGGTTTTTTCATCTGGGCAGTATCCATACTTTCGTCCACCATTCCTGCAATCTTCACGTATCCTCCAAAAGGAAGCCAGCCGATTCCGTATTTTGTTTGTTCAGGGTGTTTTCTCCAGTCGTTGTCCGGAAGTTTTGATATGTCGATAGGAACTTCTTCCTTCTTTCCGTTAACCTCTATTACTTCAGAATCCGGCAGATTCTTGGATAAAAATTTATACTGCCATTTTCCGTTGATTTTCTTCATGGAGAATATGGAGAAGTAAGGATCAAAAAACAGGAAAAACTTCTCTGCTCTGGTCTTGAACCATATTGCCGGTAAAAAATGCCCAAGCTCATGAAGAAGCACAAGTATAGAGATGCTCAGAATGAACTGAAAAAGTTTGATTGCTATTTCCATTAATAAATTTTAGATTTTAATTTGCAAAGGTAACAATTATCAAAACTATGCCAAATAAAAAAGCTCCCCGAAACGAGAAGCTTTGTCATATTTAAAGACGATTTGATTATAAATTGAAAGAAACGCCAAGACTGCCATTGTTACCTACTTCTGCAAAAACCCCAATTTTCTCTGTGAAGAAATAACGTGCTCCGATGTGAGCGCCTACTCCAAAGTCTCTTCCAAGCACTCCAAGGTCTACACCTGGGTAAATATCCCATTTTGAAGGAAGATTCAGGGCTTCCTGCAAATGAAAGTTCAGTCTTCCGAAAACAAAAACACGATTATCCTTATCGTTGTCTTTGTAATTGTCAAAATACCCATTGATCCCGGCACCCACTGAAATAAGTTTGTTGAGTCCATAGTCATAAGTTCCCGTTACTCCGGTTCCATATCCCCAGGCGCTCAGCCCCAGTTGTATTTTCTGATCTCCCTTTCCCGTCCAGGCCTGAGCATTAGCCATAGCACCAAAAAAGAAGATCGCCACCATAAAAAACAATTTCTTCATAAATTTTTAATTTTAAGGATAATAATAAAAAATATTTCTATCAAAAATGAAACCGAAAGAATAGCAATAATATAAAAATGGTTGACTTTAATACATTATTAAGAAAAAGTACCCGATTTTTGTATGAAAAACTACTTTTTCAACCATTTAATTCTCCTTTTGTAAAGATAAAAGCTGTATTTTTATACTTCATATTTGAAATAATTAAAAGAATAAAAGATGAAAGTTGCAGGGCTTAATTTAGATATCATCTGGAAAAAAAAAACTGAGAATTTTGCACGTATAGAAAGTGAACTGCTGAATGTGGAGGCAGATCTGTTTCTTCTTCCTGAAATGTTTTCAACAGGTTTCTGTATGGATGCTTCCGAAGTATCAGATAGGAATAATGAATCGCTGGAATTTTTGAAAAAGATCTCAAAAGAGAAAAATGCAGCATTCTGCGGGAGTGCTCCGGTAGAACAAAACGGTAATTTCTACAACAGGATGTATTTTGTGAAGCCGGATGGCGAAATCTCCTTTTATGATAAAAGACACCTGTTCTCTTTTTCCGGAGAAGATAAGGTCTACACACCGGGAAAAGAAAGAGTAATCGTTGAATACAAAGGAATACGTTTCCTGCTTCAGGTATGTTATGATCTTCGTTTTCCTGTTTTTGCCCGCAATAATGATGATTATGATGCCATTTTATATGTTGCCAACTGGCCCGAGAAGAGAGTAGGGGCCTGGGAGCATCTGTTGAAAGCCAGAGCAATTGAAAATTTATCTTTTGTATTTGGTCTCAACAGAATAGGAACTGATGGAAATGATCTGTTGTATCAGGAAAGTTCTCACTGCTTTTTTGGTGACGGAAAAGAAATTTCTCAGAAACAGGGAAATCTCGTATTTGCAGAACTGTATCTGGAGGAATTGAAGGACTTTAGAAAACATTTCCAGTTTTTGAATGACCGTGATTCTTTTTCTATTGAATTTTAGGATTTTCCCACAGGTCTCGCATATCTTCACAGGTTTTAATTTCTATATAAAGAAAAACAAGCGTAATTATCTGTGGATGTGCGATCTGTGGGAATTATAAAAAGCAAAAAACTGTGAAAAATCACAGTTTTAAGCATATTCTTGTAAAAGTTGGGTGAGGGTATTCACATCATGAACACCACTTTCCTTCCATAGCATTTCTCCTTTTTTGAAAATGGCCAGTGTAGGAACCCCGCGCACTCCGTATTGAGCGGCCAATGCGGGATATTGATCTACATCTACCTTTATAATTCTGGCCCCTTCGCCAATGTTTTCCTTTACCGTGTTCAATACCGAAGACTGTACTTTACAGGGCTGGCACCATGTTGCGAAAAAATCTATCAGAACAGGTCTTTCGGAATCTATAATTTCCTGAAATTTTTGTGACATAGTTTTGGTTTTATTAGTTTGCTTTTTTGTTTGTTTCGTCCTGAATCGCTTTTACATTTTTCCAGGTTGTACCATCATAAGCCTCCACACCATTTTTCTTCAGAATTTCCATAGCCTGATCTGCCTGAATTCCTTTATTGCAAAATACAACAACTTTTTTTCCTTTTAAAGTTTCTATGTTGTTTTGAATCTCTGCCAAAGGAATATTGATTGCATTTTTTGCTGTTCCTGCAGCGTACTGCTCCGGAATCCTCACATCTACCAGCGTTACCTCGGAACTGTTGACTACTTCTTTAATGCTGGCAGTAGGAACTGCTGTTGTAGGTGATGTCTTACAGCTACTTAGCATAAAAGCTAACACTAAAATTAATCCGGAAAACTGAATTTTCATGATCTTACAGGGTCTTAGATTGGCATACGAAATCTGTAGTTGGCAGTTTTTCTGTTTTTTTGATCCCGTTAAAACCACCTTCTATTTCAGTGAAATTTCTGATTCCGTGTGAGTTAAGTATACTTGCTGCAATCATGCTTCTGTATCCGCCGGCACAGTGAAGGAAAAAATGTTCAGAATCATCAATAGTACGCGCCCAGTCACTGATGGTATCCAACGGTTTGTTGTATGCATTGTCAATATGCTCTGCAGAATACTCAGTCAGTTTTCTTACATCAATTACGGTAGCATCTGCTGTAAACTGCTCTGCAAATTCAGCCGGAGTAATTCTTTTGATCTCATCCGTTTCCTTGCCTGCATTTTTCCATGCTTCAAAACTTCCCTTAAGATATCCGATCACATTATCAAAGCCTACTCTGCTTAGTCTGGTGATCACTTCCTCTTCAGTACCTTCATCAGTAATTAATAATAAAGGGTGTTTTACATCTACAATAAGCGTTCCTACCCATGGGGCGAAATCTCCTTTCAGTCCTATGTTGATAGAGTTGGGAACAAATCCTTTATGGAAGTCCGCAGCTCCTCTAGTGTCTAAAATTAATGCTCCAGTTTCTTCAGCCAAAGCTTCAAAGTCCTCCGCTTCAACAGGCTGTAGTCCCTTGTTCATTACAACATCAAGGCTTTCATAGCCACCTTTATTTAAAGCGACGTTCATTCCGAAGTATTTCGGTGGAGCTGTTAAACCATCCAGAACTTCTCTGATGAAAGACTCTTTGTCCGGTTGGTTAAGAGCATAATTGGTTTTTTTCTGGTTCCCCAGAATATCAACAGTTTCCTTCTGCATATTCTTTCCACAGGCAGAACCAGCGCCGTGAGCCGGATAAACAGTGATGCTGTCATCCAATGGCATGATTTTGCTCTGAAGACTGTCATATAGAATTCCCGCAAGATCCTCCTGGGTAAGATTAGTCGCCTTTTGGGCAAGATCCGGTCTTCCTACATCTCCCAGAAACAACGTATCACCTGTGAAAATTGCAGTTTCAACACCATTTTCGTCTATTAAAAGGTAAGTACTGCTTTCCATGGTGTGTCCCGGTGTGTGCAGTACCTTTATCTTAACTTTTCCGATCTCAAAAATCTGATTATCTTCAGCAATAATAGCGTCAAATTCCGGAACAGCAGTAGGTCCGTATACAATCGGAGCACCTGTTTTCTTGCTTAAATCCAAATGTCCGGATACGAAATCAGCATGGAAATGAGTTTCAAAAATATATTTTAAAGTGACATTATCTTTTTCCAGACGATCCAGATAAGGTTTTACTTCTCTTAAAGGATCAATAATGACAGCTTCATTCTCTGATACAATATAATAGGCACCCTGAGCCAGACAGCCCGTATATATTTGTTCAATTTTCATTGGGTCTTTTTTTTAATGAGTTAAAGATACGAAGTATTAGATCAATTCTAAATGAAATGTTAAATTCCATTGATAGTTTCTTTCAATACTTTGTTAAACGTACGTTTGGTATCTGCTGTTTTTTTAGCAAAAAGAATGCCTTACATAATGTCAATTGGCAAATGCTGTTTTATATCATGTCCTGCTTCTGGAACAATGTCTTTAAAGCATTCATTTTACTCTATCTGATAATATATTTTGTACAGAATCTCATTGGTGTTTTCTGTAATGTTCTTCTCTGTTTTGAATTGGAGATATTCCTCTTTATTAGCTTCTCCCTCATCATAACGGATCAGTCTTTTGTACTTGTCATAGAGGTAATCTTTAATTTTTCCGTTGTCTGCTAATCTAATTATTTCACCAAAATATTTTTTAGTGTCTTCGTGCATCGGCCACTTTGTTTCATGAGTTTTATAGAATTCTATCATTTTGTCTATGGCATATACTTCAGACTCGATATTCATATCATTGAAGCCTGTCAGAAGTTCTTTTTTATCTGCATTTTCTCCCAGCCATTTTGTTTTTGCATACACCGAAGCAAGCACAGCATTAGTCATCATGGAATCTCTTTTGATAACAGGAGATAAGATGATATCCGGAGTATGGCTAACAGGAAGAGTTTTTTTAGCAGCGATATCCAATACACCAAAATATGTCTCAGCTTTGTTTTTGAGTTCAGACAGTTGATCATGGGTCATTTCATCGCTTGATCCTCGGATTTTAAAGCCCCATCCTCCACATTCATAAATAGAAAGGAGTGACTTCTTATCAGTATATTTTACACCTTTGAAAAAATCACGTTCACCCATTGAATGATCAAAAATTGAATAGATATAGTTTACTTTTACCTTATCATTGGATATATTTCCAAACATAGGTTTTAAGTCTACACTTTTATTGGAATTCTGATTCAGAACCGTTTCATATATGGAAAATTCATCTCTCAAAAGCTGGTTGTCAACTAATTTTTTAGGATAAATATAGAAGGTCAGGACCGTTTTACTTTTTTTACGGTGTTTTTGTACATAGCTTACCACAATGTGCTTATTCTGTAGATCATAAGATACTATTTCTTCTCTTTGAAAGCCAGACCATAAAACAGGGAAAACGGCTGATGTCGGCAAGTGGGTGTAATCGCCTTTAATCTGTAAATTAACAGGTTCATTTCTTTTCTGAGCAAGAAACAAGGTGGAGTAAAAAGCAAAAATAACGAGTAGAATTTTTTTTAATGAAATCATGTGTGGTATATATGTTGTTCTCAAGGCTAAATTAGAAAATAAATTTAGGGAACTTAGAATATAATTTAATCATTATATTATTTTATTTACTCAAATTTTTCTAAAAAATTCTATATTTATAAGTTAAAAAAGCGATCAAATGGCAGACAAAACACAATTTATTGAAGAATTAAACACGAGATACACTCCAAAAGGAGAGCATATAATATTAGGAAAAGGGATGTTGGATGGAGAAGTTGTTACGGAAGTAAACGTAACCATTCCTCTGAAAACGATTAACCGCCACGGTCTTATTGCAGGAGCTACCGGAACCGGTAAGACAAAAACGTTACAGGTGTTTGCAGAACAGCTTTCTCACGCAGGAATTCCGTCTTTGGTTCTGGATATTAAAGGAGACTTTTCCGGGATTGCAGAAGCAGGACAAATGAATCCTATTATTGAGGAAAGATATGCGAAGACACAGCTTCCTTATAATCCCCAAGGCTTTCCTGTAGAATTGATGAGTATTTCCGGAGGAAAAGGAGTGAAACTGAGAGCTACTGTTACAGAATTTGGGCCTGTTTTATTAAGTAAAATCCTTGAATTGAATGATACCCAGCAAAGTATCATGTCTATAGTCTTCAAATATTGTGATGATAAAGGTCTTCCTTTGATTGATCTTAATGACTTGAAGAAAGTATTGCAGTATGTGACCGATAATGCACAGGGAAAAGCTGAGCTTGCAGCCAATTATGGATCCATTGCATCAGCATCTTTGGGAGCTATTTTAAGATCTATTGTAGCTTTGGAGCAGCAGGGCGCAGCAGGATTTTTCGGTGAATTAAGCTTTGACGTTCATGATTTACTGGAAACAAGGGATGGAAAAGGAGTGGTTAATATTTTAAGAGTCGCAGATATTCAGAATAAACCACAGCTTTTCTCAACGTTTATGCTTTCGCTTTTTGCTGAAATTTATATGACGTTTCCGGAAGAAGGAGACAGTGGGAAACCAAAGCTGGTATTATTCATTGATGAAGCCCATCTGATTTTTGATGAAGCTTCCAAAGCGCTTCTTTCACAGATCGAAACAATGGTGAAACTGATCCGTTCCAAAGGAGTAGGAATTTATTTTATTACCCAGATTCCCGGGGATGTTCCAGAAAATGTTCTTTCCCAATTAGGGCTAAAAATACAGCATGCCCTAAGAGGATTTACGGCAAAAGATAAAAAAGAAATTACCAAAGCGGTAGAAAATTATCCTACCACAGAATATTACGAAGCTTCCAGCCTGATCCAGAATCTGGGAATTGGAGAAGCATTTGTGACAGCACTGGACGAAAAAGGGATACCAACACCATTAGTGCATACTTACCTGATTTCTCCCGAATCGAGAATGGATGTTCTGAGTGAGGCGGAAGTCTCCGATCTTACTTCCAGATCAGCAATGGTAGCAAAATATGAGCAGGCATTAGACAGAGAGTCTGCCTACGAAATGCTGACCACCAGGATGGAACAGGCAGCACAAAACCCCGCACCTGCACAGAAGGCAAAACCCGTAAAAGAAGAACCCGGAATGTTCGAACAGGTTTTACAGAGTAAGGCTGGCCGTACCTTTACCTCTACTTTAATGAGGGAAGGAGCAAAAGCTATTCTCGGAATGTTCGGGCTGGGAGGCAGAAGAAGATAATTTTGAAAGCTAACCTGCTGTGTTTTGATATATTTTTTGTTATTTTAGCAGGTTATCTTTACATAACAGTAAAAAACAGAGCCTTATTTTATTGGGGAATAAAAGCAGGTCTAAATAGTAAACTAGAAAAACAGCAGTTAACACACATTCATGTATTCAATTATAGATATAGAAAGTAATGGTGCAGGTTATAGAAATGAATGCATTATAGATATCGCCATCTACAGATATGACGGTCAGAAAATTACAGATCAGTTTATATCCCTTGTAAACCCCGAAGGTGATATTACTCCTTTTGTACAAAAGTTGACCAGTATTACCCCAAAAATGGTCAAGACTGCTCCGAAATTTCATGAAATTGCCAAAAGAGTGATAGAAATTACTCAGAATACAACTTTGGTAGGTCATAATATTGATTTTGATTACAGAATGCTTCGCCAGTCATTCAAAAGGCTTGGTTATGATTTTAAAATCAATACTTTAGATACAATTCCGTTAGCAAAAAAACTGATTCCTGATGAAGTAAGTTATTCCTTGGGAAAACTGGTAAAATCATTGGGTATTCCATTGACCAACCATCACAGGGCGGAAGGCGATGCAAGAGCTACATTAGAACTTTTCAAACTTCTGATCTCAAAAGATATTGAAAATGAGATTATTCAGAAGCAACACGATGAGTCTAATGCCAAAACGTATATCAACAAGATCAAAGAACTTACGCAGGATCTTCCTAATGACAAAGGCTTTGTGTATTTTCAGGATGAAGCGGGACGTATTATGTTTTCTGATTACGTTCAGGATATCAACAAATTTTCCAAAAAAGTTTTCAATTCGAAATCAAAAAAATGGGAGAAGATCCAGAAAGATGTTGAACAGATTAATTTTGAGCTTACAGGAACAGATATTATTGCCAAACTGATCCTTAATTCCAAAAATATTAAAAAGAAAGAGGTCTTACCTTTCGGATTATATTTCAGGAATAATAAATATGTAGTTGAGAAAAATAAGCTTAATAAAACTGAGAAGCCGGTCTTGAAATTCAGGTCATTTACCCAGGGAACAAAAGCTGTTCAATTTATTGGTTCTCAGGAAGAATTTAAAGATTTTTCTGTCTTGAAACAAAAAATTGAATTCAGAAAAAGAAATGAACTTTGGCTCGGGCCGGGAAGAAAATTAGGAGAAAAACTGTTTTTAATTATAGAAAACGGAAAAGTGGTCTCCTTTGGTTTCTATGAATTGTTTACACAGATTCAGACGCTGAGTAAGCTGGCTAAACTGAAAATTGACCTTCCGCTGTCTTCTACAGATTTGAATAACGAACTGCAGCTGGCACTTCTTCGAGCGGATTTTGAGACATTACCACTGCCGAAGTGATAGAGTGTCTTCATGTTATAAGTTTATTCTGAGGAGAATACAATTCAAATCAATTTTCCTGAAATCAAAAAATAAATAGTATTTTTGCAAAAAATAAATAGTAGCAATGCAAAATTTTAAACAAAATAAAACTGGAAAAAAGGGAACTGTAAAGTTCTCTAAGGTTTGGAATATTTAAAAGAGTTGTCTTGCATAAAAAAATAATCAATGTGGCAGGCTCTTTTTCGAAGAATCTGCCTTTTTTTATGTTAAAATGAAATTATGAATTCAAAAGAATTATTAAAGATTGCCAATGAGTTTGGCACACCGGTGTATGTTTATGATGCTGAATCCATCAAAATTCAATACGAAAAACTTACCTCTTCATTTTTAAAACATACTAAGTTCTTCTACGCAGCGAAGGCCTTGACCAATATCAATATTCTTAAGTATGTCAAGAATTTGGGTGCATCTTTGGATTGTGTATCTATCAACGAAGTTAAGCTGGGATTAAAGGCAGGATTTTCGAAAGAAAAGATATTATTTACACCCAACTGTGTTGACCTTGCTGAAATAGAGGAAGCAATGACTTTTGGAGTTCATATTAACATTGATAACATTTCTATTCTTGAGCAATTCGGGAATAAATACGGAAATACCTATCCGATTTTAGTAAGAATCAATCCGCATATTTTTGCAGGAGGTAACTATAAGATTTCAACTGGGCACATTGACAGTAAATTCGGGATTTCTATTCACCAGGTTCGTCACATCGAAAGAGTGATGAAGAGTACCAACCTTAATGTTGAAGGTCTTCACATGCATACGGGAAGTGAAATAAAAGATCCGGATGTATTCCTTCAGGCTTTGGAGATTATGCTGGAACTTTCTGAGCATTTCCCGAACCTTAAATATCTGGATATGGGAAGCGGATTCAAAATCCCTTACCAGGACAGTGAAGAAGAAACTGATGTGAAAACATTAGGTAAAAAAGTAGAGAAAGTAATTTCTGAATTTTCAAAATCTACAGGAAAAAAATTCGAATTATGGTTTGAGCCTGGAAAATTCTTAGTAGGAAAAAGCGGGTATTTATTAGTGAAAGCTAATGTGATCAAGCAGACAACAGCTACTGTTTTTGTTGGAGTTAATTCCGGATTTAATCACCTGATCCGCCCAATGTTCTATGATTCTTACCATATGATTGAAAACCTGTCCAATCCAAAAGGTGCAGAAAGAATTTATACGGTAGTAGGAAATATCTGCGAAACAGATACGTTCGCATGGGACAGAAAACTGAACGAGGTAAGAGAAGGAGATATTCTTGCTTTCCATAATGCAGGAGCTTACGGTTTTGAAATGAGTTCGAACTTCAATTCAAGATTAAAGCCTGCTGAAGTATTATTCTTAGACGGAAAAGCTCATTTGATCCGTAAAAGAGATGAATTTGAAGATTTGTTGAGAAATCAGATTGAAATAGTAATGTAAAATCCGAAACATATGATATAAGCAGCTGCCTTTTTGGTGGCTGTTTTGTTTTACATGGAAATGAAACCTCACGGGTTTTCAAAACCCG
Organism: Chryseobacterium sp. AG844; assembly: GCF_003182335.1. NCBI lineage: Bacteria > Pseudomonadati > Bacteroidota > Flavobacteriia > Flavobacteriales > Weeksellaceae > Chryseobacterium > Chryseobacterium sp. AG844. The sequence goes on along the minus strand of NZ_QGTV01000028.1, from coordinate 44,203 downwards.
TGAGGTTTCAATAGAATCAAAATTTAAATTACAATTTTTTAACATCGAGTTAGGGATGGAGTCTCAACTTTATTAGTTAAATTTGATAGAGATAGGAAGATTTTCTTCTTCTCAAATACTATTTTCACCAAAAAATAACCACCAAAACAGACCAATTATGGCAAAAAACATAGCAGAGCAGATTGTTGAAATGCTCGAAAATGCCAATGTGAAAAGAATTTATGCAGTAACCGGCGACAGTCTCAATCATCTGAATATTGCCGTTAAAAAAAGCAGTATCCAGTGGATTCATGTAAGACACGAAGAAGTAGGGGCTTATGCCGCAGCGGCAGAGGCTGAGCTTGATGGTTTGGCAGTTTGTGCCGGAAGCTGCGGCCCCGGACACGTTCATTTGATCAATGGAGTGTATGAAGCTCATCGCTCTCATGTTCCTATGCTGGTGATTGCTTCCACCATTCCCAGTGATGAAATGGGCATGGATTACTTTCAGGAAACCAATACAATAAAGCTGTTTGATGACTGCAGCTATTATAATCAAATGATTACAAGACCTGAACAGGTACAGAGAACCGTGCAGACCGCCATTCAGCATGCTATATCCAAAAAAGGAGTTGCGGTCATAGGTCTGCCGGGAGATGTTTCTGAGCTGGATGCGGAAGAAGGCTCTACTTCCACCCAAATCTTTAAAACCAATCCTGTGATAAGACCATCGGATGATGAGCTGAAAAGTTTGTCGGAACTGGTGAATAAAAGCAAAAAAGTAACCCTGTACTGTGGGATAGGTGCTGCTGAAGCACGCGATGAAGTGATCGCTTTGTCAAAGCTGTTAAAGGCACCTGTAGGATATTCATTCCGCGGGAAAATGGCTATTCAGCCCAATAATCCAAATGAAGTGGGACTTACAGGTCTGTTAGGATTTCCTTCAGCCTATCACGCTATGCATGAAGCTGATCTCGTCATTCTTCTGGGGACGGATTTTCCTTATCAGAAATTTATGCCTTTAAAAAATAAAATCGTCCAGATTGATGAAAGTCCTGAAAGATTGGGAAGAAGAGCAAAACTCGAGCTAGGACTTGCCGGAGATGTCAAAGAAACCATCAAAGCATTATTGCCGTTACTTGACGAAAAAACGGATGTTCATTTTCTGAATGAACAGCTGGCGTTTTACGATAAAGTGAAAGAAAACCAGTTGGAGTATGTTAAAGATTCTGGAAAAGAGAATGCAATTCAGCCGGAATATGTGGCCCACACTTTAGACAAACTTGCTAAACATGATGCTATTTTTACCGTAGATACAGGAATGTGCTGCGTTTGGGGAGCAAGATTTATTACAGGAACAGGCGAAAGGAAAATGCTGGGATCGTTTAACCACGGATCAATGGCGAATGCGATGCCAATGGCTATCGGGGCAGCTTTAGCGCATCCTGAGAAACAGGTAATTGCTCTATGTGGAGACGGAGGATTGTCTATGCTTTTAGGGGATATGGCTACTATTTTTCAGTATAAATTACCAATCAAATTAATTGTTTTCAATAACAGAACCCTGGGAATGGTAAAGCTGGAGATGGAAGTTGGCGGAATGCCCGACAATGAGACAGACATGATTAATCCTGATTTTGCCATGATCGCGCATGCCATGGGATATCCGGGAAAAAATGTCCATCTTCCCGAAGATGTGGAAAGCGCTATCAAAGAATGCCTGGATTACAAAGGACCTTATCTTCTGAATATTTTTACGAATCCCAATGCGCTGGCTCTTCCTCCGAAGGTTGAATTTGATCAGATTATGGGAATGACAAAGTCTATGGCTCAGCTTATGCTTGGCGGTAAAATGGATGAGGTTTTTGAAACGGTGAAGACCAATTATAAACATATCAAAGGCCTGCTATAATAAGAAAAGAAATAATCAGACAGTTGTCTGATATTCAGAAACTATATATAAAACTTCATGCTTTGCGTGAAGTTTTTCTTTTTTATACATAAGCTAAATATTTACCTTTGTTTATTATTAGGAAACAAGCATGAGAACTATATTTTTATTTTTGGCTTTATGTGCAATGAATTTTTCACTGGCGCAGGATCAGGAAGAAAGGGATGATTCTTTTATCAGAGAGAGTAATAAAAATCTTTTAAAAATAGATATTAAAGAACCCTTTATGCAGGTTGCTGTAAAATGTAATGATTTTAAACCCGCTGCTTTTGAAGGAGGTGTTGCAGCCTACAAAGATATCCTGAACCGATATATGTATGCGTACCTGAATTCTGATTTCTATGCTTTGACTGGAGATTTTACCTTTACCTTAGTGCTTGATGAAAAGGGAAAAGTAACGGATGTGAAAGGAATGCCTAAGGTGGCTAACAGCGAAGTTTTCTTTGATGATATGCAGTACGTTGTAAGAAGGATAAAGAAAAACTGGATTCCGGCGTCTTGTAACGGGAAGCCAGTAGCCTCACAGATTAAAGTTAAAATGAACTTCTCTTCAATGTCTGCAGATATCGATTAGGATTATTAGTTTTCTTTTTCAAAATTAAAGTAATGGGAGGCTCAATGAGAGAATTCCAACACTTTTTCAATTTATGATTTTGTTAAAATAATAGCGCTGACATTCTGTCACAATATTTTGTATCTTTGCAAACTTATTCGTTCGTAATTTTAAATTACGAACCTTAAATCGATTATCGTGCAGGAAAAATATATAGACGAAACAAAACAGGGCGAAGCTTTTGCTATTGCAGAAAGACCGGAGAACTCTAAAAAACTGTTTTTAGAAAGCTATGGCTGTCAGATGAATTTCTCTGACTCTGAGATTGTTGCATCCATTCTTAATGAACAGGGCTATAATACAACGATGAAAGTTGAAGAAGCCGACCTGATTCTTTTAAATACATGCTCCATCCGCGAAAAAGCGGAACAGACCGTAAGAATGCGTCTTTCTCAGTTCAAAAATCTTAAAAAGGAAAGACCGAATATGACGGTTGGTGTTCTGGGATGTATGGCGGAGAGGCTGAAAACCAAGTTCTTGGAAGAAGAACAGTTGGTGGATCTTGTTGTAGGTCCGGATGCCTACAGAGACTTACCAAACCTTTTGAAAGAAACCGATGATGGGAGAGATGCCATCAACGTTATTCTTTCCAAAGAAGAGACGTATGCCGATATCAATCCTGTCCGTTTAGGAGGAAACGGTGTTACCGCTTTTGTTACCATTACAAGAGGTTGTGATAATATGTGTACATTCTGTGTGGTTCCATTTACCAGAGGAAGAGAAAGAAGCCGTGATCCACACTCTATTATTGAAGAATGTAAAGATCTTGCCAATAACGGATATAAAGAAATTACCCTTTTAGGACAAAACGTAGACTCTTACCTTTGGTATGGAGGAGGTCCTAAAAAAGATTTTGCCAAAGCCTCTGAAATGCAGAAAGCAACAGCCGTAAATTTTGCTCAACTTCTTGATCTAGTGGCTAAAGCTGTTCCTGGATTGAGAATCAGATTCTCTACTTCCAACCCTCAGGATATGAGTCTGGACGTATTCAGAATGATGGCAAAACATGACAACATCTGTAAATATGTACATCTTCCTGTACAAAGCGGAAGTAATAATATGCTGGAAGCAATGAACAGACAGCATACCCGTGAAGAATATCTTGATCTGATCAGAAAAGCGAAGGAAATTGTTCCGGAAGTAGCATTTTCACAGGATATGATCGTAGGATTCTGTAATGAAACAGAAGAAGATCACCAGGATACCTTGAGTCTGATGAGAGAAGTGGAATATGACTACGGTTATATGTTTGCGTACTCAGAAAGGCCGGGAACCCCTGCTCACAAGAAAATGGAAGATAATATTCCGGCTGATGTGAAGCAGAGACGTCTTGCTGAGGTTATTGCCCTTCAGGGAGAGCTTTCAAAACAAAGAATGAAATCGTATGTTGGAAGAGAGCATCAGATTCTGATTGAAGGAATTTCCAAGAAAAATAAAAACCAGTGGAAAGGAAGAAACTCTCAGAATGCCGTATGTGTCTTCGATAAACTGGAAGGACAGAAAATAGGTGACATTGTGAACGTTTTTGTGTATGACAATACGCAAGGCACACTTTTAGGGAGAACAGTTGAATAAAATTAAGTTCAGGGTTCAAAGGAATTTGGCCAGACAAGCGAAAAGATGCTATCCCTGAAAAACTTAAAAGAAAAATATATATTCTGAAAAAATCAACGGGTATATTACCGTAAGATTTTTAGTAAATTGTTACGCAGTTTACAAAATCACTCGAGGGCTGGATGCCGGGAGAGATAAAAGGTTTAAAAGTAGATGATTATCAGGATTTAACCTATAAAATTGAAAATGGAAAAGTTTCAGAGGTATTACCTTAGCTTTTTGTTACTTATCGTTTACACCAATACTATTGCACAGGTCAACTGTAATGCAGTAGAGGGTGAGAACTGCAAAAAAGCGTGTGAGTTATACAACTGGGCTTCAGATTTACAAAGTTTCGCAGAATCTCAGGAAGGTTTTAATAAAGCCGTTGAATTGTGTCCGGATTTTTCCCATGCTTATATGGAAAAAGCCGTTCCATATCTTAAAAACGGAGATTTTGTAACCTGGAAGATTTTAATTGATAAAGCCGTTGCCTTAGATCCCGGGATGCACCCTGGTTACAGAGGCTGGACAAAGTTTCAATTTCTGAGAGGCTATAGAAGTGCAATTCAGGATTTAGAAGGGTTAAAAAAATATAAGCCCGGAGGCTTAGGAAGGTCTCAAAACGGAGACTATAATGCAGATGTAGTAAGAGCGATATCCTACAGTGCTTCAGGACAGAAAGAAAAAGCGGCTGGGATTATAGAAAGGCTTCTGGCTGCCAGAGGTTATGCGAAGGGAATGTTTGATCATTATCAGCTGGGTGTTACCTATCTTGAGCTGGGAAGATATGACAAAGCCCTGGAAAATTTTGAAAAACAAAGCAAAGGGTACGACTTTGCTGAGAATACATACTTTAAAAGTAAAGTTTCTAAGATCAGAAACAAAGATTATTTGGATTTAAACATGTTAGCCCTGCAAACGTATGATGAAGAAAAGACCATGAAAGCTGTCTACACTCATCAATTTAACAAGGTCTACACACAACAGGTTGAAGTGCTGTAGAAGATTAACATTCAATCAATAATCAAAAATTTACTTATGAGCAACGAGCTACAAAACATAAAAAACCGTTTCGGAATTATCGGAAACTTTCCTGCACTCAATCGTGCCCTGGAAAAATCTATCCAGGTTGCACCCACAGATATCTCTGTACTTGTGATTGGAGAAAGTGGGGTGGGAAAAGAATTTATTCCGAAAATCATTCATTCAGAATCCAGAAGGAAACATCAGCCTTATATCGTGGTAAACTGTGGAGCCATTCCGGAAGGAACCATAGACTCTGAGCTATTCGGGCACGAAAAAGGAGCTTTTACAGGAGCTACAGCTACAAGAAAAGGATATTTTGAAGTGGCAGACGGCGGAACCATCTTTTTGGATGAGGTAGGAGAACTTCCCCTGCAGACTCAGGTACGTCTTTTAAGAGTGCTGGAAAGTGGTGAATTTATGAAAGTAGGTTCTTCACAGGTACAGAAAACCAATGTGAGAATTGTGGCCGCTACCAACGTTAATATGATGAAAGCCATCCATGACGGAAGGTTCCGTGAGGATTTGTATTACCGTTTGAATACCGTTCAGATTGATATGCCGCCTTTGAGAGAAAGAAAAGGAGATATCCATTTGTTATTCAGAAAATTTGCAATAGATTTTGCTGAAAAATACAGAATGCCGGAGCTGGAGCTGGAGCAGAGTGCTGTTCACTATATAGAAAGTTATTCTTTCCCGGGGAACGTCCGCCAGCTAAGAAACTTAGTAGAGCAGATGACCGTTGTGGAAAGAAACAGAAATATCACTGCAGAAAAACTTGCTGAGTATATTCCGATGGAAACCCATCTCCCAATGGTCGTAAATACTCAAAGTACTCCCAAGCAAAACGATTTCGGAAGCGAAAGGGAAATTATGTATAAAATCCTGTTCGATATGAGGAACGATATTAATGATTTAAAATCCTTAACTTCGGAACTGATCAAGAACAGAGGTACAGCAGATCTGAGCAATCATGAGAAAAACCTGATCAACAGAATTTACACTTCTGATAGTCAGTCACAAGTGAATTCCGGGTCGATGTTATATTTTGAAAATAATAATGATACACCGGCCGTTCAGACTCCTACGATTATTTCAAACCCTGATGACAGCTATGAAGATATTGAAGATATCGAAATTGAAGAAAACAGACCGGAATCACTTTCTCTTCAGAATAATGAAAAAGATTTGATTATCAAGGCTTTGGAAAAGCATAAGGGACGTAGAAACAGAGCTGCAGATGAACTGGGAATCTCACAAAGAACTTTATACAGAAAAATAAAACAATATAACCTGGAAGATTAGCACAACATAAATAATGAAAGTCAATTTAACACCTAAGCCGATCAATTTTAAACTCGGAGAATATATTAATAAAGGTTTCGAACTTTTAAAGAAAGATTTCGGAAATATTTTTGTAGCATTTTTAGTGTGCTTTATCATGTCGATTATTCCGTTCTGCGGATTATTAGCGATGGGTAATTTATACAAATACCTTCAAAGACTGAACAGAAACCAGCCGGCAAGTCCCGGAGATATCTTTGATTTTAAAGATTTTATGCCTTATTTTATGCTGCAGTTAATTGTTTTCGGAGGTGTTTTACTGCTTTACATTCCTTTATTTGCTGTGCTGGGTATATCAGGTGCATTATCTGAGGGTAATGAGCCTAATCCAATGGTAGCATTTTTTGTGTTTCCCTATATGTTTTTATTGATTGGCGCGATATATTACTTTGTATTAAAAGGTTTTTATATCATACCATTAATCAGTCTTAAAGGCATCAGGGAAGTAAAAGAAGCCTGGGCTATTTCAAAAATAATGACCAAAGGTAATCTATTGTCAATCTTCCTTTTCTCAGTGGTAGTAAGTATTTTGGCTCAGATTGGTATTATTGCCTGCGGGATAGGAATTTTTATTACCTTACCATTCTTATATACAGCAAATTATTTTGCTTATGAAGATGCTATTCAACAAATTGAGTATGATGAAATTACGGAAATCGGATTTAAAGATGGATTTTAAAATTAAAAATATAAGCCTGAAACAATCATTATTCACAGGAATGCTCTTTGCGTTGCTGGGAGTTTTAAATTCATGCTACAGCTTTACGGGATCGTCTCTTACAGATGAGAAAACAGTTCAGATCAATGAATTTCCCAATAATGCACCGCTGGTAAATCCTGCATTATCACAACAGTTTTCTACAGCAATACAAAACAGATTCCTTCAAAGAACAACTTTGAAGGGAACGAAAGAAAACCCGGATATCCTGATTGAAGGAGAAATTACAGACTATTCCATTACGCCTACCACCATCAGTTCCAATACCCAGACCAACCCTTCTGGTGGAGTGATTCAACAGGCACAGAATAAACTTACGATTACGGTAAAGGTACATTATGAAAATAAAATCCATCCGGATGCAAGTTTTGACAGAACGTATTCTGATGAAGCCGCTTTCAACAGTGATGTATCCTTAAGTCAGATCGAAGACCAGCAGGTAAAACTGGTAACAGATAGAATTATTAACAAGATATTTAACGACATTGTAGCGAACTGGTAAGATGAATCCGAGAGTTTTAGAATTAATAAAAAATCCGAAAAATATTCAGTCTGAAGACCTTGGTCTTTTGAAAGAAGAGATTCACGCTTTTCCTTATATTCAGAATATCAGGGCACTTCACCTGTATGGCGTGCATCTGTACGAAAAAGAAAACTATCAGAAAGAGCTTTCTACAACAGCTGCGTATACTACTGATAAGAAAATTCTGTATCAGTTGATTAACGGGAAGATCAAACAAGAGCCCAAACCGGAAATTGTTGAAGAGAAGAAACCTTCTGCAACAATCGAAAAGCCTGCTCAATTAGCTCCAAAGGCAAAATCTTTCCCTATTAAAAGAGAAGAGGATATTTCTTTGGAAAAACCATCGGAAGAAAAGGAAAACACTTGTTTATTACCAACCTCACAGGAAGCGAAGCCTATTTATGTAAAAGGTGAACGAAACAGAATTTTATTTGAAGGAGAGGAAAACTTCCTGGATGAAGTAAATTCTGAGACCATAGATATTGAATCTACCCTTGAATCAGGTACTCTGGTAACACAAAAGACAGATACTGTAGTTGAAGAACCGGTTCAAGAGGAAGCAGCATCAATACTAGCTCAGAGTGATGAAAATGGAGGAGAGAACTTTACACCGGAAACCATCATTCACGAAGAGCAGATTTCTTCAGAAAAAGAGGAAGAAAAGATTGAGGAAGAAGAAAATGTCAGCTTCCATGAAGTAGCCTCTTTGGCGCCGGAAGTACATATTGAAGAGGCAGTAGCAGAAGAACCTGTAAAAGCTGAATCAACAGCACATGAAACGGAAACTGTTTCTGAGGAAGAACCTGTTCAGCAAGAAGAAATACAAGTTGTAGCAGAAGAGAACGCCGGAGAAAACTTTACACCTGAAACCATCATTGATGAAGATCAGATTTCTCTTGAAAAAGAAGAAGAAAATGGTAATGAAGAAGCGCCTTCAGCGGAATTGTCTGGTGCGGAAGTAAGCTTCCATGGAACAGAATCTTTTATGCCGGAAGTTAAAATCCAGGCCAACAACGAGGAGATTTCTGAAATAGCTGAAGTATCTCAATCCAATGTAAATAAACATGAGGAAGAGATGAGACGCCTTATTGAGGAAGTTGAAAAGAAAATGAAGGAGGCTAAGCCTGTTGTTCAGGAAGAAAAAGTCGAGCCGGAAGCTTCTGAAGATCATGAAATTAGCTTCGCTGATACCCAAAGTTTCCATTTCTGGTCAACCAGTGAAGAAAAACCTGAAGAAATAAAAGAAGAACCTGTAAAGGTAGAAATTGTTGAAAACCAACCGTCTGTTGTCGAGGATGTTACATCAGAAATTGCAGAAGAAGAATTACAGGAAACACCTGAAGTGCAGACTGCATGGAAGCCAATGAGTGTGGAATCTCATTTACCCGATTCATTGATCAGTAAAGCAGAAAAAGCATCAACCCCTGAAATTAAAACTCAGGAAACAGAAGTTGCAACTGTTGCAGAGCCGGAAGTGACTACCGTGGAGTCAAAATCAGGTGAGACAAATGAAATTATTGAAGAAACTGCTCAGGAAGAAGCTTTACCAATAGCAGAAAATTCTGAAGTTGAAAAAGATCATTCTGCTCCGGTTGAATCAGCTCAGGAAGAAAAAACGGAAACAGAAATAGTAAAAGAAGATGTTCCTGTAATGAATGTTTCTTTCTTTGGAACCGATATTTCTACCCTTAAGGTTGAAGAAAAGAAACAGGAACCTGTAGAAAAAGTACAGGAGGTTACTATGAAAAATACCACTCAATCATCAATAGACAGTAATGTCCCAGGTTTTATCAATACATGGCAGAGCTGGCTTAAGATTGACAGAACAGAAGAAACCGTAAAGGACAAAGCCGAAATCAAAGAAAAGGCTATAGAAACCTTTATTGAGAACAATCCCAGAATCAGTCAGCTAAAGGAAGAAAGTACCTATGTTGTAAAAGAAAAGAACGATGATATCTCGCATTTGATGACGGAGACATTAGCTAATCTTTATTTTGAACAGAAACTCTATACAAAGGCAATAAAGGCGTTTGAAATATTAATCAAAAAGAGTCCTGAGAAAAAAGAATATTTTGAATCCAAAATTCAGGATATCAAGGACTTCAGAAGTAAAAACTAAAAAAGAAAAAGGTGCTGATAAAAACAGTACCTTTTTATTTTATAATTTCTGAGAAGTACTTTTACTGCTTCTTATTTTTTTCCAGGCCTTTCGTCCGAATACGAGAACAATAATTAATGTAATAATGGCAAGTATTGCGGCGATAACCGGTGCTGCCATCGCAAGAACAGACATTATACCGGCACCTGCCGTCTCCGTTGTGCCGACCATGGAATTTCCCAAACCTCCGGTAGTAGCAGTAGAAGCAGCCCTTATTCCTGCAAATCCGGAGCTGATCGTAGCAGCCGTACCTCCTCCGGCAATCAATGCCAGTGCCCATTGTGGAAAAGTCCCAAGTTCAGCAAACTGACTGGCAAATAATATGGAACCAGCAACAGTTGCCATAGGTATGGAAACAGTATCCAGTAAATGATCAACAAAAGGGATGTAGTAAGCGAGGATCTCAATAACAGTAGCTATTCCTGTTGTAATAAGCGTAGGGAGACCCGCCAGCCATTCAAAATGCTCATTCATCGGAATCCAGTTAAAATAAGAGGCAAGGCTTACAACAAACATAGGGAGGAATACCCGGAAGCCTGTTGCTGCCGCCAGTCCAATACCGATAAAAGCACTGATTATATAAGAAAAATAGGGAACATTGTCTAACATATTAATTTTCAGATTTATTGTTTTCCCTAAAAATACAAAAACTATATGATATTTGGAGCGTTATTGATTTTAGAGTTCCAGATACGGGATGCGGGGTAAGAGGTTTTGAGCTTTACTATTTGTGATTTGCCAGAAAGTAAAAAGCAGATTTTATCTGTGACAATCTGTGCGATCTGTGGGAAATAAAAAGAACTGTAAGAAAATGCCTCACAGTTCTATATTATTTCATGGGAATAGATGATTACTTTTTTTGAGCTTCACAAAGCTTGATAAACTGTGCCTCCACATCCTGGAATTTCGGTGGCATCTCAGAAGAAACCCAAAACAGCATTGCCATAGATTTTTCTCCAAAGGCCTGCCTGAAAAGATCTTTATTCAGGCGGTAACATGCTCTCAGCAGCCTCTTGATGCGATTCCTGTGCACAGCTCTTTTAAAGTATCTTTTTGAAACAGAAACTCCGAATCTTGCAGCTTCTACCGGAAGGTTAGGTTTATCTTTCAGAACAATGATCCTTAGATTTCCACTCGTTCTCCATTTGCCTTTCTCAAAAAGCAAACTGATTTCCGTGTTTTTTTTGAGCTTTTCCGCTCTTGGATATTTGAAGTTCTGCATTAATCTTTCATCTTTTTCACTAAATGATTAATCACTTCAGCGGCTGCATACAATCCGAAAATTGCAGGAATAAAGCTAATGGTGCCATAGAATGATTTTTTGAAATTGCTTCCGTCAGTCATTTTTAAGCTTTCCTCCTTTTGAATTTCATTGGAGAACACACATCTGATTCCTTTATTGATTTTTTCTTTCTTAAGCCTTTTTCTTACCTGCTTTGCAAGGAAACAGTTGTGGGTTTTACTGATATCCCTTACCATCACCATGCTCGGGTCTGTTTTTCCTCCGGCTCCCATAGAACTTACAATCTTGATCTTTCTTCTTCTGGCAGCTTTTATTAAACAGATTTTTGGCGTTACACTGTCAATACAGTCAAGTACATAATCAAACTTTCCGGAATCAAGGATTTCATCCATTCTCTCAGGATTCAGAAACTCATTGATCCTGATTAAATTAAGTTGTGGATTGATATCAAGCAGCCTTTCAGCTACAACCTCTACTTTATGTTTGCCAACAGTAGAATGTAAGGCAGGAAGCTGTCTGTTGATATTTGTAATATCTACGGTGTCTCCATCCACGATGGTCATATTTCCTACGCCGGCCCTGGCAAGAAATTCTGCGGCAAAAGAACCTACTCCTCCTAAGCCTACCACAAGCACATTGGCCTTGATGAGCTTATCCAATCCATCTTCCTTTATCAAAAGTTCAGTCCTTTCCAGCCAGTATTTATCCATTTTTTATTGTATGTAAATTTTCTAAAATTTGTTCATTAAGTTGCTCCAGAGAAATTTCTTTTATTTCCGAAACTTTAAGGTATAATTCTCCGATATTAAAGTCTTCATTGTCAGTTTCTAAAAAGAATTTGTTTAATGGAGTGTTTTTCACAATATCCTGCAAAGATAAATTATACAAAACAGCTTTTCCAAAACTCAGGTAAAAATTATTGGCAAGAAGATCTTCTGCAATTTGACGTTTTTTATTAAAACCATGAATGATCATGGGCTGTTCGGCCTTCTTCCCCAAAGAAATGACCTCATAAAATTTTCTGACACAATGAATGATCAAAGGTTTTTCGACTTCATTGGCCATCTTTATCTGTCTTAAAAAAACTTCTTCCTGGATTTTCTGATCAATAGAAACCAAAGAATCCAAACCACATTCACCGATAGCAAAACAGTTTTGAAACATCGTGTCTTCCATCCATGAAAACTGTTGTTCGAGATGGGTAACATCAATATCCTGGGGATGAATTCCGATAGAATAAGGAGAATCAGGAGGAATTTGTTCTATGTTCAGATTGTAAATTCCGTTTCTGATATATTTCTTATGATGATGAAAATCAAAAAAATCCATATTCAAAAGTAAGCAATTTCAGATTTAATCTAAAATTATTAAACGATCGTTTATAAATGTGTTAAAAATTTCTTAACTTTACTCAAAGTACACTTCATGAAAAAAAAATTTACAGAAAAACAGATTCACATACTGGATATTGCAGAAGAGCTTATCGCGAAGAAAGGATATGAGGGAACTTCTGTAAGAGATATTTGTTCTAAAGCGAATATCAACGTCGCCATGATCTCTTATTACTTCGGTTCTAAAGAGAAAATGATGTCTTATCTCTATCAGTACAGAGTATTGAAAACAAGAGAGAATTTTTCAGAATTTGCGGATACCATCAAGGAAGGTAAACCTGAAATGCAGCTGCGGGAAATGATCAAGTACATCGTTTCTCAGCTTTTCAAGTATAATTATTTCCATGGTTTTGTAACCCAGGAGCTTCGTCATACGGAGAATCTTAAAGATGAACTGCTGGATTTCTATCAGCTATTCGTGAAAAAACTGGATGAAGTCATTAAGAAAGGTGTTGCATCAGGTGTTTTTACTTTTACACCCAAACCTGAAGATATTCTTACCATGATCATCGGATCCACTTTATTTGTCATCAGGAATAAAAATTTCTATGAGCTCTATGTTCCGAGCAAAAATGAGGAAACCTATGCCAAAGAAGCTGAGAAAAAGGTGAGAATGAATCTTTTATTAAGTGTTTTTGCAATTTTGGGATACGCTGCAGACTAAAATTACGTTAAATATTCATAAAAAAAAATCTATTGGCAAAAAAGTTATATTTTTGCAAATTAGTAAATCGGCTGTATAATCCGAAAACTGTTGAATTTTATATATGAAAAAATATATTTTAGGTCTTTTTGCTGTAGCGGTGATTACATCTTGTGTAAGTCAGCAGGAGAGAGCAATGAGAAGTGCTGATAAAGAATTTATCTTAAAGGCAGCTAATGAAAATTTTGCCAAGAAAAAATGGAAAAATGCATTGGCTCTTTACGACAGGCTTGCCAATCTTGTGGCGGGAACAGATGATTTTCCTAACGTAGGTTTCAATACAGCTTATGCCAACTATTACGACAAAAGTTATAAGCTGGCAGGACACCAGTTTAAGAATTTTGCAGTAAGTTTTCCAAAAGACCCGAGAGCAGAAGAAGCAGCATATATGTCTGCTTTATGCTACTATGAAGGTTCTATGGACTATAACCTGGATCAGTCGAGTACAGAATTGGCCATTAATGAGCTTCAGGAATTCCTGAACAATTATCCCAACTCTGAAAGATCTAAGAATATCAGCCAGTTAATTGATGAATTGTCTTATAAGCTGGAATTTAAAGCTTATGAGAATGCAAGACAATACTACAAAATGGGTGAGTATAAAGCAGCAAACGTAGCATTTGATAATGTGCTGGAAGATTTTCCAAGTACAAAGCTTCGTTCAAAAATTTACGATTATATCATGAAAGCACGTTATGAACTGGCGATGAAATCTGTTTATAATCTTAAAGATGAACGTATTGAGAGCGCGCTTACGTATACAAAGCTTGTAGAGAAAGAGCTTCCTAATACAGAATATTCTAAAACTGCAACAGATCTTAGAGAAAAACTGGAAAAAGAAAAACAAAACTTCGCAGTTGTTAAAAAACAAACTGAAGCCAGAATGGCGGCTTTAACGGCAAGACAGAAAAAAGAAGCTGAAAAACTGGCTGATAAGGATAAAGCTGACCAGCAGATCAAAGATCAGATCAGCAATGAAAAGAAAGCAATGCAGTTACAGAGGGACAGTGCAGCACTTAAAACACCTCCGCCGGCAGCGACTTTCAAAATTCAAAGATAATTCGTAAATTTGCCATCTTAAAATAAAAATAATTTTCTCAAAATGAGTGTAAAAGATACAAAAGCAGAAGTAAATACAATTACTTACGATAAAGATAAGATTGAAGATAAAGTAGGTTCAATCTATGAAGCTATTGTTATCATGGGAAAGAGAGCAGAGCAGATCAATGCGGAGATCCGTACGGAACTTCACAACAAACTGGATGAATTTGCCGTTCACAATTCTACATTAGAAGAGGTTTTCGAAAACAGAGAACAAATTGAGATCTCTAAACATTACGAAAAGCTTCCAAAGCCAACTTCAATTGCTATTGAAGAATGGTTAAACGGAGATGTTTATTTCAGAAAAACAGAAGAAAGAAAGTAATCTTCTGTGTTTTAATAAATCAAGGTCATAAAGGAATTCACTTCTTTTATGACCTTTGTTGTTTTTAAAACCTCATTGTGTGGGAAAAAATAAGTACTTTAGTGTTTCCAAAAATTAGAACTTAATGAGTGTTTCCGGTAAAAAAATACTTATCGCTGTCTCCGGAGGAATTGCGGCATATAAAATCCACTTTCTGATCAGGGATTTTGTGAAAAAAGGTGCCGAAGTACAGGTTATTATGACTCCTGATACAGAAAACTTTGTGACGAAACTAAGTCTGTCTACATTATCCAAAAAACCGGTGTATTCGGATTTTTACAGTGATAACGGAACATGGAACAGCCATGTGGAAATGGCTCTGTGGGCGGATGTTATGATTGTTGCCCCATGTACGGCCAGTACGCTGTCTAAAATGGTTCACGGGATGTGTGATAATCTCGTTATTGCAACCTATATGTCTGCAAAATGTCCGGTATTCATTGCGCCTGCAATGGACCTTGATATGTATGCACACCCTTCTACCCAAAAAAATCTGGAGCAGGCGGAAAGCTTCGGACATATTATTATTCCGGCGGAAAACGGAGAGCTTGCCAGTGGACTGATCGGGCAGGGAAGAATGGCAGAGCCGGCAACAATTTTTAATGCTGTTGAACATTATTTTAATTCGGATATCCAATCCCGAAGCCTTGAAGGAAAAACGGTTTTAATTACTGCAGGACCTACCTATGAAGCGATAGATCCTGTAAGATTCATCGGAAACCATTCATCCGGTAAAATGGGATTTTCTCTGGCAGAAGAAGCTTCAAAAAGAGGAGCAAAAGTAATCCTGATTTCAGGGCCAAGCGCGCAAACCCTCAACGATCCTAATGTTGAAGTTCATAAAGTGACTTCAGCAAAAGAGATGCTGGCCAAAGTATTTGAATTTTATGATAGAATAGACATCGGAATTGCCAGTGCTGCAGTAGCAGACTATGCTCCCAAAGAGGTGGCTAAGGAGAAAATCAAGAAAAACGATGAAAACCTGACGATAGAGCTGGTTAAGAATCCCGATATTCTTAAAACAATGGGTGAAAAGAAAACCCATCAGTTTTTGGTAGGATTTGCCTTGGAAACGCAAAATGAAGAAGAAAATGCCAAAGGAAAACTGGAAAAGAAAAACCTGGATATGATTGTTCTGAACTCTCTGCGTGATGAAGGAGCCGGTTTTAAAAATGATACCAATAAAATCAAAATATTTACCAGAACAGAGAAGAAGGAATTCAATCTGAAATCCAAGGATGATGTAGCGAAAGATATTCTCAATTTTGTTGAGACTCAACTTTTAAAATAATTTTAATAAATTTCCGTTCTCAATTTTTAATAGACAATGAAAAAAATTATAAGTTTATTTTTTCTGTTATTTCTATACACCCAAAGTTTTTCTCAGGAGCTGCTGGCAACGGTGCAGGTAAACGCCAATCAACTGGGAGGAAGTAACCAGCAGGCCTATAAAGCATTGGAGAAAAGTCTCAGGGATTTTATCAATAACACCAGCTGGACCGGTAAAAGACTTCAGAATTTTGAAAAAATAAAATGTGCTTTTTCTATTGTTATTTCGGAAAGAGATGTGAATAAATTCAAAGGAACGATTGTTATTCAGGCAGTAAGACCTGTGTACAATACAACCTACGAATCACCATTAATTAATCTTCAGGATCAGAGATTTGCTTTTGAATATATTGAGAATGAGAGTCTTATTTTTAATGAAAGACAGTTCTCCGGCAAGAATCTTACGGATGTGATCAGCTTCTATATTTATGTTGTTTTGGGTCTGGATGCAGATAGCTTCCAGTCTATGGGAGGATCACAATGGTATGCGAAAGCGCAGCAGATTGCACAGAATTCACAAAACAGGAACTATGAAGGCTGGAATACTATCAATGAGCCAAGAAGCCGTTCTATTTTGATCAACGAAATTATGAACCCTAACTGGAATCAGCTACGTTCCACTATTTATACCTATCACAGAGCAGGATTGGATAATCTTTTCAACCAGGATCAGACTGCCGGGAAAAAAGTCATTTTCGATGCACTGATGCAATTAAAAATGTATGAGAATAACTTCCAGCAGGCATTCTTCTTTAATCTGTTCATGGACACCAAAAGCGATGAAATTTTCAATATTTTCAATTCCGGGAATAATGGAGGGCTGATTCTTAATGATCTTAAACAAACAATGATCATCCTCTCACCGAAGAATATAGATAATAAGTGGAATAAATGGAAGGTCTAAAAATTGGTGGATAAATTGAAGATGGACGGTTGATTATTCAAGAGTCAGCAAAAAACATTTTGTTCCTTCACTAACAACCACTGCCTGTTAATTATGCTTTAATTTAATCGGAGAAGAATGGAAAAAAAACTTATTTTTACAGTTCAAACTCAAATTGGATTATAACCCGGATTATCAATGCTTTCGAGAATTTACATTAAAAACTTTGCCCTGATTGATACTCTTGAAGTATCATTGAAGAATGGTTTACAGGTCATTACCGGAGAAACGGGGGCGGGTAAATCGATCATCTTAGGTGCTCTCAGGCTTATTTTAGGTGAAAGAGCAGATGTAAAATCAATTGCCAAAGCTGAAGAAAAAAGTGTGGTGGAAACTGAGTTTTCTCTTAACAATCAGTTTAAGAAATTCTTTATAGAGAACGACCTGGACTACGAACTTCAGACTATTATCCGAAGAGAAATACTTCCTTCAGGGAAATCGCGGGCATTTATCAACGATGTGCCTGTAACGCTGGATATTCTTAGAGAGCTTTCCTCACAACTGATCGATATCCATTCCCAATTTGAAACATCCAATCTTTTTACTTCAGAATACCAGTTTAAAATTATCGACGGGCTTTCTGAAAATAAAAAAATCATTGAAGAGTATCAGCAGGAATTTTCTGAGTTTCAAACGCTGAAATTGTTGTTGAAAAAATTAAAGACCCAACTTTCGGAATCAAATAAAGAAAGCGATTATAAAGAATTTTTGCTCAACGAACTGGAAGAGCTTAAGCTTGATGATGTTGATTTTGAAGATGTTCAGAACCAGCTTTCCATTCAGGAAAATGCGGGAATGATCTCTGAAAATGTAGGCCAGATCTTATCCAGATTTCATCAGGAGGAAATAGGAATTCTGTCATTCTTTAACGAAGCGACCAACAAACTGTCAAAAATTTCCGAAGTTTCTACGAGTTTCGCAGAGCTTGATGAAAGACTGGAAACCACTTTTGTAGAGCTTAAAGACATCATTTCCGAACTGGAACATGAAGCGGAAAGAGTGGAAATTAATCCTGAAAACCTGATCTACCTTACCGATCTTAATAATAAAATCAATGCCTTATTCCTTAAACATAATGTTTCAGATCTTAATGAACTGATTGAGATCAGAAATCAGCTGGCCGGAGACCAGAGAGGAGCTTCGGATCTGGAATTACAGATTGAAGACACAGAAGAAAATATCTCTCAAAAAGAAAAAACACTTCAAAGCCTTGCTGCAAAACTTTCAAAGAACAGACACAAGAATGTTCCTGTTTTCATCAAAAAAGCAGAAGAACTTCTTAAAAAGCTAGGTCTCGAAAAGGCAAAAGTGGATATAGAATTACACGATGCAGATGAATTCAACCCGTTTGGAAAAGAAAATATCCAGCTGTTGTTTCAGGCCAATTCAGGTTTCCCTTTAAAGCCGATCCAAACGGCCATTTCCGGAGGAGAAAGATCAAGAGTAATGCTTGCCGTAAAGAAGATTATTGCAGAAAGCGATGAACTTCCAACCTTGATTCTTGACGAAATAGACACAGGAGTTTCAGGAAAAGTAGCCGAAGAGATCGGAAATCTGATGCGCGAAATGTCTGAAGACATGCAATTGATTGTTATTTCCCATCTTGCACAGGTCGCAGCTAAAGGAAACGATAATTATAAAGTAGTAAAACAAGATATTTCTGGCAGAACACAATCTACTATTATTCCATTAAGCAGTGAAGAAAAACTGAACGAGATTGCCCAGTTGCTTTCCGGAAGCAAAATTACGGAAGCAGCGCTGGCACAGGCTAAAGAATTAATAGGCTAATTCAGCCAGTTATAAACCCGATTTCTCATCAAACTATTAGTATTAGCGATGTCATCCTGAGGCTGTCGAAGGATTTACTATTTCCCTAACTCTTCAATTCTTTTTCAGAGCTTCTATTGCTGCATCTTTTTGCTGGATTTCATTTTTTCAGCATCTCAATGTAACGCATAATTAGCAGGTCGCTACTTCGGTGTTATAATTTTAAAACAAATATGTCCTGTTAACTGTTAGCTTCCAGTGGAGATTAATCTGGTCCCATCGGGATCTGCTGTTAATAAAAAAATGAAGCCCCGTAACCCATAAAGCTCCGGAGGAGCGACCTGTTAATTCATGCCGGAAATATTGCAATTTTCAATGTATTGATACTTTTATCACACAGTCATGTTTCAATACTATATTTTTTTGCCGTGGTGAAAATGGATTTTTAATACGACATGTTCTGTCGCTTCAAGAGAATATTTTTGTATTAAGTTAAAGCAATATTCACATAATCATGTTAAAAAATGTTAAATTTGCCAGGTTTTTATAAACAGGTCCATTATAGCTAAAAAACAATAACTATGAAATTTTTATTCGATTACATCCATTCGGTGTATATTCTTCAATTATTTCTAAATATTTAAAAATCAAATTCGTATGTACAAATTCAAATAGATTTTTATGCATGTGAAATACACTAATTTTTGCATCCAAAGAATATTATATTTGAAATATTCTTTATCCTGTAAAGGGATCTGATTCTCAGGAACGGATAAGGATTAAAAAGAACCGGATCTAACCATGATCTATCATAATAACAATGTTAACTTAAAATAAACACAGGAATGAAAAAAATCTCTCTCAGTGCATTCATTCTATGCACAGCATTGGGCGCATCTGCGCAGGAAGTGGTATGGCAGAAAGACATACAATCCTCTACCCAGGATTTTCTGAGCCAGGTCACGACAACCATTGATCAGCAGTATTTGATCACAGGAAGCTCTATTCAAAGCAATAAGCAACAAACTTTAGGCAGTAAGCAAAATAACGGTTACGATTTTCATTTAGTAAAACTCAACCAGCAGGGACAAGAAGTTTGGGAGAAATATTTCTCAGGACAAAACCATGATTATCTGTCTGCTACAGTGACGACACAGGATGGCGGATTTCTTTTGGCAGGAACTTCTTATTCTGGAAAAGGATTGGATAAAAAAGAGGATTCCAAAGGAGGTTCAGATTTTTGGCTGATCAGAATCAATGAATTTGGTGATGAACTATGGCAAAAAACTCTTGGAAGTTCTTCTGATGAAGAAGCCAGAGCGGTAATTCAAACTACAGACTTAGGATTTTTTGTGGCAGGGAATGTCCAAAACTCATCAAAAGGCTATGGTTCCAAAGATGTTTTAATCACCCGATTAGACAAAGACGGAAAAGAACTTTCCCAATTGATCTTAGGTGGAAAAGGTTTAGACGAAGTAGAGAAGATGATTCCAACTAGAGACGGAGGAGCTTTATTAGGAATTTATTCGAGAAGTTCATCTGTTAAAACGAATAATCAGCAATCAAAGATCAACACTAATACTTCGACTGATGAACCTGCAACCTATAACCTGTTATCTGCAACCTCAAAGCAGAGCGACAATTTCGGTGAAGGCGATTACTGGATTGTAAAGCTCGACAAAAACGGAAAAATAGAATGGGAAAAGAACTTTGGAGGTAAGGGAGATGATCATATCAGAACACTGGCATTAACTTCAAATGGTTTTATTATCGGCGGAGAATCCAGATCAGAAAGATCAGGGAATAAAACTGTTGGATTGGAAGAAGGAACAGACCTTTGGCTGATTTCTTTAAATGAAAGAGGCGATGAACAGTGGCAGAAATCTTACAATTTCAAGAACCGGGATATTCTGATGAGTATGAGCGTTCTTCATTCAGCAGATGATAAATCATCCAAAGGAATTTTATTGGGTGGCTATACGCAGGCAGAAGGAAGAGTAGAAACCGATGACGAAACCTTCTGGATGCTTTATCTTGACCAAGACGGAAATGAACAGTGGAGAAAACATGTGAAAGGTGAATCCAGAAAGAAGGAAGAAAGGCTTTCTGATTTAAAGCTGAACAGAGACGGTTCTATTGTTCTGGCCGGAACCAGTGCAGAGGAGCTAGGTAAAGAAAACTGGAAGATTGTGAAACTGGGAGACAAGCAGGTTGATCAGCTGATTGAAAAATACGACATCAAGATCTATCCAAACCCTGTCTCTGATTATGCTTATGTGGAAATAGGATTCAATGATCTCAAAGAATCAGAGATACTTTTGTATGATATGAGCGGAAGACAGCTTCAGAGTATTAAAACTAAGAACAAAGTGACAAAGATAAATACCGAGGCTTTGGTGCAGGGAGCTTATCTGGTGACGATAAAAACGGATGCCAATAAAACGGCGAATGCGAAACTGATTAAGAAATAAAAACACAGATCATGAAAAAAACATTGCTATTACTGGTATGTACTTTATATTTTACATTATATACCGGACAAAGTGCAAATATTGAAATTACACGGCCAACACCCTCTGCTGCAGGGTTGTCTACTTACACTACAATGCCTGTTTCGATACAGACCGGAATACCGGATATTTCTTATCCGTTAGTTAGCCTTGGAACGGGTAATAAGCCGGTTAGCATCAATTTAGGAATTAGCTATCATGCAGGTAATACCCTCAATGATGAATGGATAAGTGAAGTAGGACGAGGATGGTCGTTTTTTGGAGGAGGTGTTGTCTCCCGGGAGATCGTAGGAGATTTTGACGAATCATTTGATGATAGCAGCTATAGCCATTATATCAAAAATGAATTTAATGATATTTATAATTTCAATACTCCTGAAGAATCGGGAAAATTTAAGATAGTCAGGGATATTGCCAATAATACATTTAGTGTTGTAAAGCTTACCCCCTATACCTCTAAAGTAGAATATCAGCGCACTGCCAATCAGGCCACTCTTATTTTAAATTCCTTTACGATAACAAGTGAAACGGGAACTCAATATGTTTTCAGGGACTATGATATTAACAAGATGACCGTATGGAAATTCGATCGTCCTTCCGGAGCTCAATATGCCGATCAGAAATACAGAAGTGCTTTTTACCTTTCCTCTGTTCTTGACGAAAATGGTCAGGAACTGGTAAAGTATATTTATTTACGGGATCTGAAATATGCTCCCGGTTCAGGAAATCAGATTATCGATGCAGAATCCAATAAACTTAGCCGCATAGAAGTTAAAGGGCGGGGAATTATAGAAATGAACTATGATAGAAATGAAGAATATGCTGAGCACAATGATATATTTGCCATTACCGGTATTGTATTAAAGACTGCAAATAATACTTTTGTTAAGAAATATACGTTCGATTATTCTTATAAGCCTGCAAGCGGGTCTCCGGCACTCCGAAGGTATTTGAATTCCTTCAGCCAGGTAGATCAGAGCGGAGCTGCCATTGAAAAATATGCATTTACTTATGAGAATGTATTCTATCCTGATCAAAATAATCAAATGGTCAATAGTGGTATTTCTGAACTGAAAAGAATTCAGTTACCAACACGCGGAATGATTGAATATAATTTTGGCTTTCCGACGAGGGATACTGAAAGAATAGAAACCCTTCCTATTCCTAAAGTACTTCTTACTGATATTTCATTTACAAGGGCCAATGGGCAAAGAAAATATGCTTTTACCTTAACAGATACTAAAACTCTTGATATAGATGCTACAGGGATCGGGCAGGTAGCGGCTTTTCCATGGGCGCTCCAATTCTGGAAAAAAGAAGGAAGCACCTATGTGATTTCGCATAGTTTAGGAGAACCGATAGATCCTGTCTCTGGTTTTGAATATGTGCAAAGCAGGACATTTGAGCCTGGAGAGTATTATCTTGATTTGTATTGTAATGATATGTCATGTCCCACTACTACATTAAGTGATCCTGCTGTTGTTCAGATATGGCGTGAAGGGGACGGTCCGGCTGCTCAGGTCACTATTAAAGAACGTCAGATGACAGGTCCTGCAAGGATTAAAAATATCAAATATTATAACGCTTCTGCAATTGATGCTGCCAATCCTCCTGCACCGGCGAAAATAGAAGAATACGAATATAATAAGTTCGATGATGCCGGGGTTTCCAGTGGATTTTCGGTGGGAGATACCAGGATTTATAAAAATGTAAAAGTTTCCAGTGGCAATAATATGGGGTATACCAAATATTATTTTAAGGCACCGGATGCTTATCCTCAACAGGGAGATTTCTGGCCTCATTACAATCTTACCCGTGAAGGTCTCCTTGATAAAAAAGAAGTTTATAATGCATCGGATCAAAAAATATCTGAGGATACATATGATTATACAATAGAAGAATTTGACGGGCCACTCTATAATTTGCTCTCATTACAGGTAAAAACATCATGGATCAGGAACAATAAAGTGACCTCTAAAAGTTATTTTGATTCGGGAACAATAGAGATGAAGAATGAGATCTTCAGAAATACCCATAACAATAAACCTAATCTTGAGCGTACTACTTCTTTTGATGGCAGTATTCAGGAGACCGCTTATCAATATGCGCTGGAGAAAAATAATCAGAAGCTGCTAAGCTCCAATATGGTTGGCCTGCCTTT
Organism: Chryseobacterium sp. AG844; assembly: GCF_003182335.1. NCBI lineage: Bacteria > Pseudomonadati > Bacteroidota > Flavobacteriia > Flavobacteriales > Weeksellaceae > Chryseobacterium > Chryseobacterium sp. AG844. Next base: position 20,786 of record NZ_QGTV01000028.1, on the reverse strand, counting down.
AGAAACAACTTCCGTACTGAAGAAACACGCTGCTGATCCCGGAAAAGTAATGGCAAGAACAGAAACCATGTATGACAATCCGGGAAATAAATACCCCTCTTCAGTCAGATCGTATGATTCTCAGAATCTTTTATCTTCCGAAGTTACTTTCAACAGGTATGATATCAAAGGGAATCTGGAGCAGTATACCATTAAGGGAGGGATTCCTGTTTCGATGATCTGGGGCTATAATAAAACACAGCCTATTGCTAAAGTAGAGGGAGCTGCTTATGATCAGGTCTTTCCGTATTTGGGAGATATTATAGCAAAATCTGATGCGGTTGTTGTCTCAGAACAGGATCTTCAAAATGCTTTGGATGTGTTCAGAAACAATGCCAATCTTAAAGATTATCAGATCACCACTTATGTATATGATTCCCAGGCAAGGATGAAAATGACGACTCCGCCTACGGGAATCCGTGTGGTTTATCAATATGATACGGCAGGAAGGCTTGAAAAAATAGAAGATGAAACCGGGAAGCTGCTGAAGAAATACCAGTACAATACCGGACATTGATCATGAAGTATGAAAACTTTACTATAAGAATTTGTACATCCAATTTTTAACATCTAATATCTTAATTAAGATGAAAAAACTAACACTTATATTCGGTTTCTTGTCCTTAGGCTTCTCAAACGCCCAGACAACGACAACAGAAAACTTTATATCGGCTACAGACTGTATGAATGAAGACTGTAGCAAAAAAACAGAAACGGTACAGTATTTTGACCTTCTGGGAAGACCCAGACAGATCGTGAATGTGAAAGCAACCCCTTTAGGAAGAGATATCGTAACTCCCATTGTCTATGATGACCAGGGAAGAAAGACCAGAAGTTACCTCCCGGTTCCCCAGAGCTCTACATCTAACGGAGGGATGTACTCACAGACTCCGGGAATGGTTTCATTTCCTGTTGCAGATGTAACCAATATCTATTCCGGAGAAAAGATCTATACTGAGACTGTTCTTGAAAACTCTCCGTTACAGAGGGTTTTACAGCAGAAAATGACGGGGAACGACTGGAACGGAAAGGCTGTGCTTTTGGGTTATGATCTCAATACAGCTGCTGACCATGTAAAAAAATACCAGGTAACAGCAGGTTGGGATACTGCGGGAAAACTCTACAGAAATGAATTACAGTATACCGTCGCAGAATATGCAGCCGGACAGCTCGTAAAAAATACTGTTACCGATGAAGATGGTAATAAAGTGGTTGAATTTAAAGACGGCTCCGGGCAGACCGTGCTTTCAAGGAAAATAGTGGATGCTGCCCAAAATGCAGATACCTATTACGTATACAATGATTACAAGCAGCTTGCCTATATTATCCCGCCATTGGCATCAGCCGCAGCTTTGAATTCCGCAGCAGCAGATAATATATGTTATCAGTATAAGTATGACAGCAGAAACCGGCTGGTAGAGAAAAAGCTTCCCGGAAAAGGCTGGGAGTACATGGTCTATGATAACCAGAACAGGCTGGTAGCTTCGCAGGATGCCAACCTTAAGGAAAAAGGGCAGTGGATGTATGTAAAATATGATCAGTTGGGAAGAGTGGCTTTTACCGGAATAGCTTCCGGGGGAGAAAGAAATACGGAGCAGGGACTGGCTGATGGAATCATAAACAATAATGTGAAAATAAGCAGTTCGGTTGTCTTCAACAGACAGGGGATGGATGTTTTTTATGATCCTGCCACTACCTATCCTCATGCTTCCAAATGGGTCGCATTATTATCCGTGAATTATTATGACACCTATCCTGCTTACAGCTTTAATCCTGCTTTTCCCCAGACGATCCAGGGGGCTGCCGTTTTAAAAGATACTCCTGTTAATGGTAAAAGCAGCAAAGGACTTCCCGTGATGGGTTTTGTGAAAAATATTGAAGATGATAACTGGACCAAAAACTATATTTACTATGACCAGAAAGGAAGAACCGTAGGTTCTTACAGTATTAATCACCTTGGGGGATATACCAAAACAGAATCTGAGCTTGATTTTGCAGGAATTGCCCAGCGAACCAAAGTATATCATAAAAGACTGAATACAGATGCGGAAAAAGTAATTACTCAAACCTATTCCTATGATCATCAGAACAGATTATTGGTGCATAAACATAAAGTAGACAATAACCCTGAAGAAATCCTGTCTCAGAATACCTATAACGAGCTTTCTCAGATTACCACCAAAAAAATAGGAGGTACAAATGGAAGCACACCTCTTCAAAGTATAGATTATACGTACAATATCAGGGGATGGCTTACCAAAATCAATGATCCTGCCAATCTGAACGGAAAACTTTTTGGGTATGAGATTAAGTATAATACCCCGGCAAATCCGGCCCAGGCTCCGGCAAAATATAATGGGGGGATTTCGGAAATAGATTGGAAAACATCCAATGATCAGATACTCAGAAGGTATGATTACCAATATGACGCACTCAACCGGATGAAAAAAGGAATTTATTCGGAGCCCGGCTCATCCGTACCACAAAACAATTTCTTTAATGAAGCTTTGAACTATGACCAGAACGGGAATATCACAGCATTGCAGAGGAATGGGAAAAGTACGGCAGGAATGGCGGAAATGATAGACAATCTTAGCTATTCCTATACCGGCAACCGGCTTATTTCCGTTGCGGATGCCTCTTATAACTATAAAGGCTATCCTGATACTTCGGGAAAAACCATTACCTATGATAATAACGGGAATATGACCGCCCATCAGGACAAAGGTATTTTGCAGATTAATTACAATTTCCTGAACCTTCCGGATTATATGATGTTTGATAAGATGTACTATACCCGGGGGCTTTGGCAGAATGAAAACACCTATTATTTTTATAAAGCAGACGGCACAAAGCATAGAAAGGAGCATAGATACAGTGAAAATTCTGTATACAGAAAAAAAACGACGGATTATCTGGATGGGTTCCAGTATGAAGAAGTGCAGAATGTAACGCCGTATACACTGAAATTTGTGCCTACCGCAGAAGGATATTACAGTTTTCAGGATAATAAGTATATTTACAATTACAAAGACCATTTAGGAAATGTACGCTTAAGCTACTTCAGCAATGGGAGTGGAGCAGAAGTTCTTGAAGAAAACAACTACTATCCGTTTGGGATGAAGCATGAAGGGTATAATGTTTTGGCGGGAAATCCTGCCTACAATTATAAGTATAACGGGAAAGAATTACAAAAAGAAACGGGCTGGCTGGATTACGGCTGGCGGCAGTATATGCCGGAAACAGGCAAATGGTACGGCATAGATAAGCTGGCAGAAGCCTATGCTTCTACAAGCACATATGCGTATGTAGCCAATAACCCGGTTTCACAGTTTGATGTAGACGGAAGATGGATGGATGATAATGGACATATCGACACTTCCGGAAACTCTAATCCTTTCAGAGATATGGCTCAATCTCAGATAAGGATGACTCAGTTTATGGGACAAAATCCAGGAGAAGGTGCAGGCGGTGGTGGTTACACTTTTACTGGAACAGATGCAGGTTCCATATTCAATTATTTTGTAAATAGAGGAAACTTCTCCGAACTTAGCATTGGAGATGGTAATTTAACTTGGTGGAAGGGAACACCTACTTTAACCTCTTATAGTGGAACAGATATACATGGAGATATAGATCTCGGCATAGGGTATAACGCTAAATTTAAGGACATTCCATTAGATGCCTATAAAAACTGGGCAGATTGGGGCGCAAGTACTGCTGGAGGAGGATTTAAATATCTTGCTGATCGGAGAACAGCTCTGTATAATAGTGGATATTGGATAGATAATCTTGGACAAATGAGAAGTACAGCATATGCTGGAAGAGCCAGAGGATCTTTAATAGGACTAAGAGGCGATTATGTAAGACATACTGAAATGCTTGGAAAATATGCCAAAAGAGCTGGTTATGTAGGATATGGAATCAGTGCTGCACAAATAGGATACGGGATGTATAAAGATGGTGGAAAGTTTGGTATTAGAGCTCAGGTAGCAACAGCTAACGTAGCAGGAGGAATGGCAGGAGCTGCAGCAGGAGCATGGGTTGGAGCAAAATTATTAACTCCAATTGGAGGAGCTATTGGGTCTGCTTTTGCAGGAGTAGGGGCTGCTCCGGGAGCTGCTATTGGTGGGATAATTGGAAGTGTTGTAGGAGGTATTGTAGGAGGTGTATATGGAGGTGATTATGCAGAACAATGGGCAAGTAGTATATTAAATAAACCTAGTTATTAAGCCAAATAAAATTTGCAAAAGAAATTGAATATTATTACTATTTAGTTTCGTATTATATAGAACTGTAGTACAAATATTATTAAAATAGAAAACCTATGGAAAAAGTTTGGAATTATGTACACTATACAATTTTTAATTTTTACAAGATTATATATAGATTATTATCTTATATAGATCCTTTTAGATTCCTTTATAAAATTCCTGCAATAAAAAATTTTTATTCTAAAAGAGGAATTGAAGATATGAACCAATTTACTGACGATGTTATTTTTAATGATAAAGTATCAGGATTGCATAGCATTTGGGCTAGTATTCAAATGGGAGGTTTAATAATTCTTATAGAATATGGATTATTTAATATTTTTCAGGCAATATTAGGGAAATCGTTAATACAAATCTTTTGGGAGCCAGGAAGTTCATATAAATGGATATTTGTAATAGGGCTGTTAGTTATGCCTTGGATTATTAACGAGAGATTACTGTTTAAGAATAATAAATATTTAAAATACTTTGATGAATTTGATAGAGAGCCTAAAAAAATAAGATATAAACATGCTTGGATTAGTTTAGGAATTATTGTAGGAATTATCACGTTCTTTGTCTTAAGTTTTATTCCATTGTCAAAAGTATATTAATTAGATAATGTTCCAAACAGGTTGGTAATAAATTAGAGTATTGAAAATCAATACTCTAATTTTAAAAACATCACAGGCGCTCTTGAAAGTACAGATACCAACAATTATTATCCTTTTGGGCTGAACCATATTTCAAATTCGTTCAGTAATTCAGGTTTCGGAAGTTTCTACAGCTATAAATATAATGGTAAAGAACTTCAGGAAACAGGATTATTTGATTATGGCTGGAGACAATATATGCCGGATTTGGGAAGATGGAATGGTATGGATCAGTTGTCTGAAATATATGCTTCCACCAGTCCTTTTGCGTATGTAGTCAACAACCCGGTTTCAATGCGTGATCCTGACGGCAGATGGATGGATGCCAATGGGCATATCGATACTTCCGGAAACTCTAATCCTTTCAGAGATATGGCTCAGTCTCGAATGAGGATGAATGAATTTCTAGGGCGACATTCAGGAGAAGGCGGAGCTGGGGGCTATCTGGCTTTTGGACAGACTCAGGCATATACAGACTTAATGACTGCTTTTTTTAATAAAGGAGAAGTAGGTATTAGTAATCATGGGGGAGCTTTAAGATGGTGGACTAGTATGCCTGATAGCTACGATGAAGAAGGAAATCTTGTGAAAGGAGTTGGTGTGTTGGGTATTTTGATGTTTAAAAACTATTCTGTAGACAATATTGATTGGAATTATACCGGAAGTACATTTTGGAATGCTGCTAAACTAACGGCAAATATGGCTGATTTTGCATATAGCAGAATGGCTGATTACCATTTTTATGACGGACCATGGATGAAGAGGGGATGGAGAAATGCAAATGGAGTATGGAATGATGCAAGCGTTTTGGCAAGGCAGGCAAATGGGAGGTTTGTGAGAGGTGTTGCCGGAAAAAGAATTGCCGCCGCCAATGCAAAAGCTTTTGCTGGGTCTTTGGGTGGTATAGCTAAAAAAGCTAGTGTAATTGGTTATGCTATGGATGGGTATGAAATAATTAAAGATGGTAAAGTAACTGTTGGAGAAGCTGCTAAAATGAGTATTAATGTAATAGCAGGTTCAATTGGTCCTGTGGGATGGGCATGGATGGCAGCAGATATAGGAGTTGCTTTATTTAATAATGGAACAGGTTTAAATGATATAATTGCATCGGAAATTGATAGCGCAACAGGAGGTGCAGCGATAAATATAAATCCTTTTTAAAAAATGGAAAGAATAAAAAAAAAAATCAGATATATATATTGGTTAGGGGCTAATGTACAATATAGATATTTTGGAGAAAGGGGAGATAATGGCATCTACATAATAACAATGTTAATAATAACAGTTTTACTAAATATTTTTGCTTTTTTTAGAGTGTTATTTTATGGACATGTGAGTCTAGGTGATACAACAGTAATTGAAAAATTAGCAGTTGTAGTAATTGTCCTCTTAATTTATCATATAATTAGTAAATCTTTTATAGGTATTCCTATCAAAGATAATGAAGAATTTAAGCACGTTTCCAAAAATAAAAGAATTTTTCATACAGTACTTTTATATGTTTTTTGGGCTTTTTTATTTTATGTATTTCTAGTTATCATGAGTCCAACTTTTCATCCAAGGCAGCTAAAATTTTGGTAATATCCAAATGTGTTGATAATAAATTAGAGTATTGAAAACCAATACTCTAATTTTAAAATATAATGAGGAAGAGCTTTAGGAAATAGGCATGTAAAGCTACGGTTGGCGGCAGTATATGCCGGAAACAGGCAAATGGTACGGTATAGATCAGCTGGCAGAAGCCTATACTTCTACAAGCACATATGCGTATGTTGGCAATAACCCGGTTTCACAGTTTGATGTAGACGGCAGATGGATGGATGCCAATGGGCATATCGACACTTCCGGAAACTCTAATCCTTTCAGAGATATGGCTCAGTCTCAAATGAGGATGACTCAGTTTATGGGGCGAAACCCCGGAGAAGGCGGAGCTGGGGGCTATCTGGCTTTTGGAAATACACAAGCATATACAGACTTAATGACTGCTTTTTTTAATAAAGGAGAAGTGGGTATTAGTAATCATGGGGGAGCTTTAAGATGGTGGACTAGTATACCTGATAGCTACGATGAAGAAGGAAATCTTGTGAAAGGAGTTGGTGCGTTGGGTATGTTGAAGTTTAAAGGAGATAATAATGACTCTATTGGGGATTATTAAATAATGCAAGTACTGCTCAATCTTATGCAACAAATGGAATTGGGCTCACCTTAGGAACTACTGCTCAGGTATCAAATGACCTTGTAAACGCTGGTAAGATGATAAAAACATCTAATATTTTCAAAACTTACAATTTATATAGGAGTAATGGTTATTTGAATGGAAACAAATACATTTCCGGTGTAAAATTTATGAAAAATGTAAAAGCTATTAATGCTGTAAATAATTCTAAATTGGTAAAAGGAGTTGCAAGATTGGGATTGTTAATTTCATTTGAACAATTCAGAGAATCCCACCATCCAGGTTATATATCGAGGGGAATCTCAAGTTTTTTATCGGGTTTTGTTCCTTATGTAGGCCCTGCTATATCCTTGGGTATCGATAATACTGATGTAAATTACTGGAATATATGGACATGGGGTGCTATGAATAGGGGGAGCAATCATTATGATTATTTAAATATTGAAGACTAATATGAAAAATTTTACGACTAAAATTAAAAATGCTTATTTGTATGCTTACTATGAGTGTTATCTGCAAACACATATTTATTATAAAACACATAAGAATAAAAATTTTTATTCTTCTATGACTTTAGGTTTTGTACTTTTTTTCTTATTGGTTTTTCCCTCTGTTATTTTTTTTGGGAATAAATTTGAAATTGGGAAATGGATGTATCTTATATTGATAGGAATTGCTTATGCTCACTTATATTTTGATTCTTGGTTAATAGGCGAAGACGATTTGACAGAAAAGATTAATGCCTTTTATGCAAATAAAGATACAGTAAAAGAATCAAGAAAGATTTCATTAATTTTTGTATTCCTATGTATTATGTTTTGGGTATTTGCAGTAAAATATGATTACTATTAATTGTGGTAATGTTCCAAATGTATTAATGATAAATTAGAGTATTGGGGTAATGTTCCAAATATGTTGGTAATAAATTAGAGTATTGGTTTTCAATACTCTAATTTTAAAAATACTAGTAAAAATGTAAAGTTGAGATAATATTGGGGATAGCCAGAGCAGAAGAAAAGAGAAAATAGGCTATTTAAAATATTGAAGATCATATCAGGTGTTTCAGATGTGTTGGTGTTTAATCCGAAAGTTTCTACAGCTATAAATACAACGGGAAGGAACTTCAGGAAACGGGCTGGCTGGATTACGGCTGGCGACAGTATATGCCTGATCTGGGAAAATGGAACGGGATAGACCAGCTGGCAGAAAGCTATCTTTCTACCAGTCCCTATGCTTATGTTGCGAACAATCCGGTTTCACAATTTGATGTAGACGGAAGGTGGATGGATGATAATGGACATATCGATACTTCCGGAAATGCAAATCCTTTCAGAGATATGGCTCAGTCTCAGATGAGGATGACTCAGTTTATGGGACAAAATCCAGGAGAAGGTGCAGGCGGAGGTTACACTTTTACTGGAACAGATGCAGGTTCCATATTCAATTATTTTGTAAATAGAGGAAACTTCTCCGAACTTAGCATTGGAGATGGTAATTTAACTTGGTGGAAGGGAACACCTACTTTAACCTCTTATAGTGGAACAGATATACATGGAGATATAGATCTCGGCATAGGGTATAACGCTAAATTTAAGGACATTCCATTAGATGCCTATAAAAACTGGGCAGATTGGGGCGCAAGTACTGCTGGAGGAGGATTTAAATATCTTGCTGATCGAAGAACAGCTCTGTATAATAGTGGATATTGGATTGATAATCTTGGACAAATGAGAAGTACAACCTATGCAGGAAGAGCCAGAGGATCGTTGATAGGACTTAGAAGTGATTATGTGCGAACCACTACAATGCTTGGAAAATATGCCAAAAGAGCAGGTTATGTAGGATATGGGATCAGTGCTGCACAAATAGGATATGGAATGTATAAAGATGATTGGAAGTTTGGTGTTAGAGCTCAGATAGCAACAGCGAATGTGGCTGGAGGAATGGCTGGAGCAGCAGCAGGAGCTTGGGCATTAGGTAAACTTGGCGGAGCTATAGGAACTCTTGTTGGGCCTGAGGGTACAATTATTGGTGCAGCAGTTGGTGGTATTGTAGGTGGTATTGTAGGAGGAGTTTGGGGAGGTGATATTGCAGAAGGTTGGGCAAGTAATGTCTTGAATAAAGCTGATTATTAAATATAATAAATAATGAATACAATTGAAATAAAAAGCAGTAAAACAAAATTAATATTATTAGTATCAGGCTCACTGATATTTATGATATTAGGTATCTTTTTAGCCGTTAGTCCTCACAAGTTTGCTTCTTTTATATTTAGAAGTGTAACATTCATACGTATGGTAGGAATTGTAGCAATATTGTTCTTTGGATTATGCTTGATAATTTTAATAAAAAGCTTGCTCACAAAGAAATTTAATCTAATAATAAACGAAAAAGGAATTATTGATAATTCTAGCTATGTAAGTGTAGGTTCAATTTTTTGGAGTGATATTAACTCAATAAAAAAAATTGATGTTATGTCAACAAAATTTTTACTTATTAATGTAAAAGACCCCAATAAATACTTAAATAAAGAAAGTGGTATAAAGAGAAAAATATTAGAGAGAACATATAAAACATATGGTACGCCTATTTCGATTTCTTCCAATACACTATCTTATAATTTTGATGAGCTCGAAAAAGCAATTTCCAAATTTTATAATGAATATAAGAGTGCTCCGAAGTAAAAATAAAATAGTAGAAATACATGGAAAAAACTTGGAACTATATTCACTACTTTATTTATTTATTTGAAGTTAAAACTTCCCAAATAATAACTTATCCTATTACACTAATTTTTGATTTGATTTATAAAGTTCCTTTTATAGCTAATACGCTCAAAAAGAAAAATAGTTCACCACAAGAAATAAGACTAGCTAGTAAAAATGCAATAAACAACCGTGTATATGGACAAAATATAACTATTTCAGGGATTCAAATGGGAGGTTTAATAATTCTTATAGAATATGGTTTGTTCAATATTTTTCAGGCAATAATAGGGAAATCATTAATACAACTCTTTTGGGAGCCAGGAAGTCCATATAAATGGATATTTGTAATAGGGCTGTTAGTTATGCCTTGGATTATTAACGAGAGATTACTGTTTAAGAATAATAAATATCTAAAATACTTTGATGAATTTGATAGAGAGCCTAAAAAAATAAGATATAAACATGCTTGGATTAGTTTAGGAATTATTGTAGGAATTATCACGTTCTTTGTCTTAAGTTTTATTCCATTGTCAAAAGTATATTAATTAGATAATGTTCCAAACAGGTTGGTAATAAATTAGAGTATTGGTTTTCGGTACTCTAATTTTAAATATAACGGCAAAGAACTTCAGGAAACAGGATTGTTTGATTACGGCTGGAGGCAGTATATGCCGGATCTGGGAAGATGGAACGGGATAGACCAGCTGGCGGAATCTTATCAAATGGCAAGCCCATACGCCTATGTTCTTAATAATCCCATTTCTTTTCTGGATCCGGATGGCAGAGATGTAAAACCAACTTCAGGCGGTTATGAGTTTTCAGGCAGTGACTTGCAAAATGTAATGACGTATCTGCAGCAAAATGGCAGCCCGCGAAAACTAATGAGCGCATTATCTGCATGGGAAGAAGGAAATAGCGGAGGCGGAGATTTTTGGGGATATTTTGGTTCATGGAATGCTTTCGGAGCTGCAGGTGGGGACGTTGGAGGTAGTCTCTACGCATCTACATGGGGAGACGGAGCCATGGGAGCTACTGTATATGATATACAGGAGATTGTTTTTACCAAAACGAAATTAGCTGATGTACAGTCTGAATGGTTTAAGAAGCAACAGTTAGAAGCAGCATGGAGACAGCCAGGGCGAGCTCAGATGATAGGAGGGTTAGGTGACTTCTTAGGTATCTTTGACATTGGAGGCCAGGTAATAAGTACATGGAAGCCTGAAAACAGGTATCTTGCAATGGGTGCCGGAATATTGGCAGCTGTATCATTGAGAAAGCCAGGATTGGCAACTGCTGAAATGCAGGCAGAAAAAAACCTTGCATTAGGCTTAGGTGATGATTTGTTCAATTTTGCAGAAAAGAACTCATTCCATACCTATAGAGATTTTTCCACAGGATTTAATAAAAGTAAAATATTAGATGCTATGAAAAGTTACGATAAAATACATTTTAATACAACAGGATTTGGGAAAATTAAATTTTCTAAATTCGACCCTAAAGCACCTCTTACATTCAGAAATTATACAAACTGGGAAATGCATACTATTATGAATGACGCTTCATTATTACAGAAAACAATATTTTATAATAAAGCGGCAGATGGTACTTATAAAATATTAGATAGTTATTCACCATTTTATTAAATATAATCTAAAGTCATGATATATAACTCAAATAGAAAGTTTAAAATGTGGGCTTATATTGTAAGTCATTCATCATTATTATTACGTAGTGAGATGAAATTTCCTGATCAGGATAATTATACTGAAGATCAATCTTATAATATTGATTTCGAGTTCTGGGCAGTAAATTATATTAATATTCCAACGATTCTTAATAATATTATAATTAAAGAAATTACAGAAAAAGATTTTCCAATGGAAATCGATAAAAACTTATTGAAATATAATATGAAGATTTTCGAACTAGAATCGGAGGAAAAGAAATATTATATAATTGCTGGAGGACTTTTAATAGGTAAAAACCAGTGGGTAAATCAAGACAGAATTCATGATTCTAATTTAAATTTGGAACATGATGAAGTTATTCTAATTACGAATTAAAAAATTAACGAAATATTCCAAATGTATTGATATTAAATTAGAGTATTGGTTTTCAATACTCTAATTTTAAAATATAACACTAAAGAACTTCAGGAAACATGCATGTTTGATTATGAGCAAGAATGTACATACAGGCTACTCTCAATGCTATTTCCACCAATGCTCTTAACAATGAAAGTAGTATTACCATTCCTTTTACACAGAACGGGCTGGATGTTTATTATACCAAGAATGCTTTCCCTACGGGAAGCGTGACACTTCTTAGTGTTAACTATTATGATCAGTATCCGTATGGTCCACTTGGTGTTGATGTTGAAGTAGCTCCTTTTGTAAAGCCATCTAAGGTAAACCTGGGACAAGCAGCAGGAGGTAATCATGGTGGTGGATATGTAGAGTTTACAGTCCCTAAATCGGGTATTACGCCTACTCCTTATATTGGTGGTGTGGGAAATTCTGGAAGAATTATAGTAGAAGGACGTATGCAATTGGATATAAGAACTTTGAACCCAAAATATGTTAAGCGTTGGTGGCCTTTTTAATGAGAATATGAAAAAAATAAAATTAGAATATAACTTGTGTGTATTTTTATTTGCTTATTTAAATCAAGCTGATTTATCATTACACAGAGCGGGATGGACAAGCATCAAAGAATTGAAAAATTTTTACCTAAATCAGGTAAATCCTAAAGATGTAGTGAATTTTTTAATATTAAATGCTGATATAGATATTAATAAGTTAGAATATTTTTACGGGATAAAAGAATATGGTTTTAGAAAAATTATCCTTTCTCGAATATATTTCTTACTTGGATTTTCTCCTGTTTTTCTTAAGGATGAAATTTATTATATATGCCAAAAGTTAGTGAATTTTGCAGAAATGCTTGAAAAAGATACTGAGGTTCATCCTTTAGAAATGGAAAAATTAAGATTAGAATTATCAAAATTCTCATTAGGAATATTAAGATATAAAATATCTTATAAAGACTATAGTAAAGCATTAAAAATTGAACATTACATGCAGCATGATGGACTCAAGGATATTAAAATAAAGGAGTTTATAAAAAAACTTCCCGATCCATCTGGATTATAATGTATTGGTAATGTTCCAAACATGTGGTAAAAGGAACTCTATATTTACCAATACAAAGACCATTTGGGAAATGTAAGGTTTCTTACGGAAGAAACAGCGCAGGGCTTTTGAGATTACAGATGCTAACGATTATTATCCTTTTGGGCTAAACCATATCTCAGGGGCATTTGGTACTTCTAATTTTGGAAGTTTTTACAGTTACAAATACAATGGCAAAGAACTTCAGGAAACAGGATTGTTTGATTATGGCTGGAGACAGTATCTGCCTGATCTTGGAAGATGGAACGGAATAGACCAGCTGTCAGAAAGCTATCTCTCTACCAGTCCCTATGCGTATGTAGCCAACAACCCGGTTTCACAATTTGATGTAGACGGAAGATGGTTTAATGAGGACGGAACTATTGATACTTCAGGAAGAACGCCCGGGTTTACCAGCGGAAGGCAGATGTATAGCCAGTTTCTGGGACAAAGACCTGGAGATGGTGGAGGAAATAGTGCAATGAGCGACCCCACTCCTAAAAGCAGTACAGGTCCCGGAGTTATAGAAAGATTTATAAGTTGGCTGTTTGGAGGAAATAAAAAAAGATCTAATAGATTAACTGTAGGGACACCTGAAAGATTGCCAGATGGTCATACTAGACTATTTGGGTTAATTAAAAATGCTAATGGACAAAGCCCCTTAGAAGCCTATAGGGAAAGCCAAAGTAATAGTCTTTATAATCCGGGAGAAACAAGCTTAGACAGATCTTTCAGATTAATTAGCAGTTCTCACATTGAAATAATGCAAGATTTTGGTGGCGGTGGCTATAATATGTTTGGAGGATATGGTAGAATTACAAAAGCTGCAAATGCATTAGCGGCAACAGAAGAAACTGGAAATAGTATATCTAAAATACTTTCTTCTACAGATGAGTTTGATCCATTAGTTACTTTATTTAGAGGTACAACTGGCTCTGAAAGCGGAAGTTCATTATTATTCTTAACTGATGATGCCGCAGTTGCTTCAACTTACATAAAAAATGGGGGTCAATTGATGCAATATGAAATTAGTAATTCAGGAATATATCAATTAAGATATACTGGCCAACTTGATGTCTATAAAGGAATTAATCAAGGTTCAAATGTAATTTCTACTGAATATAAATTTATAGGAAAAGATGTAGTTAATGCTGTTAATAAATTAGCAAAACCTTATCCTTAAACTTAAAATAATATGAGTAATAAAAAATTTTGTTGTGAAAGACTAGAAGGTGCATATAGTGTACAGAACGGATTTGGTCTTAATTTTAGAATTGTGAAATTTTCTGAACCATTATACAGTAAATTAAAGCTTATTAACCCAAACATGTTGGATAAAGGATTTGTTATGACATCAGGTTATATTCATACAATTAATGATGAAAGAACAATGAGTTTATTCATAAATAACTGTCCTTTCTGTGGTCAAAAATTAAGTGATTTTTACAAATCGGATGATTATGTACAAGAAATCATAAATGATTGATCATGTTACACCAAACTAGTGGCAGCGTTTAACTCGCGCCCATACAAAGTGGAGTCATTTTACAAAAAAGCTTAAAATAATTTAAATTATGAATGATAAATCATTAATATATATTTCTATTTTTAAAAGAAAAGGTGGGGAAGGCTTAAATACAAAAGTAATTAATAATAACAATAAAAATTGTTATATACATTTATTAAATGAGCTTAGAGAAAATGAAAAACCTCTTATAGTTTATTATAAAAATACTTTGAATTATTTTATACTCACTAATTTTAGAATTATAAATTGTTATTCTGGAAATCAGTGTATTATAAATTTAAATGATATTATTGAAGTTCAGCTTGCATTAAAAGAAGAATTTAATGATAGGGTAATGGATAAGGAAAAATTTACTCGTCTAAAAATAAAGACTAAAAGTAATGATTACTTTATATTAAACCTTGAAGAAGGAAAACCATACCAAGGTTTATATCAAGTTTTGCATTTTATAGTAATGAATAATTAAAAATGGGTAATGTGCCAAACGTGTTGGTAATAAATTAGAGTATTGGTTTTTCAATACTCTAATTTTAAAAATATTATTAAAAATGGTGATTGATCCGGATGGGAATGATATTTCTTATTCAGGGGAAGCTGCACAACAGGCTTTTAAAGCCTATGTAGCAACAATGTCTACAAGTACTGAAACTTCGGGAGGTAATATTTTTACTGGGTTTGGCTCTAACCCTTTTGATGATCACTTCAATCAGTTTGGACAGTTTTTATACACGGACAATAAAAGAACAAATAATATTGTTATTGATTTTCAGAATCCCATTACAGGAAAATTAAATACAGCTCCGTGGCTTTCAGTGGAATTAAAGGATTATATATTTAATAAAGATAATGCATTTGTTTTAGCAAATATAGCTAATCATTATGCTGAAGAGGCTGGTATTAATTTATTGAGCCTTAAAGGAAATAGTATGTCTGTGGGAATTGCAGATTATCATTTTGACGCTGGGAAAATGGTTGGTAAAATTTTCCGTTTTAACGGAGGTGAATATAATCCAGATGCTTTAATGCAGGCAAATAAGGGATCTAAAACAGTCTCTTTGATGGTTGGCAATGGAAAAGCTCATCCATATTATAATGATAAAAACAATATGATTTCTGCATTAAGTCATGAGGGCGGAAAAATAAGTCACTTAACAGTAAATCCTGATGATATTAATATATCTAAACTAGATTTAGCAAAAGAACATATTAAAATTTATGAATATCAAATGGCTTCTCCTCTTTTTAAGAAAACGACACCTGAATTTCAAAAATTAATGAAAAAAAATTATAACGATGATAAATGGTATTATAACACGTACAGGGCAAAGTAAATTTAAAATTTATGTATTTCTATTGATTATCTTATTTATATCATGTAAGAAACCTATGTTAAAGAATGATAATGTTGTTTGTTCTTTCCAAAATTTAGTATGTGATTATTCAAAAGATAGTATAAGGATAAAAAATGTAGAAACTTTTTTACTTTTTGGGAATCCAACAAATGATACCCTTAAAATTTCTCTTAAAGATTTTCAAACAAACTATCGACATATTTATGAAAAAGATACATTTAAGATAAATTTTGAAGCATTAACTCCAATTTCTATTCCACCACATGATTCCCTAGGGTTACCTTGTGTGTCAACAATTGACAGGAATTTTGATAAAAAAAATACAATCTTTGAAAAAGGTTTTTCAGTTATTAATGTTAGATCCCAAAAAGGAGTTTCTCATGCGCCGGGCTATAGATTAAAACAGGTACATGAGTTTCAATTATATCAAAAATGGGGAAAAAGAAATGATAATATAAGTTTATGAAATAGTAAATCTTTGGATTAATGCTACCATCATCAACCAATCTCTGAAAGTAGCAAAAGAGATGAAGGGATATGAATTATTTTATAATAATTTCACTGTCGTTACCGGAGTATTTTATTATTTGGATTATAATAATTGTAAAGAACTCCAGGAAACCGGGATGTATGATTACGGCGCCAGGATGCTGATGCCTGATCTGGGAAGATGGGGTGCCATGGATGCCATGTCTGAGAAATACAGTGCATGGAGTCCTTATAACTATGCCATCAACAATCCTGTGATGGTGATTGATCCGGATGGGAATGATGTTATAAATACGGGGGCTGGGATGACTGCTATAGGTGCTGATGCACAGTTTGCTTTTAAAGCGTATGTAGCAACAATGTCTACAAGTACTGAATCTTCAGGAGGTAATATTTTTACGGGGTTTGGTGGAGCTCTTGGAGAAGATCCAAAACCTGGTTTCTGGGGAAGAGTAAGCAATTGGTGGGATCGTTTGTTTGGTAGGAATAGAAATAAAGTAGAAGTTGGGCAAGTGGAGAGGGTCTCAATGAGCTATGGACAAACAGCATTGTTTGGACTTATTAGAAATGCTAATGTAAATGCCAATGATGAAAGTCCATTAGAGCGATATAGAACATGGAGAGATAATCCTCTCTATCATGAAGGAGAAAGCTGGCTGGATAGATTCGCCAGAAATGTCAACAGTAGCCACATGGAAATTCTTCAAGATGAAGGAAGCGGTGGGGGATTGATGTTTGGTGGTTATGGAAAGACTATAGCTACTGCTGAAAAGGTTTCTATGACGTCAAGAATTGCTGCTGAAGCAGAAGCAAATGGTATTTTAAGTACTCAAAGAGGAATTAATCCTGCAAAAGTTGCCGAATATTTTGAACAAATGTCAAATGGTACTTACAAACCTACAGGAGGTGCGGGATATATCTATGAAGGGAAATATATCTTAACAGATGGGAATCATAGAATGAATGCGGCTATTCAGCATGGAATAGAAAGTGGTAATTTTAAATATGTTGAGGAAATAATCAATAAGGGAAATTTTATAAGAAGAAATCCTTTGATAGATAATTATAAAGTTTATAAACTACCTGTAAAATAAAAAATAATGTATAAACAAATAATGCTTTTCAATAAAAATATCAATTTGGAAATTGGAAATGTATATGTAATTTTTAATAATTACTTATTACAAGAAGACAAATTAGATCAATCAGAAAAAATCTTTTACATTAATTTACCTTTTTATAATTCTATTAAAATTCCAGAATATATAAATGATAAGGATTTATCTATTGAGAAATACAAAAAATTAATTAAAAAATACAATTTAGAATTTATTAAACCTCAAGAAATTATTGATGTATTTAATCAGTTAGTTTATGCAATTATCAATGAGATTGAAAGCCGTAATATTTTTATAATTGGGACAATGGGAATATCTTTTGAAAATATAAAGTTAATCCTTAAAGAGTTAATAAATATTGCGAAAATACATGAAAAAATATTCGTTTTTGTACAAAATGAATCAAAAAACCTTAATATTATAGAAAAAGTTGATCTCTTGAAATTAAATGATTTTGAAACTTGGTATGTAAATAAGTTAGAAAACAATGATGATAATGCATTTGTATTTAGGCAAAGAAGGTAATGAAAAAGTATATACATTTCCTGTGAAACCCACAAGATAATGAACAGAATATCTATAATAAATTCAAAGGAGTTACAAACCTTAAAGGATATGAATGAGTATGTTTTCGTTAATTTCGCTTATGATAATGCTCTAAAAATAAGTTATTTTTACGATGAAATTAGGAAGAATGAGAGAGTTAAATTAATTAATTTATTTAAGCAATTAACAGGTATTGAAATTAGAGTAGATGATACCTTAGGTAAATTACATATAATTTTACTAAAATTATTAATTGATGGAAAAAAAGATAATATCGTTATTAGCAATGTTGGGTTCCATATGATATCATTTGAGTTTTTGATTGATAATTTGAAAAAAATCTTTGAACATCTAAAAGAATTAGTAAATAAAAATGTAATCATAGTTGACTGTAATCTTAATAATCCTGAGGATATTAAATATTTAGAACAATATTTCAAAGCTTAAACCTCGATGGTTCGATTTTTAGCTCTTTACTGTAAAAAATGAAAGAATTAATTTATTCAAAAATAAAAGAATATGATCCTCAATTAGAAGATTTTGAAATTTCATATTCAAATCACCCTTTAATTCTTAATGATTTAGTTTCCTTGTACAAAGAAAGAAATAAGATGGCTAAAAGTGAAAGCATAAAAGAATTAACATCTGAGATTTTAAATAATCTTCTTTTAATTAAAGACGATCATTGAATATGTAAAATTTGTTGTTGTAAGATATTATATTATGAGTAGGCTGTTTGTTTTTGCAGAAGACTATTCAAAAGTTTTTTTGATTTTACATCTTCAGCTAATTGAATATTATAGAAATGAACAGTGCCATCAAAATAAATTTAATATCTAGTTATGAAGCTAATAATAAGAATAACAAAAATAGTAGTAGGATTTTTCTCTTATCTGTTTTTAAGTATTTTCTATCAAAAATCTTTTGGCCAAGAACCTTTTAATAATGCTTTTTCAATGGGCTTACCAAGATTTTACTTTGAGTTTTATTCAAGTGATTGTCAAAAGCTTAATGGAAGTAGTATTGGACAATTCATAATTAATGTAGCTATTTATACAAGTATAGTTCTATTATATTATAAATTTATTTTTAAAAAGAAAGTCAGATAAGTGTACTGGTAATAAATTAGAGTATTGGTTTTCAATACTCTAATTTTAATGATATTGTGGACAGTTGGTATTGTATGTCCCAAAGCAGGTGAGAGCGTCTCGATCATGTCCTCTGCTAAGAATAATTGCAAGACAATGGTTTTTATTCTACCATTCTATAGATTTACACCATAGAGATGCCATATCTGAGAAATACAGCGCGTGGAGCCCTTATAACTATGCCATCAACAATCCTGTGATGGTGATTGATCCGGATGGGAATGATATACAAACCTATACAGGGGATGCAGCAGTAGCATTTGGAAGGGCTTTGCAAATGAATATGTCTACAAGTACCGAATCTTCAGGAGGTAATATTTTTACGGGGTTTGGTGGAACTCTTGGAAAAGATCCAAAACCTGGTTTCTGGGGAAGAGTAAGCAATTGGTGGGATCGTTTGTTTGGCAGAAATAAAGGGGCTGATATTTTAACGCTTACAAGAGGAGCTGAGGTTTCCAGGGCAGTTGAAGTTGGAGAACCAATATGAATTGCTGAATTTTTCTCAGCTATAGAGGTAACGTCAGTAGCCGTAGGAGCAGCAACTTTAGGAGCCGTGTTAACACCTGTCATGATGAAAGATCCTGCATATGATTGGACTAGAGATTTAGATTTATCTGGAGAAATTTCCAAGGGTGATAATAATAGAAATGGTATATTATTATATAGAGGGGTTTCATCTTTTGCACACACTAAAACACAAACTATGATGTACAATGAGGCATTATTTGGAATTGCTATTCCTAATGGATTTAGGTCTGGTGAAACAGCACATTGGAATATGGATGATCATGCTGGAAGTGATAATTATTCTGTTTTTACATCTTGGACAACAAATAAAGAAACTGCAAGATATTTTGCTAAGGGAGTTAGCGGAAAATCAGAAGGTGTGATATTATCAAAAAGATTTAAAATTGGAGTTAATGCTATTCCTAATGTTTCAGAGACAGGAAAAAGAATGCAAGAAAACGAATGGTTAATTTTTGGACCAGTAATAAGAGCTAATGTAGAACATATAAAGCCATAAAATGAAAACAGAAGAAGAGATTTTTAATTTAATAAAAAAAAGTATCAATATAAAGGGAGAATTTAAGAATTATCATATAAGATTGAGTAATGGAAGATTTGATAGGGAGAATATGATTGGAGTATATAGTATAAGAGAGGGGATAGCTATCAATCAAAAAAACTATAAGCTTGCAGAACAAATACATCAATTACTTATTGGACTAAAAAATGATTCTGGAATTATATTAAAGGGTGTAACTATTCAAGGTGAAAATTATTCTGGAATGTATTATCTAAGTGCCAACTATGAAAAAGTGATTGGGTATTTAGAAAGTGAATTTGATGAAAATGGTAACTTAATAAATTGAATCGATTGATGGTAATAATCTTCCCTAAGCTGGCATGATTGTCTCGCTCGTGTCTTAAATAAATTAAAGCCATTGCTTTTGCAGTGGCTTTATAGTCTTTTTTTATCAAGAAACAGCACAGGCGCTCCTGAAATTATCGATACCAACAATTACTATCCCTTCGGGCTGAACCATATCTCCGGACCGTTCAGTACTTCAGGTTTTAGAAGTTTTTACAGCTACAGATACAACGG
>NZ_QGTV01000027.1:0-63219 GCF_003182335.1 Chryseobacterium sp. AG844 | reverse complement strand
AACATCCCCAGCCAAGTACATATGAAAAATAACGTGAAATTAAAAACATACAAAAAACAAAATCAGAATAGGAAAATTCCTACTCTGATTTAAGTATATTTGAAATATTAAACTAGTCAACCTTTTTCAGGACTAGTCAGTATGATTCTGTTTTAATAGTCTGGTTGACAGGGTGTTAATTTTAAATTGTCTGTTTATTAAATTATCGATTTGGTTTTATTTTTCCGTTTTTTTATAATTATAATATAAATAAAGTTTATTGTATTTGGTTTCGCGTTAATTTTATTTTATGATTTGAATGTAACAATATTTAGTTTTTTTCTACTAACTGTAATGAAATTTTAAATTTATTGCTTGTTTTAGTTGTGAGTATCACGGGTAAGAATGTAAAGGCTGTAAATTTTTAAATTGTTTAATTTTTTAAATTAGTAAAATGAAGAAAACTATCCTTTGTGGGGCATTGTTACTATCCCTTTCAGTATCTGCACAGCAAAAAAAAGAGTGGTGTGACTTTGATAATGAACAGAGAGTACACCAAAAACAGAATGCGGAAATTGATGAAATGATTCGTAATATCCGTAACAAAGTTATTAGCAGTAATCAAAATACTACTGCTAAAAATGGAAGTGCGTACAAAATTGTAAATGGAGTTTATGAAATTCCTGTAGTTGTACACGTAATAGCACCTACGGGTGCGGCTATTGGTACTGCTTACAATAAGAGTGATGCACAAATTCAGGCCTGGCTGGATCATTGTAATGAAATGTATGCAGGAACTTATCAATGGGCTCAGGGAGTTCCGGCAGATTTTGGTACTGCTGCTACGATGCCAATTAAACTGGTATTAGCTAAAAGAGACCCTAATTGTAATGCTACTACAGGAATTGTTAGATACAACGGAGGAACTCTTGCAGGATATGATGATTATGGGGTAAAACGTAGTGGAGCAAATGGGGTTACTACGGATCAGGTAAAGACTATTGCGCCACACTGGCCGGAAGCGTCTTACTTTAATATCTATATCATGAATAAAGTAGATGGAGGTGGAACATATGGTATCATGGGATGGGCAGGGTTGCCTCAAAATGCCGATGCTAACTACGAATCCTTTATGAAATCTTTTGTAGTTACTTTACAGGATGATATTACTCTGGCTCACGAGTTTGGACATAGTATGGGATTACTTCATACATTTGGTAATGCTAACGCTCAGCCGCCACAAGGAACTACTTCTACGACCTACTGTCCACCAATGACTAATAATGACTGTAACAAAGACGATGATCAGGTTTGTGATACAGAAAGATCAAGAAGTTTGCTAAACGATCCTGCGCCTACCAACAATGATATGAATTATTGTACAGGAACAAACTATCAGGGCGTACAGTATAATATGATGAACTATACCAATCCGATAGCATTTAAATTTACAAATGGACAGCATGACAGAGCAGCTCTTTACTTTTTCTTGATGAAAGGAGGGTTGAGTACTTCATTAGGTGCAACGGCTCCTTCTGCAGGAGCTGCAATTGGAACTCCTATTGCTGCTGCATGTAACCCAACAGGTATCACTACACCAAGTAACTATTTTGTAGGCCCTACTTTAGTAAAACTGGGAAATATTAATAATGCATCAACAGGATATTGGCAGGCTGCTGCTAATTTCTATGAAGATTATACAGGTGCAAACTGCTTAAGAGCAACATCAACTGAGCTTTCTGCAACGGGAACTCACAATCTTCAGGTGAATGTTTCAGATTCAAATAATGATGTAAGAATATGGATCGATTACAATAATAATGGTACTTTTGAAGCTTCTGAACTTGTAGGTTCTGTTGATAATATTGCTGCAGATCCGGTTACTTTGATAGGTACTTACAGTACTACCATTACAGCGCCTGCTTCAGTAGTGTTGAATACACCATTAAGGATGAGAGTGCTTGTAGATGATGAGAACCCTAATATGACTCCTTGTGGGCAATTAATGTATGGGCAGGTTGAAGATTATACTGTAAAATTTGTTACCAATCTGGGAACAAGCGAAGTGAAAGCAGATAATGGTGATTTAACAGTTTATCCTAACCCGGTAGCAACCGGAGATAAAATCTTCATTAAAGCTAAAAATGGTAAAAATCTGAAGGTTTCTATTTCTGATATGTCAGGAAGATTGTTGGCAAGTCCAGCTGTGACTGAAGAAGGAAACGGTGTTTATAAAGTGGACCAGCAATTAGAAAAAGGAGTTTATATGATTCAGATTTCTAATGGAAAAGACAGTAAGTCTTCTAAATTGATCATTAAATAAACTGATCTTCGTTCAGGTATATATAAATGTCTCCATTGTAATGGGGACATTTTTTATTCCATCTTCCTATACTTAAACCTTGGCTTAATAACTTTATTAAGAAATTGCCCCTTAGATCTAGCTTTTCTAAAATTTTCAACAATATCAGGAGGTACCTTAAGATAATCATAAACTGCTCCCGACTGATATATAATTTTTAATATTTCAGTATCCGGAAAATAGATGAAATGATTGACAACACTTGAAGGCATACTTCATTTCATGCAAAAAACATTCCTTGCCATAAAATAAAAAGCTTCCGAAATTTCCGAAAGCTTCAGTAATTGATTTCTTGAAACAGAATATCATTCTATTTTTTCATGAATTTAAATTGATGTATCTGAAAATTCCGGGTATTTATTTTTAATATATATCCTCCGGGAACAAGTTGTGAAACATCAATCTTGGAATCAAACATTTCTGATTTTACCAGACGTCCGTCAATATTGTAAATCTGGATGGTTAGCCCATCGTCAATACCGGAAATAGTAATAAAATCAACCACAGGATTAGGGAAGATCTGAATTTTATTTTTTGAAAGGTCTGAAGTTCCTAATGTAGTGGTCTGTACATCACCTGTCATGGTGGAGTTTACTGCAGTAAGATTTCCTCCACATTGCCCGTTAGTCATTGCTGTATTTTCAACCCAGGTTCCGATACTGTTACCGGGAGGTATCGGAACAGAATTATTACCTGTTGAGTTATAATAAATCAGATAAGGAGTTGTAAAAGTTCCGTTTCCTTCATCACCAAGAAATTCCCATCTTGTAAGAGCATTGTTCCATTGGATTTTAAATTCACAGGTACCTAATCCACTACAATCCTGTCCGCCATCAATAGGACTGGTCATGTAGATGTTCTTACTAAAGGCATCTACTCCTGTTTTGTTAAATACATACGTATTAGGTGGGCTATCAAACAGATTGGGACATCCACTGAATGTTATTGTCTGTGTAAAAGCTGAGCTTCCTATAACAAGACATAATAAGTAAAGAATTTTCATAACGATTAGTTTTGAGATGGATAAACTCCTGCTAATGCAATGATACATTTCAGCGTAATAAACGGAGGTCTGTTTTCATGAGGCTGGCTTCCTCCAGTGCTTCCTACCATTGTGTTTTTCATGGTCGTATTTGCCGCTGCATCGGAATATTCTTTGTCAAGTGTTTTGGTGTCTGCCGGAAGATTATTGGTTGGAGAATTTTGATTTCCTTCCGTTGTTACAGCATTCACGGTATGATTATGAGCCGGCATTTGTGTTACCAATAATGTTACACTCTCAGTTCCGCCGGTTTCTCCCATAGTATACATTGTAGGGCCGCCCGGAGCCTGTCCGTTATGAACGAGTACTCTTCCCCGCATATCAGGTAGAGCAAATGTGGTGGTTCCGTTTCCTCCATAAGTGGTTCCTAAGAGTGAAAAAAGTGCTTGATTTTGCGCGATGGGCAGAAGCTGCCCATTACATTCTGCCCAGTATTTTGGAGCAAAATTATAAGGTACAAAGGCTATTTGCCCTAAAAATGGTTCTGATGCCTGTGCTTTTAGAGCGGGAACAAATGCACTGCATATCAGCAGTGTACATGCAAAAATTAAGTTTTTCATGATAGCAAGAATTTTAAGTAGTATAAAATTAGAAAATATTTTACATAAAATGCTTGATTAAAAGAAAAACCTTTCGTTATATAACAAAAGGTTAGATTTTATTTATTGAAAATTGATTTATTATAGATTTTTTCTCTAATATTTAACAGCGAATAATGTATTAAATGATCATTTTAATGTTTAAGATTATCTTTAAAATCATCGATTCTGAAATCAGTCAATGCATTTCCTTTTTCAATTTTTTCTTTAGAATACAGCCTGAAATCATTTTCTGTTTTTTCTAAAAGATAATCATAGGGCCCTATATGAGAAATCAGTTTTACCAGAACCGGAGAAATCTCAAGGCAGATAAACAATCCCATGATAAAAGTGGCTGCAAGCCCAATGATGGCAGAATTCTTACCAAGTTCGTCCAAAGCCTGAAGCCTTGCTGCAAAACCATTGAATTTATCTTCAAATGTTTCTGTAGATTTTCTTTCCGTTTCCAGATTTGTGTAGACTTTGGATATTTCTTTGTCTAAATATTCCAGCCTTGGAGCCGCTTGTTTCTGATAATTTTCCAGATCAAGTCTGCGTTGCTCCTTCAGTTGCTGTTTACGTTTTGCATTGGGACCATAGCCTTCTTTTCCACTGGTAAGTCCGGATTGTTTACCCAGAATTTCTTTCTCAAGCTCTACCGAAGCCGAATCATATGCCTGCTGATACTGAGCGATTTTTCCTGAAATCTGCTGCTTTTCTGTTTCAAAAGGACCGCTCTGCTGAAGAATTCGCCCGTTCATTTCACCCTGAAGCTGTTTTTTATTTCTTTGAATAATGGTATTCAGCTGTTTGTTGACTTCTTTTTCAAAAATTTTAAGTTCTAAAGGTTTGGAAATAATAATTCCCAGGAACGTAGCAAGGATGAGACGCGGAATAGCCATCAGAATCTGATTCCACCATGTTCCTGTTTTTTTGATGGAAGAAACAATATAACGGTCAAGATTGAAGATCATCAGACCCCACAGGATTCCAAATCCCGCGGCCGCCCAGATATTGTCGAATACTGTATACATCGCATAGCCTGCAGACAAAGTGGCGAATACTGCAGTGAAAAGTACGATACCCCCGATACCGGAAAACTTGTTCCATTCACTCGGAGTTTTTCTTAAAATATGGATGTTCCCGCCTGAACATACCATCAGAAACTTTTGGAACCAGTTTATTGTATGAGTCCCTTGATTTATAGTTTGTTGGTTTGTTTTCATAACTGAAAATTTATACAAAGGTAGTACTAAAAATCATACCAATGTAAAAGATAGTATTATGTTTTACCAAGTAATTGTGTTTGTTTGGGTAAAATGCTGTTTTTTAGAATGTTAAATTTTGTTTTTGAAAAATTGAAAAAAGAATGTGGAACCTATTTCAATCTGTCCGGATTTTGTTTAAGAAAGCTCTCCCATCCGGAATACGATTTCGTATCTGCTATGGTACCGGAATTAAAATGATGACATACAGCTACGGCAAGACCATCGGAAGCATCTAAATATTTTGTAGGAAACTCCTTTAATTTAAGAAGGTTCTGAAGCATTCCTGCTACCTGTTCCTTGCTGGCATTTCCGTTTCCGGTGATCGCCATTTTGATTTTTTTTGGAGAATATTCGGTTATAGGAATATTTCTGTAAAGACTGGCTGCCATAGCAACGCCCTGAGCACGGCCAAGTTTTAGCATACTCTGAACGTTTTTCCCATAGAAAGGAGCTTCAAGAGCTACTTCATCAGGATGAAACTCATCAATAAGAGAAAGGGTTCTTTCAAAAATATACTTCAGCTTGGTTTCGTGATTGGGATATTTTTTCAGGATAAGTTCATGAATAGAAACCATCTCCATTTTTCCTTTTTTTACGGAGATGATACCAAATCCCATTACCGTTGTCCCCGGGTCAATTCCTAAAATTATTTTCTCTGAAATCATTGCTTCAAAGATAGGACTTTCTATGTTTTTTTAGTGGAAAAAGTATTGGTAATGATTTTCGTTTATGTTTAAAATTTTAATATCTTTAAATAAAAATGATCATGAAAAATGTATTTAATGTATTAATTGTTCCTGTCTTTCTCTTGTTTAGCCTTAAAGAGAGAAATAATTTAGTTCAGAATAAGCATTCAGAAGCTTTTACAGCAAAGAGCGAACGGATCATTTATTTGTTTTTCAAAGCAGATAAAGATCAGTCGGGAAATGCAAAAATTACTCTCCAGAGTACTAAAATTGCAGATGGCAGATTGAAACAGATGCCTTCATTTGAAAGAAACAACATCCGTAAGGGTGATCTTGTGATTACATTAACAGGAGCTGACGGAAAAGAAATGGGTAAACAGCTGGTGAAAGATCCTTTCAATCCTGAACTGGAAGTATATGAAAAAGAGGGAATATCCAGACATAAAGCTTCCCTTCAAAATACCGAATTCAGTGCCAGGTTTTCTTACTCTGAAAATGTACAGTCGGTAAAGATTGAAAAAGCAACTGAGGATGGTGCACAAGTAATATTCACACAAAAACTATAATCATGAAAAAAACTTTATTATCCCTTTTAATAGGAAGCAGTTGTTTTGCCCAGACTTTTGAGACCGTTCCGCTATTACAGAACGGGGACAACAGTAAGCGGATTGTTATTGCAGTGTTGGGAGACGGGTTTACCGCTGCACAGCAAACTGCTTTTACAACATCGGCTCAGAATACGATCAACTATCTTTTTACGAAAAGTCCTTATACAGAATATAAGAATTACTTTAATGCCTATGCGGTAAAAGTAATTTCCACAGAATCAGGAGTAAAGCATCCCGGAACCGCAGCAGATGTTGCAGAACCTGTAATTCCTGTAACTAATCCCAATAACTATCTTGGGTCTACTTTCGATGTAGGAGTTCACAGATGTATATACAGCAATACTACCAATAAAGTAGGACAGGTTCTGGCCGCCAATATCCCGGATTATGATATTACTTATGTGCTGGGTAATTCTACAGAATACGGAGGTTGTGGCGGTACCTATGCTTTTGCTTCACTCAACGGTTCTTCCAATGAAATTGTAGTGCATGAACTGGGACATTCCTTTGGAAAATTGGCCGATGAATATTGGTTTTCCGGTTCGCTGGAATCTCCCAATAAAACACAAAATTCTAATCCGGCAACGATAAAATGGAAAAACTGGGTAGGATTAAATGGGGTAGGAGTATATGCCCATGCTGAAAGCCCAAGCTGGTTCAGACCCCATCAGAGCTGTGAAATGAGATATCTTAACCAGCAGTTCTGCTCTGTGTGTAAAGAGGCAATTATTGAAAGGATTCATACTCTGGTTTCCCCTGTGGATTCCTATACTCCGGCCAATAATACAGCCGTTGATGCTACATCCAATGTTACCTTCACTGTGAATGAAATTCTTCCCATTCCGAACACGCTGGTCAATTCATGGAGCTTAAACGGAACGGCTCTGGGAGCAACGGGAAATAGCATAACGATTACTCCCGGACAACTTAACAACGGAAATAATACTTTGATATTATCGGTAGTGGATAACAATCCGCTTTTAAAAGTAGACAATCACAGCACACTCCATGTTACCAATGTTTCATGGACACTGAGCAAATCAACTCTTAAACTCTCAGAAGTCAAAGCGGAAGAGCGTCGTTTCAGTATTTACCCTAATCCTACAGATGGCGAATTTTTTATTAAGGGCAAACAGGGCTTTTCAAAAGATGTAAAAGTAGAAGTGTATGACGCTTCAGGAAAACTTATTCCATCCAGATTTGAACTGAATGATTCTGCAATACGGGTTGATATTAAAAACTATCCGGCAGGTACGTATCTGTTGAATGTAAAAGAAAATAAAAACCTGATCATTTCTCAGAAAATCATTAAAGAATAGTTACATGAAACCGGCTCTGGGAGCCGGTTTTATTTTTCCAGTTTTTTCTCTGTTATGGGTACCCACCGTCCGTCATGGCGAAGAAGTATTATTTTATCTACTAAGAATTTAGTTTTGTATTCCATGTTTTCATATTTTTCCCAGGCTTTAAGATAATTTTCCCAGGTCAGATCTCTGTATCCTATAGTCATATGCGGATTAAACGAATACTTTGCGAAATTAAAACGCTCTTTTACCCTATGATAAAGTTCTGTTAATTGACTACTTTCTTTGGGCTGAATATAGAGGACAGGATTTTTAGGATTGGGAAAGCTTCCAAAACCATCCAGTTCTACTTCAAAAGGTATAATTTCAGTATTGATCTTCTGAAAAGCAATATGAATATCCTCCTCCAGCTCAATTTCTCTTGAAAAGGGAGGGAAGAGTGTAATATGTGCTTCATTTTTCAAAGCCTTGGAATTGGCATAATTGGTTGCCAGATCTTTTTTAAAGACTTTTATTTCCTCAATAATCTCCTGCGGCGGATAAACTGCAATGAAATACATTTTTTTCATACGGCAATTTTTTTTTTTACTTCCGGGAATTAATGTTTTATCCTGAGCTGTGTAAGCGTATTCTCAAGATGATCAGTGATCTTTTTTACTTCAATATGAGGTCTGAAGATCGCTCCCTTTCCTCTTTCTTCATCAGCAATATTAGAAAGAATGATTACGGAAGTTCTGGTCTCCGGATAATAAATATTTAAAGAAGGAGAACCTTTTACATAACCACTGTGGAAATAGGAATTGGGCTGGCCGATGTTAAGCATAATTCCGTAAGCATAACCCATTTTCCCAAAGATAGCATGGTGTCTTTCCGCACTTTTGGCCATGAAGAGCTTCAACGTTTCGGGTTTTAGAATTTTCCCGCTGTACAGAGCATTATTCCACAAATGAAGATCTTCAATGGTAGACAGTATTCCTCCGGCAGGTGTTCCGATTTCTGATCCGCCTAATCTTTTCGGCATATTGGGAACTTCTGAGAACTTGGAAGGTGTCCCAACATAAGCATTGGCAAAGTTATTTCCTTTGAAAATGTCTCCTGTTGAGGAGTGAGTCATCCCTGTTCTTTTAAAAAGTTCCAATGCATTTTCATGATAGGATTTTCCCGAGACTTTTTCCACAATTTTTCCAAGTGCATTAAAACCATCGTTGGAGTAATAGAAATCTGATCCGCTTTTAAACATCAGCTTTCCACCCATCAGATTTAATCCCGAAGTATGGTTTAAGAGTTGGTGAATCGTAATGTTTTCATATTCCTTGATCTGAAATTCCTTCAGGTATTTTGAAGCCTTATCTGTCACATTCAGTTTTCCCTGCTCCATCTGAAGTAAGATCAAAACAGCGGTAAATTGTTTGCTCACAGATCCTATCGCAAAAATGGTATTGCTGTCAATTTTAGTTTTCTTCTTAAAATCAGAATATCCGTTTTCTCTTCTGTAAAGAGGAATGGTGTCTTTAAAAACGGCAATGCTCCCATTGAAATGATACTTTTTAAAAGCAGAATCAATCTGTTGTTCCAAAAGTGTTTTCTGAAAAGCCGAGATGGTGGAATCTATAATTGCTTTTTTATCAACCGGGGTAATTTTTGGACCCTCAGTTGTTGTACAGGAAAATAAAAAACAGAAAAAAGACAGGAATAATAAATTTTTGATCACAGGTGTTGTATTTTTAAATGATGATTATACTCTTAAAGATACTAAAATATCCTGAAGAGCATTAAGAGAAGCAAATTGCGTGCTAGGACAGGCTGCTGGAACAACTTTATATAGATTTAATCAGCTTTTGTGGAATATTTCAATGTTATGAATAAGGGAATTGCTGAGAAAAAAAATATATTGAAAAAACCTGTGGACGGAAGCTCACAGGTTTATCTTAATATCAGGTCACTGAACCAGAAAACATATTCTCCGTCTTCTTCTTCAGGACTTGTTTTAGGCTTAGGATAAGTCTTTTTGACGGTTTCCCCGATTTTAAATTCAACAGGATTTTTGAAAATAGGTCCATCAAAAGTAAAGGTATGAAACTCTCCGTTTTCTCCGCACGGATCTACATTTTCAGGAAGGTCATCAATGAATTGCTGATCAATAATCCTTCCGGCGAAGCTTTTATCAAGAAAAGATCCGTTCACACACGTTACAATCGTTTTAAAGCCAAGATCTAAAAATTCACGGATGAGGTCAGTTGTATCTTGTTTCCATAGGGGAAATAAGGCTTTCATACCGATAGCATTTAATTGGTCTTCCCTGTATTTTCGCAGGTCTTCCAGAAAAATATCTCCGAAAATGGCATGGGTAATGCCCTGAGCCTGAATTTCAGTCATTGTCTTACTCATGATCTGTTGGTATTCTTCCATGGATGGTTCTTTGGGAAGTTCCATTTTGATCAAAGGAATCCCAAGGCTTTCTGCCTGTTTTTCTAAAAGCGATACATGAACTCCATGCATAGAAATCCTTTGAAACTCCTGATTGATGCTGGTAAGCAGTGTAGAAATCTCATATTGATCCTCCTTTAGTATTTTATAAAGAGCAAGGGAAGAATCTTTTCCGCTGCTCCAGTTGAATAATGCTTTTGGTTTCATTGTAAAAATAAAAATCTCCCAAAAGTAGGGAGATTTTCTTATTTTGAAACGGGCTTTCCGTAGTTATTTTGGGGGCTTGTAATATCAAGCTTTTCCTTTTCTGTCTGTTCTCTTTTTTGTAATTCTTCAGCATTTCTAGCCATATCGCTTTTGTGAGCATTTTCCACAGGAGTAGTTTTACAAGAACTTAATACCACAAAAAGACCAAACACCGAAATAATTTTAATACATGTTTTCATTCGAATTTTTTGATGACAAATATATAGGGTCAAGATAGTTTATTTTTAATTTTTAACAAACATTATCAATCTGCTTATCAAAAATTAGCATTTTTTCACATTAAAAATAAAAACCTCAAAGAAATCCTTTGAGGTTTGATTTATAAAAATGTTTGCTGTATAGCCTTACATATTTCTTCTGTATTTACCGCCTACTTCAAATAAAGCGTTGGTAATTTGTCCTAAAGAACAGTACTTCACAGCATCCATCATCACCTCAAATAAGTTTTGCTGGTTGATGGCTGCATGCTGAAGTTTTCTTAAAGCTTCCTCAGACTTATTTTCATTGGCCTGCTGGAAGTTGTGAAGAGACTCAATCTGTGCCTGTTTCTCCTCTTCCGTAGAACGGATAACTTCTCCCGGTAGAACGGTTGGTGAACCATCTTTTCCTAAGAAGGTATTCACTCCGATAATAGGATATTCACCGGTATGCTTCAGCCATTCGTAATGCATAGATTCTTCCTGGATTTTTGAACGCTGATACATCGTTTCCATCGCTCCGAGAACACCGCCTCTTTCTGTGATTCTGTCGAATTCCGTATATACAGCTTCCTCTACAAGATCCGTTAATTCTTCAATGATGAATGATCCCTGAAGCGGATTCTCGTTTTTAGCCAATCCTAATTCTTTATTGATGATTAACTGGATTGCCATCGCTCTTCTTACAGACTGCTCGGTAGGAGTAGTGATCGCTTCATCATAAGCATTGGTATGAAGTGAATTACAGTTATCGTAGATCGCATACAGTGCCTGAAGCGTGGTTCTGATATCGTTGAAATCAATTTCCTGAGCGTGCAGTGAACGTCCCGAAGTCTGGATGTGGTATTTCAACATCTGGCTTCTTTCGTCTGCTCCGTATTTTAATTTCATCGCTTTTGCCCAGATTCTTCTTGCTACACGTCCGATTACTGAGTATTCAGGATCGATACCGTTGGAGAAGAAGAAAGATAAGTTCGGTGCAAAATCATTGATATCCATTCCACGGCTTAAATAATATTCAACATAAGTGAACCCGTTAGCCAGTGTAAATGCTAATTGGGAAACCGGATTGGCTCCAGCTTCAGCAATATGGTATCCCGAAATAGAAACAGAGTAGAAGTTTCTTACTTTTTCTCTGATGAAATATTCCTGAACATCACCCATTAATCTTAAGGCAAATTCTGTAGAGAAAATACAGGTGTTCTGTGCCTGGTCTTCTTTTAAGATGTCCGCCTGAACAGTACCACGAACCGTAGCAATTGTTTTAGCTTTAATTTCTGCGTATATATCAGCAGGAATCACTTCATCACCGGTTAATCCTAAAAGCTGTAATCCCAAACCATTGTTGGATGGAGGAAGTTCACCGTTATATTTAGGTCTTTCTAACCCTTTATCGTCAAATTTTTCCTTAAGCTTAGCTTCTACTTTAGACTCTAAACCGTTTTCTTTGATATATTTTTCAACATTCTGATCGATGGCAGCATTCATAAAGAAGGCCAACAGCATCGGTGCAGGACCGTTGATCGTCATTGAAACCGAAGTTAGTGCGTTGACAAGATCAAATCCGGAATATAATTTCTTAGCATCATCCAGTGTTGCAATAGAAACTCCCGCATTCCCGATTTTACCATAAATATCCGGTGGTAAAGCAGGATCCTGGCCATATAAGGTTACAGAGTCAAATGCAGTAGATAAACGTTTTGCAGGCATTTCTGCAGAAACATAATGGAATCTTCTGTTGGTTCTTTCAGGGCCTCCTTCTCCTGCAAACATCCTTGTAGGATCTTCACCGGTTCTCTTGAACGGATAAATACCTGCCGTGTAAGGGAAGCTTCCCGGAAGGTTTTCCTGGCCTTTCCATCTGATCAGATCACCCCAGTCATTGTATTTTGGTAATGCAATTTTAGGAATTCTCAGGTGAGATAAAGACTCAGTAGAAGTTTCAACTTTAATTTCTTTTCCTCTTACGAAATAAGAATAAAACTCTGCATGGAATGCTTTTTTTGTATCATCCCAGGTCTTCAGGAAATCGATATTTTCTTGTTGCAGCTCTTTTTCCGCCTTTTGGTATTCAGCATCCAGAATATCATTGGAAATGATATTTTTTACGCCTTCAATATGATACATTTTTCTGGCCAGTTCAGCCTGTTTCTCAATATTGATGTCGTATTGTTTATTGTTTTCAACAATTTCAGAAAGGTAACGGACTCTTTTTGGAGGAATAATCGTTACTTCTTCTGTCACTTCCTGTTCTACAAAAGTTTTTAGATTCAATCCGGAGAATTTATCGTTTACTTTTGAAATTAATCTGTTGTATAATTCTGTTGTTCCATGATCATTAAACTGAGACGCCTTGGTAGCATACACCGGCATATCATCTAATGGGCTTTCCCATAGCAAATGGTTTCTCTGGAACTGTTTTCTTACGGCCTGAAGAGCATCCAGTGCTCCACGTTTGTCAGATTTATTCAATGCTACCAGATCCGCATAGTCTAACATGTCGATTTTTTCCAGCTGAGTAGATGCTCCATATTCAGGAGTCATTACATACATGGAAACATCTGCGAAATCAGAAACTTCTGAACCAGACTGCCCGATTCCCGAAGTTTCAAGGATGATGACATCCGGATGAGCCAGTTTTAATACATTCAGTGCAGAATGAATAAATGGAGAAACAGAAACGTTGTTTTCTCTGGTTGCCATAGAACGCATATAAACTCTTGGATCATTGATTGCATTCATACGGATTCTGTCTCCCAATAAAGCACCTCCGGTTTTCTTTTTCGAAGGGTCAATGGAAATAATAGCGATTTTTTTGTCTGTATTGGAACGTAAGAAACGCCTTACCAGTTCATCCGTTAATGAAGATTTACCTGCTCCTCCGGTACCTGTAATACCAATGATTGGAATAGTCAGGTCTTTAGACTTTTCGTCAATAGCTTTTACAAGCTCAGGTTTTTCCTCTGAAAAGTTTTCAACGGCTGAGATAATTTGTGCAATGCTTGAAGGGTTTTCAAAGCTGATATCATCAAGATCTTTTGCTGTAACATCTTTTCCTGTTGCAAAATCTGATCGTTGTACCAGGTCATCAATCATTCCCTGAAGCCCAAGCTCACGGCCGTCATCCGGAGAATAAATTCTGTCGATACCATAAGACATAAGGTCTTTGATTTCTTCCGGAAGGATTACACCGCCTCCGCCGCCAAAAATTTTGATCTGCGGTGAGTTTTTTTCTCTCAAAAGGTCATAGATATATTTGAAATATTCATTGTGACCTCCCTGATATGAAGTTAATGCAATAGCATTGGCATCTTCCTGGATGGCTGTATTTACAACTTCCTCTGCTGATTTATCGTGTCCCAGGTGGATCACTTCGCATCCTGTTCCCTGAATGACACGACGCATAATATTGATCGCAGCATCGTGCCCATCAAATAATGAGGCAGCAGTTACGATTCTTACCTTGTTGGTTGGAGTATATTTTTGGGTTTCCATAAAAATTCTAGACAGTTTCTAAGTTCTCAAATATAGCAATAAAATAAAAACCTCGTATTGTAGGATAAAATTCTGATTTTTAAACGTTTATGATGATTGTTTTTTAAGTTCGAAATACTTTGTTAGAGGCTAGGTCTGTATTTTACAGATTACTACACTATTCTGTAAAAATATAAATGTCAGCAGATAATAACCCGCTGACATTTTTTCTTTTGTGTCATGAAGTTTAGTCTTTATTTCATAAAAAATGATCTGTATTATTATTTTTCTGAAAAAAGTGTTTTTCTTTTGCTGTCCAGCCCCCAGTTTAATCCTAAAAATGTAATAAGATTATTCTTGTCACCATAATTTTTTCCAAAGGCAGCATTGATATACACACTGTCAGACACTTTATAGTTGATGACTCCATTGGAACGGTAGGTGTCATCCAAATCGCTGCTTCTGTAGATGAACTCATAACCAATAGAGAATCTGTTGTATACAAGCTCTATTTTTCCACCGAAATCATAATTATCAGTCCTGCTGAATCCGCTGGCAGCATCATAAACCGTTTTATCCTGCATGTATCTCGCAACGGCATAGAAATTTAATCTTTTCTCAATTTTTGAAGCATCTGTGGTGGAGGCTTCTTTGATGATTACTTTTGATTTTTCATTGTTTTGATCTTCTTTTTTCTGTGGAGTTTTTGTTCTTTCCAGATTGATCCCGGAACTCATGGTCATCCAGAATCCTAATTTCCCGAATTGATTATTCTTAAACTGATTGTCTAAAAAGAAAGTACTGTAGGCAGAAGCGACATCCAGCTGAAAAGCAGGTTTTTCGTCCAGGTACTTTTTATATTTTTCAGTTTCGGTTTTATAGTAATCTGTGACAAAGTCATCTTGTGCCTTTGAAAGTTTTTCTTCCTTTTCGCTTTGACTTATATCGGATTTCATAATATCCATGAACTTGGGTGATTGTTCAAATTCTCTTTGAATATCGGTTAATTCTCTGGAAATATTATTATTTGAAGCCGCAATAGCCTCTATATTTTTTTTATTCCTTACTTTAAACACAGTGGTTCTCAAAGAAAAAGAGACCGAGGGATTTTCCGTATTAAGATCTTCAATTTTATAATTTCTCAGAAAGGCAAATGAGACGGAAACGTTTTTGGCTTCACTGAAAATATTATTTCTATACTCTTCTGTATGGTCAGCGTTTTTGATCGTTTTAATGCCGGCATACTTCAATGCATCCATTTCTGTCAAGGGAAATAAATGAGTGGGAGTAAGTTCTACAGCATAGGCGTTGGGAAGACCTTCATTTTCGCTGAATGAATTGACAATACTGGACATAAAAGCCTTTTTTGATTTCGGGGTCTCCAGATCAGAACTTGCCAAGCCGAGAAGCATTACACTTGGTGCATTGGAAAGCTCGAGTTTATTTAACTCTGCACTGATTTCTTTGCTTTGAGCAAACGATAATGTTATATTTAACATCAGCGCTGCTAGTAGTACTATCTTTTTCATAGCTCAACTTTTATGTATTTATAAACACCATAGATAAACTTACCGGATAAATCATCAGTGGTTTTACCTTCAAAAGGATTGAAATGAAAATTCCTGGAAGGAATCTGAGGAAATTCAAACTTTATCCTGCATGTATTGATTAAAATCTGCAGATGATTTACCTGCATATTAATATTGAAAGAAGTTGCGAAAAGTAAATGATCTGATGCTAAATCTGCTTTTGGAATGGTGAAAGAGAATTTATCGTCATTTAAATTATTATCATCTATTCTCTTTCCATTAATGATAAAATGAGGGTCGCCAAATTGTGTGTTGGCACTGATGATTACATTCACTTCAACATTATTTTCTTTAAAGTGAGTGATTTTTACTGTTTTTTGAGGGATTTTTTTCATGTCTGTTGACTTTTGGGTTTGTGGATTCAGCTCTTAATTCTATTTCAAATGTATAATTTGTAATATTGGTATTCAATTACCTTTTTGGGTGATTTTGTATTGCTTTAAAATATAAAAGCAGTCTTTTATCCAATAATTAAATAGTTCCAATGATTCTGCGCCACAATTAAATTTTCTATTTTTGCAGCATATTTTTACAGACATGCAAAAAGCGTTGATATATTTCGCATTGGGAACTGTAGTAAGCTTCCTGATTAATTATTTCTTTTTAAGTTCAGAAAACATCGGTTTGGAGTTATATTATGCCGTTGCTTTTGGTGCTGCCTGGGGTATTGCTTATTATTTGGATACTCCGGATTTCACATTGGCTAAAAAGCTGGGGCTATCTTTTGTAGTGATGGCTATACTGGTTGGGGCAGGTACTTTAATTTTTAAACTTGAACTGGCTATTCCATCTATACTGAAGTTTTCCATGGTATTTGTGGCCTATTATGTCATCGCAAGTTTCAGGGCAACAAAGTCACTGAGAAAATAAATAAAAAAGAGGCTGTCCGATACGACAGTCTCTTTTTTTTTATTAATGAATCATCATGAAACTGATCAGGGCAAGACCCAGCAGTAAAAACATGAAGGCAATAAAGTTAATGGTGAATAATATCATCCCGACAATAATGCTTACCAGACCATGAGCACGATATACGCGCCGGTGGGCAATAAAGAAATAGGCCATCGTGTACAATGACAGGAGTGATATTGCTAAATACAAAATGGTATTAACCGGCCAGAGGTCTGTGAGACCTGCTAATTTGGAGAGTAAGAAAATGAGTAAGATGGTGAGTAGTAAAAATGAGAAGTAATGCAGCGTGAAAATTCCGTGATCAAAATACCACCATTTTTTCTTGCTATGGAAAACCCATAAAAAGAATGCGAACAGTGGAAGGTAGATAAAAAGTGCTTTGGGAAGATTGTGAAAAGACTTTTCTACCATACCGGCCATAATCTCCTTTTTCTTCACCCCTTTTTCTTTAAGTTCAAAGAATTTGTGAACAATTGGGGCTTCAATAAAAGTAAGAGATGACGGATTTTTGGCTTTAGCCGAATCATAAGCCTTTCGGGTTTTGTATTCACCAAAACTGACATCCGGATCTATCTTTTTGTCCATGTCAATGATATCTTCTATTTCAGAAGAGTCGGGAACTGCTTTCAGTCCTTCAATGGCAAGAGAGTCTTCCCCATTCAGATGTTTTTTTGCTTTTATACTGTCTATCAGCTTTTGTTTTTCAACAGGCTTCATGACTTTCAGAAGATTCGTCTTGCCATTTTCTCCGGTATTTCTCTCTTTCGAAGAACCAATATTAACCATAGGAAAAAGGGCAAACACAAAAAATGTAATGAAACTGACAAAAATATAAAGCTTTACAGGGGGTACAAACTTCTGTCTTTTCCCTTCAAGATAAGTATTAGTCAGTTTACCAGGCTTAAATAACAGGTTTTTTACAGTTCCCCAGAACTGACCGTCATAATGCGTGAAATCTTCAATGAAATGGGTAAAAAGAAAATAAAAGGGCTGCCGTCTTTCAGTATTTTCCTGTCCGCAGTGAGGGCAGTACCTTTCTTCAACCTGATGCCCGCAGTTCAGGCAGGTTTTGTCTTCTCTTAGTTTTCCGTGACTCATGGATATAGAATATGATTAACGCAAATATAATTATTTCAATGATATTATAATTATATCCAGGTGTTTTACGGAAATCTTTAAAGTAAATTTAATAAAAAGAAAGAGTTGAGGGAATAAACTCTTTGCTGTTTCATTGTGTTTTTAGAATCTTCGAAGTGTTTTTTTCACCGGCTCATAAGTTCGCAAGTTTTATGCCAAATTGTAAATAATGTTAAAATCTATTGATAGAGGGGTATAACACATGGATTATATAGATTAAATAAAATATGTTTTTGGGTTACAAAAATAATTTGTACCTTTGCACACCCTTTTAGGGGTAAATTATGTTTAATCTTTAACTAAAACGTGTGAATACATTAAGTTACAAAACTGTTTCAGCGAACAAAGCTACTGCTAATAAAGAATGGGTTGTGGTAGACGCTGAAGGACAGCCGTTAGGTAGATTAGCTTCTACGGTTGCAAAGATTTTGAGAGGTAAGCACAAAACGAACTACACACCTCACGTAGATTGTGGTGATAACGTAATCGTTTTGAATGCTGGGAAAATTACACTTTCCGGAAACAAGTGGGCTGATAAGACTTATATCTGGCATACAGGATATCCTGGTGGACAGAAGTCTATGACTGCGGCTGAACTTCAGAAGAAAGATTCTTTAAAGGTATTAGAGAAATCTGTAAAAGGTATGTTACCTAAAAACAGATTAGGAGCTGCTATCCTTAAGAACCTTTACTTATATGAAGGAACTGAGCACAAACATGAAGCTCAACAGCCAAAAACAATTAATGTTAACGAATTTAAATAATTAATTATGTCTATAGTTCACAAAATCGGAAGAAGAAAAACTTCTGTAGCTAGAGTTTATGTAAAACCAGGTTCTGGTGTTATTACAGTAAACGGTAAAGATGCTAAAGAATATTTCTCTACAGACGTGATGGTTTACAAATTAAACCAACCGTTTATCCTTTCTGAGACTGTTGGTCAGTATGACGTTACCGTAAACGTATTCGGTGGTGGTAATACAGGTCAGGCAGAAGCTATCAGATTAGGTATTTCTAGAGCTTTATGCGAAATCAACGCTGAGTTCAGATTAGCATTGAAGCCAGCTGGTTTACTTACAAGAGACGCAAGAATGGTGGAAAGAAAGAAGCCAGGTCAGAAAAAAGCAAGAAAGAGATTCCAATTCTCAAAACGTTAAGATTTCTCGTTGGCAGATGGCTTATGGCTATTGGCTACAGGAATGTATTAAATTTTTTTTAAACTTAATCTCGGCGAAAAGCCCATTGCCAAAAGCAAAAAGCAGACCGCCAATTGCCCGTTACGTTTAGCATCCAAACGCTTCTCCCATCTAAAGAAGTTGTTGATTGTTTAAAAGACGGAAAGTAAACTAACAAAAACAGAAAACATGGCAAAAGCAAATGTAAAAGACCTTTTAGAGGCTGGCGTACACTTCGGTCACATGACCAGAAAGTGGAATCCAAATATGGCTCCATACATTTTTATGGAGAAAAACGGTATTCACATTGTAGACTTACATAAAACAGCAGTTAAATTGGATGAAGCTTGCAACGCTTTAGAAAAATTAACTTCTGCAGGTAAAAAAGTTCTTTTCGTAGCTACTAAGAAGCAAGCGAAAGAAGTAGTTGCAAAACACGCTTCTGAACTTAATATGCCTTATATTACAGAAAGATGGCCAGGTGGTATGTTAACGAACTTCGTTACTATCAGAAAGGCTGTAAAGAAGATGAATGCTATCGACAAAATGAAAAAAGACGGTACATTCGAAACTTTATCTAAAAAAGAAAGATTACAAGTTGACAGACAAAGAGCTAACCTTGAGAAGAACTTAGGTTCTATCGCTGACATGGTGAGACTTCCATCTGCTGTATTTGTAGTTGATATCTTGAGAGAACACATCGCGGTAACTGAAGCTAAGAAACTAGGTATTCCAGTTTTCGGTATCGTTGATACAAACTCTGACCCTAGAAAAGTTGACTTCGTTATCCCAGGAAACGATGATGCTTCTAAGTCTATTGATATGATCCTTAGCGTAGTTTCTGAATCTATCAAAGAAGGTCAGTCTCAAAGAAAAGCTGATAAAGAAAAATCTAAAGAAGAAGGAGAAAAAGTATCTGCTGATACAGATGCTGATTTCGATGCAGAATAATTGAAGATTTTCTTTAATATAGGAAAAACGCTGGATTTCGATCCAGCGTTTTTTATTTATATCAGAAATCATTTCTTTGGATTCTTATTTTTGATTTTATGTTTTTCTATGCTTAAGTCTATTGGTTTCTGCAGACCTTAATAAAGGGTCAGAACATTCATTAAAATAAAAACCTGCAGAATTCTGCAGGTCATATCTTAATTTGAAAGTTTTATAGAATAAGAAGTTGTGATAAACTTTGTAGACTGGTATACCGAGTTGCAAAGAATACCCGATAGTCTGTAATTTTGATTTTTAGGAACCATAGTGTATCCAATTTTCCCTGCACCAATGGGGATTTTCTTGAAGAAATTACCCCCGCTTACCGTAAGCACCATATTGCATGGAGATTTGTTTTCTACAGAAATAGAAGTCCTGGGATTCTTCGGATCATCATTATTCAGAAGGTCGTTCAGAACTTCAGCTGTTTCCGGTTTGTAGGTCTTTATAAGTTCATTATATTCTCTTTCTGTATTGGCTCTGTTGCCTGTTGAATTACCGGCAGGATAAGGATAGGAGGTTCTTCCCGGATAACCGCCGTAATTTACATTACAACCGGCAAAGATTATTGAAACTCCGGCAAAAACTAATAGTTTTTTCATACTATTTTATTTTTTGATTTTTCTTTTGTTTGATGGCCTGTTTTTCTGAACCTCATCCTTTTTGATTGCAGTGGCTTGCGTTTCGGACATTTTTGGGCTGTCCACCGTTACAAATATACTTTTTTTAATATCTTTCTGGGAGAAATATTTTATATCACAGATATTACTGCTGAGCGTGTATGAACCTTTATTGATCACAATAAAATTTTCTCCGTGGGCAGGAACAGCGAGGTTATAGAAGTCTTTTCCCTCAACTCTCAATACAATATTACAATCAGAATTATTTTTAAATAAGAGTATAGCCTCCTTGCGTGTAATATCTTCATTGAACATTGCATTCAGAAGCTTCACTGTTTTCTCCTTATGTTCAGCAGAAGTCTCTGCGATAAGTTTTTTAAACTCTTCAGCATCATCTGAATTAGGGTTTCTCATAATGCTTTTAGGGATATCAGAGATAACAGGCCTTGCTTCCATAGGTTTGGCAGTACGGGCTCCCTTTGTCCATTCAGAGTTTTTTAAAGCAATAAGCTTAGGCTTCAGCACAGTTCTTTTGGGATCATCAGGGTGTGCATTCTTTAGGTATTCTTCAATTTCTTTAATATTCGTGCTTTTTAGAATATCTTTACTGCTTTTCTGAGCCTGTGTAAAGCCGGGAATAAGAAATGTGAAGAATAAAATCGTTAAAAAATTTTTTTTCATCAGGTTTTTATTTCATCAGCTTATCCGGAATTTGATGTAAGTTATAGTTTTCCCTTTCGCTGAGAATAACTCTTCATAATACGTTTTGATATCTCTCAAATGCTCCGTATTTGGGTCGTATTCCGGGGCACCATAGATATCATGATGAGCAGAAATGATCTCATAACCTGCTCCCTGTAAATATCCCAGCGTATACCCATGCAGGAATTCTGAATCGGTTTTCAGGTGGATGATACCTCCTGGCTTCAGAAACTTTTTATATCGGTTTAAAAAATCCGGATGTGTTAATCTGTGTTTTGTTCTTTTGTATTTAATCTGTGGATCAGGGAATGTAATCCAGATTTCATCTACTTCATTTTCTGCAAAGAAATAATCTACAAGTTCGATCTGAGTTCTCAGAAAAGCTACATTAGTCATGTTGTTTTCTACAGCTTCTTTAGCGCCAAACCAAAATCTTGCCCCTTTAATATCAACCCCGATAAAGTTTTTTTCAGGAAATGTTTTTGCGAGTCCTACAGAATATTCTCCTTTTCCGCAGCCCAGCTCCAGTACAATAGGATTGTCATTTTTAAAGAAATTTTCTCTCCATTTTCCTTTAAGTTCGAAACCATTCAAAGCATCTTCTCTTGTTGGTTGAATGACATTCGGTAATATTTTGTTTTCTGCAAATCTTGCTAATTTATTCTTGCCCATTGAGTTATAAAATGAGTGCAAAAATAGTGAAAATTTATGGAGTCTCTATGTCTTTTGGTAGTAAAAGACATAGAGATCATTCGTTCCTGGTTTCTGTTAATGGCTTCCTAAAGCCACCATAATTGGCCTTTCAATTGTTTTTTGCGACGCATATTGAGCCCCGCAAACCAGGCTGGTGAAAAGATATTGCCCTTTATCTATCACAATGGAACCTTCACCCTGAGCAGGAACTGCCAGCCTGTATTTGGTAGTTCCTACACCTTCCATTCTTACAATGATATTACAGTCTGATTTATTTTGTATCAAAACGATACATTCTTTAGTATTGGGATCATTATCAAATAAGGAATTCAGGATCTTTACAGTTCTGTTTTTATGTTCTACAGGAGATACAGCCATCAGCATGTTGAATTCTTCTGCTTCAGTATTGGGAACGGCAGTATTGGCAGCAGCATTTACAACATATGTATTTTGAGCAGTGCTGGGTGTATACACTGTAGTAGATTGTTTTGCCGCAAGCTCAGCTTTATATTTTGCAATCTGTTTTTGTTTGATGATGGCATTCATTTCATCAAAAGTAATTTTGGTAGAAGGTCTTCTCCGTAGCATAGCAAGCATTTCCTGCATATCTTTTACTTTTTGATCAGCAGGATGTGCATTTTTGATATACTCTTTCATCATTTCCATGA
Organism: Chryseobacterium sp. AG844; assembly: GCF_003182335.1. NCBI lineage: Bacteria > Pseudomonadati > Bacteroidota > Flavobacteriia > Flavobacteriales > Weeksellaceae > Chryseobacterium > Chryseobacterium sp. AG844. The sequence continues at coordinate 40,541 of NZ_QGTV01000027.1, read as the reverse complement.
CCCTTGGTTTAAGAACGGACCTTCGGGGATCATCAGGATGGGCATCCCGTAAAAAAGCATTGATCTCGTAAATATTCTTACTTTTCAAAATATCACTGTAGTCTTTCCCTTTTTTTTGAGAAGACATAGTAACGAAAAACATACAACAAAGAAGTAAAAGTACTTTTTTCATTAATTCATATTAAGTTAGAAATTTGGTGTTTCTCTTTTAATTTGCTTTCACGGATCGGTTAGTTTTTATTTGGATAACGAAATACCAGTGTTTTTATTTTAAACACTTGTTTGTGAGATAAAATTAAACATATTTTTGAATATTGAAGAATAATATGTTCTAAAAGTTGAATAATTCATAGTGTAGCTGCTCTAATGAAGCATCATTGCTGTTTTTCAGCCATTCAACAAAAAATACCCCATGTAACGTACATGAGGTATAAAATATTTCAAATGATTCTTTTATTAATTGCTGCCTACAACTTCCTGAAGATGTGAGCTTCTTAATCTTTTCTGATAAATAGGAAGATATTTTTCAATAGGGACTTTTATTGCTTCAAAGTTACCCGCCAAAACATAAGCCTGAATATTTTCTGAGGAATACACAAACTGAAGAAAGTTATCAATTAAGTTTTCCGGTATTTTAAATTTTGTGAAATAATCTTTACCCAGATAATTTTTAATCTGTGCTATAGAGCTGTTCATTCTTTCATAAGCTTGATAACGCTGTTTTTTCTTTCTTTCTCCGGAAAGAATATCATAGATGCTTTCAAGGCTGAAGGTAAGCCCACCATCCCGGAGTCCGGCAACAGGAAGTTCCGGAGGTGTTCCGTCACCTTTTGGTTCAGGAAGACCAATTACTTTTTTTAGAGCGTATGCTTTGTCTTCTTTTCTTAAAGAGTTTACATCATACCGCAGATTTCCGGTAGGTTTAAACCTGCTGAGAACGATTTCCTGAATTTCGTAATACGCGATTTTGAGCTCAACCAGATTTTTCTGCTCCATAGATTGAGGAGTCAGCTTGATGTCTTTTCTTTCGGTCACAATAGAGGTAAACCGGATCACGTCCCCGATATTGGCAGGAATATTAAAATTACCATTGTAATCCGTGAGAACGGTTTTCTGTGTGTTCAGGTTGGTGACATACACCTGATTGAGATATAAAATAGAGTTGTCTCTCAGAAATACCTCCCCGGAATATATTTGTGCATTAATTTTTGCCAGAAAAACCAATAGCAGTAGAGTAAACAGTTTCTTCATATAATGCGCAAAATTACATAGAAATAAAGCAATTCTGTGTAATTAGATGAAGAATAGTGGTTAAAGTTATATTAAACTTTGGGATTTAATTGTTAAGGAGTGTTAGAAACTTGTCATATAGTTAAAAATGGGAGATTTCGATAAAAAAAACCGGAAGAAAGAATTACTGAAATTTCAGGTGCTCTTTCTTCCGTGTTTGTGTTTTATCTGTGTTTTACCAGCAGCCAGCTCGTGTATTTTATCATCAGGCTGGAGCCATATTCAGTCCAGGTGATAAAGTACCAGTAATTTGCGGTAGGAACATATCTGCCGCCCACTCTTCCGTCCCAGATGTATCTGTTTTCAGGAGTACCTCTGAAGACTTCTGCACCATATCGGTCAAAGATCCGGAATACGAGATTGTCATTATTCATTAAGGCAGAATAGTCTATTACTTCATTAACGCCGTCTCCATTCGGAGTAATGGTATTGATCAGATTAATAATGGCAAATGGTTTTTTAACATCTTCACACATTTTAGAGTCTCTTACAAACACATTGTGTGCTCCTCTTGGTACATTGTAGAAAATATTGGAACTCTGCCATACCACCCCATCTAAAGAATATTCATAAGGAGGTGTACCGCCGCTTGCCCCAACTTTTACAGTTGTTCCATCAATTTCAATAGCGGTTATTATAGGCAGCGGCAGTTCCGTAACATTTACATATTGCTTGTATACACAGCCATTGAAAGTGAGTTCTACCCAATAACTTCCCGGTGCTACATTGGTGATGGAAGGAGTTGTTGCCCCTGTACTCCACAAATACCTTTCAAAACCAGGTCCAGCATCCAGTGTAGTAGTAGTTTTAGGGCACATAGCCTTATCTTGTAATACATCCGATTTTTTAGGAACTTTAATGTTGATTTTAAGAGTGCCTACTTCCGGGCAGACTCCATTTTTTTCGAAACGGATATAGTAGGTTTGTGAAGTTGAAATATTAACCGGGGATGAAACTGCATTCACATTATTCTGGGCATCTGCTAAAGTTGCATGAAAGGTGTAAGTTACATTGGGATCCAGGGTAAACAGAGGAATAAACTGCGCTAAGTTCACACTTTTTATTCCATCCAGATCATCATCACAAACATTTTCCTTAACCGTTTTGGTAATCAATGTTACTTTAGCTCCAATACTGAACTGTAAAGGCTTGATCACAGAAGCACACCCGTCAGGAGATTCTACTCTGATGTAAATGATAGTGGTTGCTGTATAGCTCCAGTTGTTTGGAAGGGTATTGTTGTTTCCTGCGTTGGCATCTGCAAGACTGGCATAGTATCTTACATTAGTAAAGTAATTCGGATTGTTAAGTACAATTGGGGTTATATTGGAAAGTGTGACTGTAACTGTTCCGTCCAGATTATCATCACAGAAAACACCATTGTAGTTATCCAGTACAATCGCTTTATTGAAGAGGGATAATGTGATTTGTGCGATACTTTTACATCCGATATTGTTTTTTACGACGGCATATACAATGGTACCGTTGGGTGCATTGTAAGCTGTTGTATTGCTAATCAAAGCTGCTGCATTTTCATTCTGGGCATCCAACATGGTAGGATAATAAGTAAAGGTAACCGGGGAATTGGTGGTGACATTTGCTGTCGTCAGGTTGAAGGTTCCCTGCCCATTGATATCACAGGCAAATAATGTTGCATTCATTACCGTAAGAGCCTGGATATTGATGGTAACCGTAACTGTTTCACAATCCGGGAAATCAGGATCATTGCCGCAGAATGTATAAGTGAATGTATCTGTTCCGGATGTTCCAGGCGTATTTACAGTATAAGTAATAACTCCTGTTGTTGCATTTATTGTTGTGGTTCCCAGTGTAGGAGCTGTTGTAATCGCTACTGTATTAGGCGCAGTTGTTTGTGTAGAGCTGCTTAATGTTGGGCTTATGGTCAGCGAGGTACATACATCGTAGGTTTTAGTACTTAGTTTTGTACAGTTCAGGACTTTAAACTGTTGGGTAACTAAAGGAGCACAACTTCCCATTGTTACTGAGCATGTATAATACCCTGGTAGTGTAGGGGTGATTGATGATGTGGTCGCTCCGGGGACGATAATCCCGTTTCTGTACCATTGGTAGGTATCATAGATTAAAGGATCTACCGTTAGAACCATCCCCGGAATACAGCCACCTCCAGATTGCAGAATTACAGGTTGTGTAGGAAAGCCGGCAAAAAATCCTCCGTACCCTACAGCATCACTTCCGGCAGTAATTCCAGCCATAATTGCTTTATCTGAAACCACTGTAATGGTACCTGTTACATTGGGAATACCATAGGTAACCCAATTGGTTGTACCAGTCATATTGTATGGGCCGGTTATTGCAGGTGGATTTGCTCCGTTCACTGTAATGGTAGCTCCTCTTTCTGTGATAAGATTTAACTTTGTTGGAATATTTAGAATCCCTCCGGGATTACCATTGGAATGAACAAAATTTTCGTTGATAAGGCCAAGTTCATTGATTTGCTTCGGTAGATAACAGTTCAAAGCAGGGATATAATTAAATCCACCGGTGGCTGTTTCATTTCCTATATTGGAGTCTCCTGCTAAAATTTGGTACACATAAGCATTTTTTGATGTTTTGAGATACAAATTGTAATGTCCGTTTCCCTGAAGGATATACTTTGAATCTGGGATTACAAAGTATTTTCCGGCATTGATGGTTGCTAAAGGTGGAATTTCATTATTGACAAAAATCTGTGTATTGTCTTCGGTAGCAATAACAATAGCTCCTTCCATATGGGAGTCAATGGGACCATTACCTTTTACGAGTGCGAATTCATTTCCAAGTCTGTCGACAGGTACTGCCTGATCCATTAAAATATCTGAACTGGAAGGGAAATTTCCTGCGTATTGTCCGTTAAAATTTCCGTTGGTAACATTGATGGGTTTGTTTGACGTAATTTTTGAACCAATGAAACTGTCAAAGTTTGATGCTATATTCCCAATCCCATCAATAATATAAGATTGTCCTTTATTTAAAGTGAAAGTGATTGTTGGATTAGTTGCTCCGGTCGTCCCGTTTGAAAATTGAACGGTAGGGCTGTATCCGGAAATTGTAACGGATGTATTATCTTCAGTTGCCAATACACTTGTCATAAAATTCAAGATAGGATTGCTTACTGTGATGGGAGCGGAAGCTGCATAAAATTTTTGTCCTGTAGAGGGGATCCCTTTTGAAGTAATGATTTCAGCATGATTAAATACTGAGAATCTTAAGTTGGCATAAAAAGGAAATTCTGCTTTAAGGTACAGCCCTTTTGTCGTAGGAGTAAACAAATCTGTCTGCTGTGTGGTAATAATATAATTTCTTAAAACATCAAATTTCTGTGGATTGCTCTTACTGATTGTTACTGTACCAATCAAAACATTATTATTGTAAATGCTTACCGGGAAAGGAGTCGTTCTGCTGGTAGATAAATACAGTTTCTGATTAGGATTCGGGGCGCCAGTTCTGTCTACCATCGGAGCAAACCAATGTTCCCTGTCCAGTTGGGCAAAAACAGAGTTGAAAATGTAAAATATAAATAAAAAAGATAGAATTTTCTTCATTCAGTATTAGTATTTATAGCAAATTTAATAATAAAAAGCGTTGATTACTTGGAAATATAATAAAAATAAGCCACGATTGTTTGATCGCGGCTTATTCAATATAGTTTTAAACTAATTATTACTCTCTGTTTTTAACAAGAATCCAACCTGTATATTTTATTGGAGTCTTTTCTTTGTTGGATTCATTCCAGCTGATATGGTACCAGTATGTTCCTGTTCCCAGCTTTTTATCAAAATGTTTTCCATCCCATCTGTAGTTGTTGAATCGGTTTCCGGTAAACACCATGTTTCCGTATCTGTCATACACTACAAAGCTCAGATTTTCCTTATAAGCCAGTTCGCTGTAATCTATATAATCATTTACATTATCTCCGTTAGGGGTAATTGCATTGAGCAGATTAGGAATTGTGACTTCTACAGCAATAGGCGTACAGTCATAAAAATCTTTTACATAGAACGTGTGCTGACCTCTTGTTAAACCTGTGAAGGTATTTGAATCCTGCCAGTTAGCAGTTCCATCAACCGCATATTTGAAAGGTGCTTTACCACCGCTTACAATGACAGTAGCTGTATTATTATTGATCTCAATAGTTTGGATTACCGGATCTTCCACTTTTTTAACTTTTACAGTCTGGGTAAGGAAGCATCCGTTCTTACCAAGGATTACGGTGTATTCCCCAACACCTATATCTCTGATACCTGATGTGGTAGCTCCTGTGCTCCATAGATATGAATCATATCCAGGACCAGCATCCAGGTTAGTTTTAGCATCCATACAGATGTACTGATCTACAAGGACCGGAGACTTTTTAATTGGAAGTACAATTAATTCAATTTTGGCATTTGCCGTACATCCTTCAGCAGTAGTTACTTTCACATATACAAATCCTCCTGTTGAAGGGAAATTTTCTGGTGTTGTAATTGCATTGATACCTGCAGTAAGGTCATTCATTGTACGGTAATATTTTTTTGTAACAGCATTATAATCTGTTACCTTTGCTTTGGTAAGGTCAAAATAAGCATAAGGATCTACATCATACCAGCAAGCCTTAATAGAAGTATCCGTTACAATGAATGGTACTACAGTAAGGTTTAAGGTTACCTGTTCGCAATCTGTAAACTCAACTGAGTTTCCGCAGAATTTATAAACGATTTTGTCTGGTCCCAGATATCCGGGATTAGGTGTATAAGTGATCGTTCCGTTTGGATTAACCACGGCTGTTCCTTTGGTAGGAGGAGTCAAAATTACTACTGTACTTGGAACCACAGTCTGAGTGGAAGAAGTAAACGTCGGGGTAATAATTTTAGTAGAACAAGCATTAAGAGCCTGTGTGGTTTCTTTTAAACAATTTTGTACTTTATAAATAGGAGTCGTCACAGGAGGACATGTTCCCATGGTTACTTTTACGGTATAATTTCCAGATTGTGTAGGAGTATACGTATAACTGGTAGCACCTGGGATAGCCACCCCGTCACGGAACCACTGGTAGGTTTCATATCCATCATCTACTTCAAGAACGATTCCCGGAACACATTCACCTGTCTTTTTTGCAATAACAGGGATTGATGAGAATCCTGCAAAGTAACCTCCATATCCTGCAGAGCTATATCCTCCGTTGATACCTGCTGTTACAGCTTTTGTAGACGTAATCTTAATATTTCCGGTTACACTGTTGATGGCATACGTTACCCAGTTGGCATTTCCTGCAAGGGGATAAGGACCAGCTTCAGGGAGAAGAGGCGCGTCATTCAACATTACAGTAGCACCAGCCTCTGTTAGAATGTTCAATTTTACTACCAGATCACTGGGAGTAGAGCTGGCTCCTCCCACGCCAAGAGGCATTTCATTAATCTTCCCGATTTCATCAATTTTTCTTGGAAGGAAACAGTTTAATGGCGGGATATAGTTGAATCCATTGGTAGCATCACTTTGCAATACTCCGATAAACTGGTATAAATATACATTTTTGGTGGTGGAAATGAACATGTTGGAATGCCCTGATGTACCCTGAGCAACATAGCTGGTTTCATTAATTCTATACCATTCTCCGGCAGCAAGTGTTGCAACAGCAGTACCTCCGCCGTTTAAATATACTTCAGTATTATCTTCGGTAGCCACAATAAGGCCTCCTTCCATGTTTAATGAAGGTTGAGTAGATCTTGTTTTTACCATGGCAAAAGTATTCCCAAGTCTGTCAACCGGAACTGATTGGTCAAGAACCGGATCACTTCCGGTTGTTGAAGCAGAGAAGTTGGCATTACAGCTTCCATTGGTCAGTGTTACCGGCTTATCAGAAACAATTTTGGCACCGATAAAGCCTGTTTTATTTCCGGACTGAGAGCCGGATCCTGCAAGAATGAAAGATTGTCCTTTTTGTAAAGTAAAAGTCTGAGTATTTCCAGTGGGGCTTCCATTAATAAAAACAACTCCTGCAGTTGGATTCCATGATACGGTTACATTGGTATTGTCTTCGGTTGCAAGTACACCTGCTGTAAAATTCTGAATACTGCTGGTATTGGTGTTGGGAGCGGCAGCCACGAAAAATGTTTTTCCAATTCCGGCTTTACCTTTACTGGTTATTACTTCCCCGTGAACACTCTGAGCCAGTCTTAAGCTGCAGTAAAAAGGCTTGGCTGCTTTTAAATACAGTCCCTTATTACCCACAACAAATGCATCAGTAGTAGTGGTAGCAGAAATAAGACTATTGGTAACTTTGTAAGTCTGCGGATTACCTTTACTGATGGTAACGGTGGTTACTGGAGCATTGTAATTGTAAATGGTTACATCAACGGGAGTTGGAGAGTCTGTGGAAAGATAGAGCATGTTGACATAGCTGTTGCCGCCAACACTGTCGTAATAGGGAGCTATCCAGTGCTCGGTATCCCTTTGTGCAAAGAGTGTATTAATTGTCAAAAAAATTAATACCAAACTGAGTAGAAATCTTTTCATGAGTATGGAATTAGGATTTCTACAAAAATAAAATAAAAAATGAAATACTTTTAATAAAATTTAAATAAATGTTAAATAAAAGCCTTCTATTTTTAAATAAAAGCCTTCTTGGGTATGAAACTGGTAATAGCTGTTGGGCTTAATCTTTTTGATTATCGTTAGTTAGTTCTTTAGTAGGTGAATTATTTATATTTGTTAATTTTTTTAAATGTTTATTGTACAGATAGGTATAAATAATGTTAATAAAAAATCCCGGTGAAATTCACCGGGATCATATATTTCTTGAAAAAGTCAGCTTATAGGCTTACTCTTACAAATCCTGTTACTTTTAAGTCAGCGTTTACAGATTTTACATAATCAGCAACTGAGATACTTCCGTCTTTAATGAAATCCTGGTGTACCAAAGTGTTGTCTTTGTAGAATCTCTGCATTTTACCTTTCAGAATGTTGTCGATAATGTTAGCAGGCTTACCTTCTTCAGTAAGTTTGTGTCTTTCGATTTCCAACTCTCTGTCGATAGTTTCCTGAGAAACAGCAGTTTCGTCAAGAGCGATTGGGTTCATTGCAGCAACCTGCATAGAAACAGCTTTAGCAGCTTCTTCAGCTCCGTCTACTTTTGCAGATAGAGAAGTGATTGCAGCAATTTTGTTTCCAGCGTGGATGTAAGCTCCTAAGAAAGCTCCCTGGATTCTTTCGAAAGATCCGATCTCAATTTTCTCACCGATAACTCCTGTTTGCTCAACTAATTTCTCAGCAACAGTAATTCCGTGGAAATCTGTAGCTAAAAGCTCTTCTTTAGTAGCAGCGAAGATTGCCATTTCAGCTAATTCGTAAGCTAGCTCAACGAATGCTTCGTTTTTAGCAACGAAGTCAGTCTCACAATTTAAAGAAATTACAGCACCTAAAGTGTTGTCTTCGTTTACTCTTGCGATTACTGCCCCTTCAGTAGACTCTCTGTCTGCTCTGTTAGCAGCAACTTTTTGTCCTTTTTTTCTAAGGATATCTACCGCTTTTTCGAAGTCTCCTTCAGCTTCAACTAGAGCTTTCTTGCAGTCCATCATACCTGCACCTGTTTGGTTTCTTAATTTAGCTACATCTGCAGCAACTGGTGTATAAGACATAATATCTATTATTTTTTATTTAAGATTAGTATTAATTTTTAGCTTAATTTTAGAGCAGTGCAAAGATAATGATTTTAATGATAAACTAAAAAATGACTTTTCACGTTATTAATATATTTAATACTATTTTAAAGGTTTGATTAATGAAAAAAATCTTCTTCCTTCTATTTATATGCATTTTTGCACTAGGTTTTTCTCAAAAAAAGAAAAAAACAAAATCTAAAGCGGTTGTTGAAAAAGAAACGGTAATCATCTATACCGAACAGGAAGCCGAGATCTCAAAAGAGGCAAGGGTAATTGCCGGCTTTTTGAAGCAGAATCCCGGACATGCTAAAACAGACTATTTTAAAAGAAAGCTGATTGATATTATCATGGCAGGGAATTCTCCGGAAGCAAAACCTACCATAAAACCTATCAGCAAAGAAAAAATTGAAAATATCGTTAAAAATAATGAATTGAACAGCGGAAAGACGATGGCCGCAAAAAAAACATATACTGCTAATGGAAAACCTGTCTCTAATAATACAGCAGCTGCTATAGAAGCTTTAAAAGAAGAAAGAAGAACAACTACCTTTGCATCAGTAAGTTCTGCAAAAAGTGCCGGTACTTCTAAAGCAGGACCCAGTGAAGAAAATAAAAGAACAGCAGCAATGCTTACCCACCTTTTTAATAATGATATTAATAAAAACGAAGCATATATCAATATTAAAAACAGATCTACCTGCAATCTTATTGTAAAGATAAGTGGTAAAAAATATTATAATCTCAGTGTACCTGCCAAAGGAGAAAATTTTATTCTGGTAGATAAAGGAGAGTACGTGCTGACCACAATGGTTTGTGATGCCAAATATTCTTCCTTAAAGAAAATCAGCCAGGATATTGAAATTGCACTGAATGTTGCAGAATAGAAAACAGAAGAAAACTAAAGAAAAAAGGTTAAGAAAAAATTCTTAACCTTTTTTTATTTTTTATCCTTTAAACTGACCCATTGCAATGAACTTGTCCTGTCTCTGGGTTTCAAGCTCCTGTCCTGTAAATTTGGAAAAAGCTTTGATATTTTGTAAAATTGAATTTTTCAGATTCAGATAGGTTGTTTCCTGATCATAATGAGCGCCTCCAAGCGGTTCCTCAATGATACCATCGATGAACTTTTCTCTTAAGGCATCTGCCGGAGTAAGATTCAATGCATTGGCTGCATCTTCTTTGTGATCCCAGTTTCTCCATAAGATAGAAGAGCAGCTTTCCGGTGCAATTACTGTATACCATGTGTTCTCCAACATATATACCTTATTTCCTACACCTATTCCCAATGCTCCGCCACTGGCACCTTCTCCGATGATGTACGTGAAGATTGGAGTTTTCAGCTGAACCATTTCAAAAATATTTCTTGCAATAGCTTCACCTTGTCCTCTTTCTTCAGCTTCCAGCCCCGGATAAGCTCCCGGTGTATCTACTAAAGTTACCACAGGGATATTGAACTTTTCAGCAAGCTTCATTAATCTTAAAGCTTTTCTGTATCCTTCCGGATTTGGCATCCCAAATCTTCTGTGCTGTCTTTCTTTGGTCGTTCTTCCTTTTTGAGTCCCTATGATCATTACTTTATGACCATCAAGGGTAATCAATCCTCCAATCATTGCCGGATCATCAGCGAAATTTCTGTCTCCATGAAGTTCTAAGAAACTGCCCTTGTCTGCCATTCCGTTAATATAATCCAATGTATAAGGACGATCCGGATGACGGGACAGTTGTACTCTTTGCCAAGGTGTAAGATTTCCATAGATTTCTTTTTTCTTTTCTAAAATCTTATCCTCAATCTGGCTGCATGCTAATTTTACATCAACACCACTTTCTTCTCCTACTAAAGAACACGTCTGGTATTGATCCATCAATTCTTTGATAGGAAGTTCGAAACTTAAATATTCCATTTCTTGAAGTAAATTAAATCTTTCAAATGTATGAAAAATTATGGTTATTCTATTTAAAATTATTTACAGCATTGTTTATTCTGGAGATACTTTCCTCTTTACCAAGGATTTCCAGAATATCTGGAACATCCGGTCCTTTCAATTCTCCTACTAAAGATAATCGTAACGGCATCATTACTTTACCCATTCCTAATCCTTTGTTTTCCGCGAAATCATGCATGGTCTGCTTTAATGTCTCAGCCACAAAGTCTGTCGTTTCAAAAGCAGTCGCCAATTCACCTAAAATTGCCGATGTCTCTTCATTCCATGCTTTTTTTGATGCTTTTTCATCATACGAAGCAGGAGCTTCGAAGAAGAACTTGCCGTTTTCATAGATATCTTTCGGGAAAGTAGCTCTTTCTTTCATCAGATGAATTACTTTCAACAGTTTTTCATCCGATACACCGGAAAGATCAAGATCTGTGTTTTTCAGGATCTGAAGAAGTTCCTCATCAGACTTCATCTGAATATATTGATGGTTGAACCACTCAGATTTTTCTTTGCTGAATCTTGCGCCCGCTTTATGTACTTTATGAAGATCAAATTCCCTGATCATTTCATCCAGAGGAAGTATTTCTTTATCATCTGCCGGAGACCATCCTAATAATGCAACCATATTAATGAAAGCATCAGGAAGATATCCGTTTTCTCTGTATCCCTTAGAAATCACACCGGTAGAAGGATCTTTGAAATCAAGCGGGAACACCGGGAATCCGAATTTATCTCCGTCTCTTTTGCTTAATTTCCCTTTTCCTTCAGGTTTTAAGATTAAAGAAAGGTGGGCAAACTGTGGTGCTTCCCACTGCATTGCTTCATATAATAAAGTGTGAAGTCCTAAAGATGGAAGCCATTCTTCTCCACGGATCACGTGAGAGATTTCCATTTCATGGTCATCAATAATATTGGCAAAATGATACGTTGGCATTCCGTCATTCTTTACCAGAACTTTATCATCTAAAGTATTGGTATTGACTGAAAATTTTCCACGAATAATATCTTCAAGATTTAATACTCTGTCAACAGGCATTTTAAACCGTACTACATAAGGCGTCTTTTCGTCTAATAACCTTTGAACCTCTTCTTCAGAAAGGGCAAGGCTGTTTCTTAAACGGTTTCTTGTTTTATTATCATAAGAGAAAACATCACCTTTCGCTTCATATTCTGCACGCATTGCATCCAGTTCTTCTGCAGTATCAAAAGCAATGTAAGCATAGTCTGTCTTCAGGATCTGCTCAGTATATCTGTCGTAGATGTCTCTTCTTTCAGACTGTCTGTAAGGAGCGAATTTTCCTCCTTTTTTAGGACTCTCATCAGGAATTATTCCGCACCATTCTAAAGCTTCTTCAATATATTCTTCAGCTCCTTCTACATATCTGGCCGTGTCTGTATCTTCAATTCTTAATACAAATTCTCCCCCTTGATTTTTAGCAAAAAGATAATCATATAATGCGGTTCTTACGCCTCCCAAATGTAATGGTCCTGTAGGACTTGGAGCAAAACGTACTCTTACTTTCTCCATTTCAATTTTAATTTTTGCAAATTTACTTAAAATTATACGTTTACGGGATGATTTATAGCCGTTGATTGTTTTTTTTCGCCTGGCTTGTTGTTAAATTGATGATAATGTTGTTTTCTATATCTGATCAAATTTATTTCTGCAAATAATTTTATTTATTAAATCCCTTTTACGTGAATGGGTTATGCTTTATTAAAGGTTATTTCATTTAATTATTAAATTCACTAAATGATGATATAAATCATCTCGTTTTACTTACTTCACTCATTGTGGAATAGTATATTTGCTGAAACTTTTAAATAATCTATGAAAAAACAAATTTTATTTTGCTTCAGTAGTCTACTGATGCTTTTTATGAGTTCATGTTCAACGGAGGAGCTGAATAGCGAGATAACCCCTGAAAGCCCTGCGGTAAAAGCTAATAATCGCTTATCTGCCTCCAAATTTGCGGGAGACGGAATTTATGATGTTCTGGGACATGGTTACAACGTTACCGGTGAATATGCCAATGCAACAGCTGCGGGTTTTAAAGTGGTTGATATTGATCGCTTTAAATTAGAGCAGAGCAACAGATTAATCAGCGAAAACACAAATTCTCAGGAGTACTCCGAAGATTATGGTGAAAATGCTGAGGCTTATTCCAAAATGGTTTCAACCAAAGTGGATGCAACAGTTAATTTTCCACTGTTTAAAAAAATACTTTCTGTAGGTTTTGGCTCAGCGGTAACAACCAACAATAAGTTTGATGCAAAATATATCTACGGAAGTTATAACCTTACGATCAAACAGAAAAGAGTAAGATTCAATGCTACTACCGATATGCTGGGTGATTATATAACTCCTGAATTTGCTCAGGATTTACAGACAAAAACTCCGCAGCAGATTGTTCAGGATTATGGAACTCACGTAATGACGGATATTTATACAGGAGCAAAACTTGATATTTTATTCCAGTCTGAAACAACGAGCCAGACTCGTGATAAGGCAGCCAGAATCGGAATAAAGGCAGGAATGCTGAATATTTTTAATGTGAATGTGGATAATGATGTGAATACTTCTGAATACCACATGAATTTTTCTAAAAAGTTGACTTACAAAACCAGAGGCGGGGATCCTTCAAAAGGCTTAGTAGGAGATTTGAACCTAGATCAGACCAATACTAAAGTTAATATTTCCAATTGGCAGAACAGCTCAAATGTAAATAATTCTGTTTTGGTTGACTTTGGAAGCAACGGGTTGATTATTATTTATGACTTTGTAAAAGACCCTGCTAAAAAAGCTCAGCTTAAAGCCTATGTAGATCAATATCTGATTGATAATAAGGTGTATTTAGAATTTAACACCATTCCAATTTACAGATATTATAACGGAGTAGATCATTACTATACAAAAATTGCTGGAAGCTACAGCGGATATTCTTTTGAAGGAACAGAGTTTCACGCATTCTTGTACAAAGCTCCCAATACAGTTCCTATCTACAGATACTGGAATGGTAAAGATCATTACTATACAAAAACTCCGGGATATTATCCGGGATATGTAGATGAAGGAATCGAGTTTAATGCTTTTGCTACTCAGCAGCCTAATACAGTTCCTATCTACCAATATTGGAACGGTAAAGATCATTATTATTCAAGATCCAGCGTAACACCTTCAGGTTATATTAAGGAGGGAATTGAATTCTATGCTTATTAATTAAAAATATTGATATTCTATAACTACAAGCCGTCTCAGTTTTGAGACGGTTTTTAATGATAAATAATATGATATATTTTTTTACCATTAAAAGATAGTACTGCCTTACTGTTTGTATTCATTTTCATTGATTATAATAATGTGCTGTTAATTATTCCTTTTCCAGGGTGTACATATATGGACTTAAGCAAATGTTAAATTGATGTTGGATTTTTTCTTTTACAACTAATTTTGATGGGGTAAATAGAAGTATGATTTTTATTATTTATCTTTACATAAGGAAATAAAAAACATAAACTTATGAGAAAGCATTTATTAGCAATGTTTGGGCTATTGGCAGGAATTTGTATAATGGCTCAAAATATTACACTTGGCACTAATTTGGTAAAGGATAGAAGATACTATTCCCGAAATAATCAGCACTTTCTGATTTTTCAAAATGATGGAAATTTGGTAGTTTATAATAGCCAGAATCAGCCGGAATGGAGTTCCAGGACTCCTGGTGAAGGTTCAAGGGCTATTTTTCAGGAAGATGGTAATCTTGTCGTTTATAATTCTTCAAACAGACCCTTATTCAGTACCAACACCACCAACAAGAATGCAGCCAACCTTGAGATGCAGGATGATGGCAATCTTGTAATTTATAACAGGAGACGAAATGCTTTGTGGTCTTCTAAGGGAGGTTATGACGGAAACAATTTCGGTGGAAACGGAGGTTCTAATACAGGAAGTTATAATAATGGTAATATTTACAAAGGATTTAGATTTGTAAAAGGACAAAAGATATTTTCTGAAAATTATAACTATTATTTAATTTTCCAGACAGATGGTAATTTGGTAATGTATAGTAACGGAACTAAAAATGATATCTGGTCTTCGGCAACAGCAGGAAGTGGAAGAAGCGCTATTTTTCAGGAAGATGGAAATCTGGTAGTCTATGATTCTTCACATAAACCTGTTTACAGTACAGGTATAAGCTCATCAAATATTGAAAGACTTTCAGTTCAGAATGATGGAAATATTGTGATTTACAATAACAACGGTAGTGTTGTTTGGGCAAATAAAAAATAATAATTTAATAAAAAAAAAGTTAAGTATAAAAAAAGCTAGCCGAAAAGGTTAGCTTTTTTTATGCAGTTTGTCTCGTCCTAATATAGCGTTTCTTTTGTAAAGAATATCGTACTCTAGCATTGGGAAATTATTTTTTCCCACGTACTGATCCAATCTTGTGTTTCATTTTCCAGGGAATAATTTTTCATCACAAATTGTGACCCTATTTTCCCTTTTTCAGAAAAAAGAGTCGGATTCTCATGATATTCTAATGCGTGGCTTTCTATTTTTTCAACAAAATCAATAATGTTACCTTCTTCAACCAGGCAAGAAAATTCTTCTTTAAAATATTCTTTTCCTCCTTGTCCAGAGTAACCGATTACAAAACATCCACAAGACATAGCTTCTATAGGAGGAAGCCCAAAGCCTTCTCTATGATTGAAGCTTAAAAAAAATACGGATTCTTTTAAATGTTTTGCAACTTCCTGTTCATCCATATTGTCAATTGGGAAAAACTCCCAATCATCCATCTTTTTTCGTGCTTTTAAAATATTAATAACTTGTAAAGAATCCTCAGCAAGTTTCCTTGGCATAAAAGCAATTTTTTTCTTTTTTTTATTTTCAAAACTGAAAATATGGGTATCAATTCCTAAACGGACTCTATATAGACCAAGAGCAGGAAATACAACATTAAAATATTTTTGTGCATTTTCTGATGCTACAATAGTTCCTAAACAATTTTTATCTAAATAAGGATTCTTTTCATTATAATCAAATCCATACCCCTGAAAGGTGTAGTAGCAATTCTGGTTAAGTATTACGTACTGATGATTGGGAATAGTTTTATGGAATGATTTTCCATATATTTCCGGAAAAACAAATAGCGCATCTTTCTCTATGGGATGTGAAAATAAATTGTTATAGAACAGTTTTAATCTTTCGTAAAAACTATTTTTATGTTCTTTAGGATTATTACTATTTTCTATGTTTTTTAAAAGTTCATAATGATAAGATATTTTTGTGTCACGATACCAGATATTATCTCTTTTTCTCTTTTTTTTTAATAAAACAGTAGCATTATAACCATGATTGTTTAAAATATTTACATATTTATAAATTTGTTTTATACCCCCAAAAGGTACAGAAACTGATGGGCAAACAAAATATATCTTTCTTTTTTTCATAATAAGATTACTGTTTTTGAATACAATGCTTCCATATATGTTTTGATTAGCGGAAATCAATATCCTTTAAAGTTTTCGGTATTTATTAGGCATTAAATGATTTTGTTGATTAATCAAATCTTATAAACAGAAGTGAATTTATTGCACTCCAGGAACAAAAGATAACCAACTTATTACTCTCATAGTTTACAATAAATGCTTAATTTTGTTTTTCTAAAAAGGCTGGACAAAATAATAAATTTAAAATGGGAATTAAAAGGTTTTTTAAAAATAAAATAAAGGATCGGAATTTTATCAATAATAAGAGAAAACTAAAGATCAATCATTTTGAACTCGACTTTTTTAAAAAACATACATTTGACTTTATTAATGAAAATGAGCCAGAAGTTTCTATCATAATTCCTGTTTACAATCAGATCAGATATACTCTTAATTGTTTATATACAATTGAACAGTATGATAAAGACGTATCAAAAGAAATTATTATTATCAATGATAACAGCTCAGATGAAACTTTAAAGTATCTGGATACAGTTCCCGGAATTACAATTATTAATAATACTGAAAATTTAGGATTTTTAAGAAATATAAATAAAGGAATTCGGAAGGCAAGAGGAAGGTATATTTATTTGTTGAACAATGACGTAGAAGTTCAGGAAAACTATTTATCCAGTCTGTTGGAGGTTTTTAAGAACAATAAAAATGTAGGTGCAGTTGGCTCTAAAATGGTATTTGCAGACAATACATTGCAAGAGGCGGGCTGTCTTATTTTTAATAATACTGAAATTGTTAATCTAGGAAGAGGTGAAGCTATTGATACTCCGAAATATAACTTTTTAAGAAAAGTAGATTATTGTTCAGGATGTAGTTTGTTATTACATAGAACTGATACTGATGGAAAACTTAATCTTTTGGATGAAGCTTTTTTACCTGCCTATTATGAAGAAACAGATCTATGCCAACGCTTGAAATATGAGCAGAATCTGGATATTTATTATCAGCCTAAATCGGAAATTGTTCATTTTGAAAATATTTCTTATAATGGAAAAGATAATGGAAAGGAACTTTTGCTTCAGAAAAACAGAACTGTCTTTATGAATAGATGGGATTCGTATTTTACTGATTCAAGATTTCTGGATAATGAAGGAAGAAATAATATTAATAGATTTTATAAAAAGCCCAATATTCTTATTCTGGAGGAACGTATGCCACAACCTGATAAGGATTCTGGCTCAAGAAGGTTTCTTGAAATTGTAAAGATTCTGCAAAAAAATAATCATAGAGTTATTTTAGGGATTCAGCAGCCCAACCAAGAGGATGATATCTACGTTGATTTTTTTCGGAGCATTGGTGTGGAAGTTTGTAAAGACTATGTAAATGCTCAGAACAAAATTGTAAGAGTTTTGGATCAAGTGAAAGAAGCTCTTCATTATGTTGATATTGTTTGGATTTTCAGACCGATTGGATTTGATTTTTGGTATGGGAAAATTAAAAATGATATCTCTGGAAAGAGGATTATTTATGATATGGTCGATCTTCATTATCTAAGAATGGAGAGAGAAAACAAATATATTGAAGTGACAAAGTCCCGTAAAAAAGAGATGAGATTCTTTAAGGAAAAGGAATATTTTGGAATGCAAAAGTCAGATGTGGTTATTTCCATCAGTGATGAAGAAAAGAAAATTGTCTCGGGCCAAGGGATCAAAAATGAAAAGATCTTTACTGTTAGTAATATTCATGAACCTGTAGAATGCAGAGATATGGATTATTCTGTTCGGGAAGGTGTTTTATTCATTGGAGGTTTCTATCACATGCCCAATATGGATGCCGTCAAGTTTTTGTATGAAGATATAATGCCTTTAGTTTGGGCCAAAGACGATTCTATTAAAGTATATATTTTAGGACCACATTTTCCCGAAGAGATTAAAGGAAAATATAATTCTGAGAAGTTTCAGATATTAGGCTATCAGAAGAGTGTAGATTACTGGTTTGAAAATTCGAGAATATTTGTTGCTCCTCTACGATATGGAGCTGGAGTGAAGGGAAAGATCGGGCAGGCTCTGGAGTTTGGATTGCCTGTAGTCACTACATCTATTGGGGCAGAAGGAATGGATTTGGAAGATCAGAAAACAGCCCTTGTTTCCAATGAAGATCCGCAGCATTTCGCAAATAAGATATTGGAACTATATTACGATGAAAATTTGTGGAAAACTCTTCATAGTAACAGCGCACTACCACTGGCTAAGTTCTCAGTTGGGCAACAGGAAAAGAATATCAATAATATTATAAATTATTTAGGATTTAAAGATTAAATAAAGAAGGCTTTTATCAATAAAGCTTATTTTTTATGTTATGATTTTTTTGATCCAATTACTGAAACCATATTTTTTTACAATGTCATCTGATAATGTAAAATAAGGTTTTTTTAGAAACTGTTCAATATTTTTATAATTATTATTTTCCACAACAAAGATATTATCAGGATGGTAAAAATCGTATTTTTTAACCGTCACATTATCCGTAATTACTTTTTTCTTATAGTATATTCCTTCAAAGAAACGAATGGAAAGTCCGTTGTGTAATGGATCAACAAAATCCAAAAGAATGTCTGAACTTTTAACAAGATCCAGATTTTCTCTGAAACTAATTCTGTTTTGAATATATTGTATTTTATCATTTTTCGTTTCAGGTTCCTGAAAATATTGAATGAAAATAGAAAGTTCAATAGATAAACCTGAGACTTCATCAATAAATCGGTTAATTTTTTCTTCACGGCTTTTCCAATATAAACCTACAAAGTAAAGCTTAGGCTTTTCTGCATTATATTTTTTTTCGGGAGAAGGAAGGTGATCAAAATAAAAATTAGTAATAGGTTGAATATTGGGCTGAGATTCTACCCTTTCAAAACAAAAGAAGATATCAAATAAATTGAAATAGTTTCTGATCTCTGGAAATTTTTCAATACCATCCCATTGATAAGCAATTAATCTTTGGGTTTTACTTTTTAGATTCTTTATAAATGTAATTGGGAAATTATCCGGACGAATCACCAGGACATAATCCAATTCTTCCGTAATGGCAGAAAGGTTTTTATTCAGCTCATCGAGAAAATGCTTTTGAATAAGATATTGTTTATACTCTTTATTTCTAAGAATATTTTTAATGAAAAAATTTTTTATGCTTTCACAGCCCTTGTATTTAAATCTTGAAACATTGTCTGTGATTAAATAGGGTTCAAAACCTTCCTTCTCCAAGTTTTCTAAAAATAGCTTTGGAAAATCGGAATAATCAGGCATTACCAAAAGAAATTTTCTTTTTTTCACTTTTTTAATTTAAGTTAAGTATACTGAATCTTAATATTTTGTAGTATTTTCTGAGACTGTTGACAGGATTATTGAAATATTCTTTTTTTATGGTCTCAGCATCTTTTAAACTGAGGGTATTAATATACCGGAAATATTTTTTCTCAATACTTTTCAATGAAATATTATCATTGAATTTAGGATTAACTTCTTTGAATATCGTTTCCATCTTATGAATTGCTGTATTGGAATAGTTTGAATGATGCTTGTAATTTCCAATAATAATTTTCTTTAAGTAGGCAATATAGTAGGCAATATTGCTTTGTTCAGGATATTGTAAATAGTAGTTGTTATATATCGTTTGAATAACACTTAGGTATCCTAAAAGATTTTTATCACTGTTCTTTTTAGTGATGGACTGTGCGTTGTCGATAGTGTAGAAATAAGTAATATCAGGAATAAAGACAACATTCTTTGCCTGGAACATCGTTTCAAAGAACCATAATTCATCTTCGTGATAAATTCCACTTAAAAATGTGAGATTATTTTCTTTTAAAAATGAAGATTTATATAATTTATTCTGGGCAATTGGACTTAAGTTTTCCGTTATTTTTTTAAGCAGGACTTCCGTATTTTTATTTTCTAAGCGTTGTTTTTCTTTAGGCTGAGGTAAGAATGAAACGTTTCGTTTCTCTTCCCATGAATAGGTTGATGTTTTTCCCACAATAATATCCTCTTTACCTGTATACTCAGATATGAGTGATTCCAAGGCATTAGAAGGAAGAAGATCATCACTGTCACAGAAAAAAATAAAATCTCCGGAGGCTTTTTCCAATCCGAAATTTCGGGTATCTGAAAGACCTTTGTTTTTCTGGTTGTATATATGGAATCTTTCGTCTGAAAAACAATTGATGATTTCAAGAGTATTATCTGTACTGCCATCATTAATAACAATACATTCAATATTGTAATGAGTTTGGTTCTGTATACTTTCGAGTACTTCTTTTACATAATAAGAAGCGTTGTAGCACGGAACAATAATGCTGATTAAAAAAAAAGAATTATCCATTCTTAATTAAATTTTTTTCAATGTAGAACTTACGGACTCAATGGAAAATGGTTTCAGACTGTCAATAGAATTTTGACTTAATGTATTCCAAAGCTCTTCATCATTATTTAATTGTAGAATTGCCTGAGCAAAACTATTTTCATCATTCGCTATCAATACATTTTTATGGTTGGCGAGTCTCATTCCTTCCGCTCCGATATCTGTTGTGATTACAGGCAAGAAATATTCAAATGCCTGTCCTATTTTTCCTTTTACTCCAGCTCCAAATCGTAAGGGTGCAACCATAATTCTGGAATTCATAAAATGCTCTTCAATGCTTTCCACAAAGCCTAAAAATTTAAACTTAGGAAATAATTTAAGATCAAGTTTTTCAGCGACATTCCCGATGATGCTTACTTCCAGCTCAGGATTGGTTTTCCAGACAATAGGCATTATTTTTTCATAGAGAAACTTTACCGCATCAATATTAGGCTCGTGGATAGATCCGATGAAGGTAATTCCTTTGCTTTCACTGAAACTTTTTCTTTCAGAAATATCAATTTTGGGATAATGAATATTAGATACTGTAATGATCTTATTTTTATCTGCATACTGGCTCATAATTGCTTTCTCCTTATCAGATATGGCAATGATATAATCCAGTTGTGGTGCAACAACTGTTTCCAGGCGGAAAAAATGTTTATAATTCTTCTTTAATGAAATACGGGTAGGTTCCAGTTCTATGGCTCTTTTAAACCTTAAAAAATGAATATCCACCATATCATAAATAAATTTGGCAGAAGATAAAACGGCTTTCATTTTTTTATAAAAAAGATTCAGAGCCAGAGGCCCGTTGAACCAAACGTAATCTATCTTTTTAAAAGAAGACAGGAAATCATAAATATTCCTGTACTTAGTGTTCTCTATGTAAATGATAACATTGCGCTGCTGATAAAACTTCACATAAGAATCGTCTTCAAACATATGGGGAGCAAATATAATGCAGTTGTATCCTAATTCTTTGTAAATAAATATAAGTTCTTTCAGTCTGTTAGCCCCGGATTCTTTATCATGGGCTGGGAAATCTCTTGATGCAAACAGGATCGTTTTTTGGGAAGCATCATACAGATTAATGTTGACGATATCCTTAGACTGAAGATATTTAAGTTTTTCTTTTCTTTCGAAGTGCTTTTTTATTTTTTTTAAGATTCCCATTTGTCAGTTTTTAGTATCAAGTTCAAAAACTTTATTCACCCAACTATCCAAAGTGTATCTGTAATAGATTTCTTCCGGAATTTTCTCGTAGGGTGTTTCAAAAAAAGATTTGTCAAGATTACTAATATTTTTGTTTAAAATCAAAATATTATTGGGATTGTAAAAGTCATAGGTTTTAATGGCTTCGTTATCAGTAATGATTTTCTTATCCAGAGCCATGGCTTCAAAAACCCTGAAGCTGAGCCCGTATTGCCCTTCACGCATAAGGTCCAGTAAAACTTTAGAGTTTTTATAATACTTTGGAAGATCGTTATGCGGAATTTTTTTGATACTGAAAATCAGAAAAAGATTTTTCGGTACCGTCATGAAAATATTGGTCAGCTGATGCTTCCAGGATTTTTTACCAATGATCATAATCTGGAATTTTAATCCCTGTTCAATCAGCTTTTTAGCCAGTAATTTTATTAATGAAACTCTTCTGTTATCATAAGATGTGATATAGAAAAGATCCATTTCAGGCTGTTGGATTTCCTGTGAACAATGGGGAAGATAAATATAGTTTGTTAACTTTTCGAACCCGTGCTTTTTGACGTCAACATAGTCGAATGAGAATACTTTGTCAAAAAGATACAGCTTATCTTCTACAGGAACTCTTTCAAGATTATCATAAAGATAGGTCAACAGACGATCTGTATATTTTCTAATTTTTTTGAGAGTAGAAAGATCAAATGTATCCGGATTCATCACCAGAATCTGATCCTGATGGCCTAATTGTTCCAGAGAGTCCAGAACATATTTCTGTCTTTTTTCAGTCTTGAGATTTTTATTTAAAAAAGTTTTGCTTAAAGCATTTACAGCTCTTTCATTGAAGTTGGAATGAGTAACGCTACTGATCTTTATATGATGAGCATCAATATCTCTTTTGCATAATGTCTCAACAATATACTTATCATAATCCCAAAAATCATAACTAATGATACAAATCTTCATTTAACTAATTTTGCTCTTTTTTTAATGATTCATAGGTTTCATAAACGCTTAAAGACTGCAGATAAGATAATTGATAGCCTTCTTTTCCGTCTAAAATACCCAGTCTCATTATATAGGCCTTAAAGAATTTAAAAGCTGTTTTAAGATATTGAACCAAAACACTGTACTTTTTCCCTTTTGCAGCCAGTTCCTTCCCCTTTAAAACTCCGTAATGAATCATCTTTTTTCTATAAGATTCATAATCTGAAACGGAGTAGTGGAGTAATTTATTTTTTAAAATACCGATGGTTCCGTTAACCTCCAGAGTTTCATGTACCTTTTTTCCCGCCATATATCTGGCCTTCGATTTTCTGAATAGCCTGAAGTTTTTATCAGACTGTGTTCCTGAAAAGTGAATCGGTTTTTTGGCAAAAAAGAATTTCCTGTAAAAATAATAGGCATCCTTTTGCCCGGGTTTGTTCAGCTCACCGATAATTTCCTGCTGCAGGGCCGGAGTAATTCTTTCATCACCATCCAAAAATAATACCCAGTCGTTGGTTGCATGATCAAGAGCTAAATTTCTCTGCTTTGTAAAGTCCTCAAATTTATTCTGAATCACTTTTACATGAGGGAATTTCTTTGCAATTTCTACAGTTTTATCCGTACTAAAAGAGTCTACCACAATTATTTCATCACAAAAATCAAAAGACTCAAGGACATCCTGTATATTTTTTTCTTCATTATATGTTATGATTAAACCACTTATATTCATCACAACGTTTTGTTTAATAAGGAAATATGTACTATCTCTCTTAAGGTCATTCTAAATAGTTTTAATCTTTCAAAGATAAGTCTAAATTTGAATTTTATAGACCAATCTTTGTCATTTATCTCTATTATGCAAATTTCGAAAAAATGCCGCCTTCGAAGACTATACATTATTGTATTCGGATGTATATAGCAAATACAATTCCTAAATTTTTAAAAAGTGAAAAAATATGATTTTTTTTATGCTTTTTTGAAGTCATTGCTGACGGTATTTCTAGGGAAATACATGTATTGATGAGATACATTAAGGGTATGGTTTTTAACTACCATACCCATTAATCTTTTCCGGAAATCAACAATTCAAATAGTGTTGATCATATTAAAATATCCGATTTAAAATATCCGATGAATATCAGTTTATTTATACTCAAGAATAGTCTTTTCAATAATTTTCACGCAATCCAGCAATTGTTCTTCAGTAATGACCAATGGCGGTGCAAGTCTGATGATATTGCCATGCGTAGGTTTTGCCAGCAATCCGTTTTCTTTTAATTGCAAGCAAAGGTTCCATGCAGTAGAGCTATCAGGTGTATCATTGATAAGGATAGCATTTAAAAGACCTTTTCCTCTTACTTTGGTAATAAGGTCTGTCTTTTCAATAAGCTTCTCTATTTCAGCTCTGAAAAGCTTTCCTAATTCTTCTGCTCTTTCAGACAGTTTTTCGTCAGCTACTACATCCAATGCGGCTACTGCTACGGCACACGCAATAGGGTTTCCTCCGAACGTGGAGCCATGCTGTCCCGGTTTGATAACATTCATAATGTTGTCATTCGCTAAAACAGCAGATACAGGATACATACCTCCGGAAAGTGCTTTCCCTAAGATCAGGATATCCGGTTGTACCTCTTCATGGTGGCAGGCAATCAGTCTTCCTGTTCTTGCAATACCTGTCTGAACTTCATCAGCAATGAAAAGGACATTATATTTTTTACATAGTTCAGAAGCATTTTTAAGGAAGTTTTCATCCGGAACATACACTCCGGCCTCTCCCTGAATTGGTTCTACTAAGAACGCTGCAATACTTCCTGCTTCTCTGCTTAATACTTCTTCCAATGCAGCGATATCGTTATAAGGAATTTTGATAAATCCTGGTGTAAAAGGTCCGTAATTCTGGTTGGCATCCGGATCATTGGAGAAAGAAACAATAGTGGTTGTTCTTCCGTGGAAATTGTTTTCGCAAACGATAATTTTCGCTGCATTTTCTGCAATTCCTTTTACTTCATAACTCCATTTTCTGGCCAATTTTACCGCTGTTTCCACAGCTTCCGCTCCGGAGTTCATTGGTAAAACCTTGTCAAATCCAAAAAGAGTGGTTATTTTCTGCTCATATTCTCCTAATTTAGAGTTGTAGAAAGCTCTTGAAGTTAACGCCAGTTTTTGAGCCTGTTCTACCAGGGCTCCTACGATTTTTGGATGAGAGTGTCCCTGGTTCACAGCAGAATATGCTGAAAGAAAATCATAGTACCTTTTGCCCTCCACATCCCAAACGAAAACACCTTCTCCACGGTCCAGAACTACTGGAAGGGGGTGATAGTTGTGCGCTCCATGTTTGTCTTCAAGGTCAATAAAATACTGTGAGTTTTTTGTTTGTTCTGCTGTTGACATATTGTTGTTTTTTACAAATTTACACAATATTAATGATATGCATAAACAAATACCCAGTATCGTTCGGGGGGAAAATTGAAGTAGATTTTAGGTTGGAATAATATCGTATCAGAAAATATTTTCTTTGTTGATTGCTTGTTTTAGGTATTATATCTTTAAGCCGGCAGAATTTTATTTTCTGATTGTTTATTAATTTTTATTAACGATTAATAAGGACTTGATTCATTGATTTTTATGATATGTTGACTGGCAGAATTATTGATGGATTTAAATAAAAAAACTGCCCCTTTTGAGGCAGTTTTAATTTGTATATAAAATAATCTTAGTGATTATCGTATTTTCTATCCATTACAAAATCCTCCATGAATTTTGTAGTATAGTTCCCTGAAAGATAATCTTCATTATCCATCAGCTGTCTGTGGAAAGGAATAGTTGTTTTTACTCCTTCAATATAGAATTCTTCAAGAGCCCGTCTCATTTTTGCAATGGCTTCTTCACGGGTCTGAGCCGTAGTAATAAGCTTAGCAATCATTGAATCATAGTTGGAAGGAATTGTATATCCGGAATAAACGTGAGTGTCTACTCTGATTCCGTGTCCGCCAGGAATATTTAATCCTGTGATTTTCCCCGGAGACGGTCTGAAATCTGCATAAGGATCTTCTGCGTTGATTCTGCACTCGATGGAGTGTAACTTAGGATAATAGTTGATTCCTGAAATAGGAGTTCCTGCAGCAAGAAGAATTTGTTCTCTGATCAGGTCATAATCAATTACCTGCTCAGTGATAGGGTGCTCTACCTGGATTCTTGTATTCATTTCCATGAAATAGAAATTTCTGTGTTTGTCTACAAGGAATTCGATAGTTCCTACACCTTCATATCCAATGAATTCAGCAGCTTTTACGGCAGCTTCTCCCATTTTCTCACGAAGTTCATCTGTCATGAAAGGAGAAGGCGTTTCTTCAGTTAATTTCTGATTTCTTCTCTGTACAGAACAGTCTCTTTCAGAAAGATGGCACGCTTTTCCGAATTGGTCACCAGCAACCTGAATTTCGATGTGTCTTGGCTCTTCAATCAGTTTTTCCATATACATACCTCCATTTCCAAAGGCAGCTACAGCTTCCTGAATAGCAGATTCCCAGTGATCTTTAAGGTCTTCAGCTTTCCAAACAGCTCTCATTCCTTTACCTCCACCACCAGCAGTAGCTTTGATCATTACCGGATATCCTGTTTCTTCAGCTATCTTTACAGCGTGTTCATAAGATTCGATCAATCCGTCAGAACCTGGTACACAAGGTACGCCTGCTGCTTTCATAGTAGCCTTAGCGTTTGCTTTATCTCCCATTTTTTCAATCTGTTCAGGAGAAGCACCAATAAATTTGATACCGTTCTTCTGGCAGATTCTTGAGAAGTTAGCATTTTCAGATAAAAATCCGTAACCCGGGTGAATAGCGTCAGCATTGGTAATTTCCGCTGCAGCAATAATGTTAGGGATTTTAAGATAAGAGTCTTTACTCATTGCAGGACCAATACATACTGCTTCATCAGCAAATCTTACGTGAAGACTGTCTTTGTCAGCAGTAGAGTATACTGCAACGGTTTTGATCCCCATTTCTTTACAAGTACGTAAAATACGCATTGCAATTTCGCCACGATTGGCTATTAATATTTTTTTGAACATCTTAATACGATTTGAAATTTGAAAATTTGAAATTTGAAATTGATTTTATAATCAATTATCAATCATCATTAATCAATATTTAATTAAGATGGATCTACTAAGAATAAAGGTTGGTCGTACTCTACAGGCGTAGCGTCGTCAACTAAAATTTTAACAATTTTTCCGCTGATTTCAGATTCAATCTGGTTGAATAGCTTCATTGCTTCAATAACACAAACTACTTTACCAACAGAAACTTCGTCCCCTACATTTACAAATACATCTTTATCAGGAGATGGTTTTCTATAGAAAGTACCAATCATTGGAGATTTGATTGTTACATATTTGCTGTCATCAGATGCAGCTTCAGCTTTTTCAGCAACAGGAGCGGCCGGAGTTGCAACAGGTGCCGGAGCAGCTACCGCTTGTGGAGCAGTGTGGTATACTGCAGGTTGTGCATAAACAGCATCGCTTCCAGCTAATGGAGTTTTAATAGTGATTTCGAAATCTTTAGTTTTGTACTTAACTTCTGAAACTTCAGCCTTAGATACAAACTTGATAAGATTTTGTATGTCTTTAATGTCCATAAATTTGATATTTGATTTGATGCCAAAGATACCAAAAAAACGTAAAAAACAACAAAAAACCGCCGAATTTTATCAAAATTGGGCGGTTTTTGTATTAAAATGAGGCTTTTTCAGCGAAAAGCGACTCTTAGTTTTCTTCAGTAGCAGCTACTTCTTTTTCCAATACTACTTTACCTCTGTAGTATAATTTTCCTTCATGCCAGTGAGCTCTGTGGTATAGGTGAAGCTCTCCTGTTGTTGCATCTTTAGCTAATTGAGGAACTACAGCTTTGTAGTGAGTTCTTCTCTTATCTCTTCTTGTAGACGACTGTCTTCTCTTTGGATGTGCCATTTTCTAATAACTTTTTTAATTGATGAGCGATGAGATTCATCATCTCATCATATTTAAATTATTCTATTTAATTATTGTCTTTTAATTTTCTTAAAGCATCCCATCTTGGGTCACTTTCATGTTCTTCTTCTTCAGTTACCTCAATATCTTTAGGACTGAACTGGTCAAGAATTTTAAGATCTTCATCACTTACATTCGGTGAAATCTTTTTCATCGGGATAGAAAGCATTACATTTTCATAAATCAAATGTGCTACATTGAAAGCATGCTCTCCGGTAGGAATGGTAATCACATCTTCATTGCTGTCATCATATTCTTCCCCGAAATTCACCAAAATCTTGATTTCATTCTCAATAGGATAGTCGAAATTTTCATTGGTGATATCACAAACCAATTCAACTAATCCATTAATTTTAATCTCAAATTCTAGAAAAGTAGTGTGTTTATCAAGCGATACATTCACTTCTATTCTAGGATTTGTAAATTCCTGCTCAGTGTCAAATAATTGAAAGAACGTTTTATCTATCTCAAACTTGAACTCGTGTCTTCCGTTTTTAAGTCCGGAAAAGCTTACGTCATAGTTTCTTAACTTGTCCATAAAATGAGTGTGCAAAAATATGCATTTTTTTTATAATAACAAATAAAATCTGAAACAAATTAATTTAAAATTTGTTTTAAAGATTTATGCTTCAGTTTCCTCCGGCAGATCTTCATCTATTCCGTTGTCTACAGCCATTTTTCTAGGCTGCAGGCGGTCGCTCATCAGTTCGCTGTATTCACTTCTGTTTTTGAAAACCTTAATAGCAGTAAAGATTGCTTCTGTAAAACTTTGCTCATCAGCCATATTTTTTCCTGCAATGTCATAAGCAACTCCATGATCCGGAGATGTTCTGATGAAAGGAAGTCCTGCCGTATAATTTACTCCTTCTTCATACGCTAATGTTTTGAAAGGAGCCAGCCCCTGGTCGTGATACATCGCTAAAACAGCATCGAAATTTTTGTATTTGTCCGGCTGGAAGAAACTGTCTGCAGGAAAAGGTCCGAATGCCAGTATTCCGTTGTCAGAAAGTTCTTTAATAGCTGGGCTGATGATCTCGATTTCTTCATTTCCGATAACACCGCCATCTCCTGCGTGAGGATTTAATCCCAGCACTGCAATTTTAGGCTTTTGAATACAGAAATCTTCTATCAGCGTCTGGTTTAAAACTCGGATCTGTTTCTTTATTTTTTCCTTGGAAATATTTTCAGCTACCTTTGCAATTGGGATATGATGTGTGGAAACAGCCACTTTAAGATCTTCGGTAACAAGGAACATTAATCCTTTTTTATTGAATTTCTCTTCAAAATATCCTGTGTGTCCTGCATGTTTGAAACCCATCTTTACCATTTCATCCTTGTTGATCGGAGCGGTTACCAGAACGTCAATGTCTCCTTTCATCAAAGCTTCAGTAGCTGCTTCCAGAGAATCAATGGCCATCTTTGTAGATTCTTCGGTCGGAACTCCCAGTTCTACATTCACGTTTTCTTTGGTAAGGTTCACCATATTGAGTTTCCCTGCCTGTGCCTGCGAAGGTTCATTCACATAGTTGAAATTAAGATTCAGCTTAAAAATATTTTTCTGATAAGTGAATAATTTTCCCGACCCAAAAATTACAGGTGTGAAAAAATCTGTAATAGTTTTGTCTTTCAGAGACTTCATAATGATCTCCGGGCCGATGCCGTTGAAATCACCGATTGAAATTCCTACTCGTACTTTATGGTTTTTTGGGCTCATTTTGATTATCTTTGAAGATTATAATTTACAAATTTAGCAAAAAATAATATGTTCACAGGAATTATTGAAGCAGTTGGTGTTATTGAGAAGATTGAAGAAAAAGGAAGCAATATAGATTTTACCCTGACTTGCCCTTTTACAAATGAACTGAAAATTGATCAAAGCCTTGCGCACAACGGCTGTTGTCTTACAGTTGTTGAAATAAAAGACAATCATTATGTGGTGACGGCAATCAATGAAACATTGGAAAAAACCAACCTTGGAAAATGGGAATTGGGAACCGTTGTCAACCTTGAACGCTGTATGAAAATGGATGGAAGACTCGATGGTCATATTGTTCAGGGACATGTTGATAAAACCGGTGAAGTGGTGAGTATCGAAAATAAAGACGGAAGTTATTTTATTACCATGAAGTATGATAATGACGGAAGTTTTGTAACGGTACCTCAGGGATCCATTACTGTAAACGGAATCAGTCTTACTGTTGCTAAAAGTGAAGATAATCAGTTTTCCGTAGCTATTATTCCTTATACCTGGGAGTTTACGAATATGAAACATTTGAAAATTGGTGACAAAGTAAACCTGGAATTTGATATCATTGGTAAGTATATTGCTAGGTTAATTAAAAAGTAGAATGTCAATAAATAAGTATAAAGGATATAGCTTAAGGAATCGTGTGTTTTTCGGTTTTCTGCTGGTATGTTTTTTAAGTGTGGTTGCTACATCACTTGTTCCTTACTTTGTATTGAGAAATCATTCTTTACAGCAGAGTAATATCGATATGCAGGATAAAACCAATGCTGTAATGCGATATCTGGACTATGCGGTAAGCCAGAAACTTATTGAAACAAAAGATCTTCCGGAGGTTTTGGGGAATAAAATCTTTGAAATAGCGGATATCAACCAGCATGATATTTTTATTTATGATCTGAAAGGAAACTATTTGCTTTCCAACAAAGATGAAGGATTAATTGAGCAGAAAACAATTCCTATAGAAATCATCAATAAGATCCTGTCTACTGACGCAAGAGTAGACATGGTGAATTATGATGCGGCTAAGGATGCAAAGCTTACCTCTTCCTATCTTTTGCTGAAAAACAATGAACTTGAGCCTATCGGAATTGTTTATATTCCTTTATACCACAATGAATCTGCTTATCTTGAAGTTCTTCATCAGTATGTAAAGTATATTCTTTTAGTAGATATATTTCTTATCCTTTTTAGTATATGGATTAGCTGGGTTACGTCTAATAGTCTTGCCAAAACCATTACGAAATTCTCTGATATGATTACCCGTATTACCTTGTTTGAAAACGAAATGCGCCCTATCAGATATTATAAGAATGATGAGCTTAATGCTTTGGCAAGAGCTTATAACAGAATGATTCTACAGATTCAGGACCAGAAAGAAAGACTTAGATTCAAAGCATCCGAAGAAGCATGGAGAGAGATGGCCAAGCAGGTGGCTCATGAGGTGAAAAATCCGCTGACGCCAATGAAGCTGACGATTCAGAATTTTGAAAGAAAATTTGATCCTGAAGACCCGAATATCAGAGAAAGAGTAAAGCAAATGAGTAAAACTATTGTTGATCAGATTGATCTGATTGCTACCGTAGCTTCAGCATTCTCAGAATTTGCGAAACTTCCTGAAAAGAATAATGAAGTGATCAATCTGAATACCGAAGTTGAAGATATTCTCCGTGTATTCAACGATGACAGTATTTTCATGCATGCCAACAAGGCGAATATTATGATCAATATGGACAGGATTTATCTTTCCAGAATTATCACAAACCTTGTTACCAACGCAAAGCAGGCAGAAAGTGATAAGAGAAAACTGATCATCAATGTAGATGTCGAACAGCACCAGAGAAGAGTCATTATCTCTGTTCAGGATAACGGAGTCGGGATTCCTGAAAATATGTACGAAAGAATCTTTGAGCCAAACTTTACATCTAAAAGCAGTGGGATGGGGCTTGGCTTATCCATGGTGAGAAAAATGATCGAAGATTATAAAGGTGAGATCTCCGTGAAATCAGAAGTAGGGAAGGGATCTACATTCATTATTACACTGCCTACCAATTTATAGTGAAGCCATTTACATTTAAACAATTTCAAATTCAGCAGTCTAAAGATGTCTTCCGTGTAGGAACAGACGGTGTTCTGCTTGGAGCTTTGGCAGATGTTGAAAATGCTTCCAGTGTTTTGGAAGTAGGAACAGGTACGGGACTAATTTCTCTTATGCTGGCGCAAAGAAATCTTCAGGCCGGCTTTTTGGGATTAGATATTAATGAAGAGGCAGCAAAACTTACCCAGCTCAATTTTGAAAATTCTCCTTTTCATGCCAGGTTGAAAAACAGTCATCAGGACTTTAAAACTTTTGAAACGGAAGACCGGTTTGATCTTATTGTGTCCAATCCTCCGTATTTTGAAGAATCAGGATCTGAAAAAGATAAGGTTGCACGTCAGACCGTAGAATTGAACTTCATGCAGTTGATCAGTAAGGCGGCAGAATTATTGTCAGAAAAAGGGATATTTTCTGTAATCATACCTGTGGAAGCAGGGGAAGTTTTTATTTCAATTGGTAAAGAAAATAACCTGCATCTGAACAGAAAAGCGAATATCAGAGGAATTGAAAATGCAAAGGCAAAAAGATTGATTCTGGAGTTTTCGTTACAAGAAAAAGAAATCAACGAATCTGATTTTATTATAGAAAAAAGTCCGAGACAATACTCGGACCAATATCTTGAACTCACCAAAGAGTTTCATGTTTTTAAATAAAGAAGTTAGAAATTAGATTAGAAGTTAGTTATTTCTGACCTTCTTGTTTCTTTTTATTCTTATTCGAATAATTCTGAAGTATCCAATACAGAAACTTTTCCGTCTTCACATCTGATGGCTTCACCAGGAAAGTTCTGAATCATGTGATAATCGTGTGTTGCCATTACTACAGCAGCGCCATTTTCAAGGGCAACCTGCTTTAATAGCGTCATAATTTCGTTGGAAGTCTCAGGGTCAAGGTTTCCTGTTGGCTCATCGGCTAAGATAAGATCCGGGTGATTCAGAAGGGCTCTTGCGATGGCAATACGCTGCTGTTCCCCTCCGGAAAGTTCGTGAGGCATTTTGTGCTTCTTGCTTTTCATGTTCACGCTTCCCAACACCTCGTTGATACGGTCTTCCATTTTTACTTTATCATTCCATCCTGTTGCTTCAAGAACGAACTTCAGGTTTTTCTCAACCGTTCTGTCTGAAAGCAGCTGGAAATCCTGGAATACAATTCCCAGTTTTCTTCTTAAATTAGGGATATCAGACGGCTTTAGTTTTGCCAGATCAAATCCTACAACAGCCCCGTGTCCTGATGCTAATGGAATGTGTCCGTAAAGCGTTTTCAGAAGGGAACTTTTTCCGGAACCTGTTTTTCCGATAAGGTAGCAGAATCTACCTTTTTTAATGTTAAGATTTACATCAGAAAGAACAGTGAAATTTTTTTGCGCAATCTTCGCGTGCTGCAAACTTATAATATTGTCTCCGGAGATATTGGTATGTGGCATAATTTAATTTTAAAGGCTGTTTCTTATAAAAATATTTCAACTTCTAAAAATAGAAAAAAGATGTTGATGTAGCCTAAATTTTAGTAAATTTTAACAACAAAAAATGCCTGAAAAGGATCTTCTCAAGCATGTTTTGTATATGATAATTAGAAATTATCTCTTAGCGCGTGCAGCACTTACAGTTAATCTCTTTCTGCCTTTAGCTCTTCTCGCAGCCAAAACTCTTCTTCCATTTGGCGTAGACATTCTTTCTCTGAAACCGTGTTTGTTTCTTCTCTTTCTTTCTGATGGCTGGAATGTTCTTTTACTCATTACTATATGTTTAAATCGTAATTAATCTATTAATTTTCAGGTTGCAAAGATATATAAATTTTTATAAGTTACAAACTTTAATTATCTTTTTTTAAAATTAAATGTAATGTTTTTTGGTCGGGTATTAACAAACCCTCATCACAAAACCATTTTTCCGGTACAAAAATAATATTTAAATGATTTATATAAAAGCTCTATCTTTGAAAACTTTAATTTTAACGAAAAATAAACACCGGATGTTTACACCAGCAGAACTTTTAGATATCAATACATTACTTACCCAGGATAGCAGAATAGTGATCCTTACCCATTATAACCCGGATGGAGATGCTATTGGTTCAAGCCTTGGATTAAAACATTATCTGAAAGCAAAAGGAATTCATGCGGAGGTTATCGTACCCAATGATTTTCCGAAATTTCTGAAATGGATGCCGGAATCTAAAAAAGTTATTATTGCAGAATATAAAAGAAAACTGGCTGCGGATTTGATTGCGGGAGCAGATGTTATTTTCTGCCTGGATTTTAATTCTCCGTCAAGAATCGGATTATTGGGCGACTGGCTGGTAAAAGCACCGGGGAAGAAAATTCTTATTGATCATCACCAACAGCCGGAACAATTTGATTTTGTGTATTCTGATACAGTCATTCCTGCCACTTCACAAATGATTTATCATTTCATTGAAGCAATGGAGGATGAAAAGCTGGTGAATCAGGATATGGCAGAATGTCTTTATACCGGAATCATGACTGATACAGGAGGTTTCCGTTTTCGTTCTACCAGTGCTACTACCCACAGAATTATCGCTAATCTTATCGAACACGGTGCAGATCCTGCCATGATTACTTCCAATACATGGGATACCAATACGGTTTCCCGCCTGCATTTGCTTGCTTTGGTTCTTGGAAGAATAGAAGTGGTGAATGACGGAACCGTAGCGGTTTTAAGCCTGACAAGAAACGAACTGAAAGAATTCGGTTTCCAGAAAGGAGATACAGAAGGCTTTGTTAATTATGGTTTGAGTATTGCTGGTGTAAAAATGTCAGCATTCTTTATGGAAGATTTATATGAAGACTTCGTTAAAATTTCTTTCAGAAGTAAAGATGATGTGGATGTAAACCAATTCTCAAGAAAATATTTCAACGGTGGCGGTCACATTAATGCAGCCGGAGGAAAATCTTTAGATTCTTTAGCCGGAACAATAGTCAACTTTAAAGAGAAAGTGAAAGAAGAAGGTTTGTAGGGATGTGAAAGGGTTGTAAATTCTTCCGGAATAATCAGACATTTTTACGATATCCTTTTTCTTCCAGTTCCTGACAGGTGTAATCATATACCTGCTGAAACATTTCATCCAAATATCTTTTGTTGAAAAGACTGTATTTGGTCATTTTAGGCGGATCTAAAAATATATTACAGTATTTCGCTTTAGAATATACTGACTTGGCAATGGCTAAGTGAAGGATTCTGTCAAATTCCTTCATCAGACTCATTTTGTTTAATTCATCATAGCTGATGGAATTGACATGAGAGGCAATCAGAAAATTACATTTATCCATGATAGGCTCAATGGGAAGATTATCCAGAACGCCGCCATCCACATAAATTTTCTCACCAATTCTTACCGGTGGAAGAATAAAAGGAACGCTTGAGGAAGCCAGTAATGGTCCAAAAAGCTCTCCTTCAGAAAAGAAATCTACAATGCCATGAGTCATTTCCGTTGCGGCTACATACATCGGAATTTTTAAAATACTGAAATTGTCTTCCGGGAAATAATCTTTGAACAGTTTCAAAATAAAATTGGAACTGAAAATTCCGTTTTTGGATAATTTTAAGGATGATCTGGAGAAAAAAGAAGTCTGTTTTACAATTTCCATCATCTCGTCCGGCGTTTTTCCAAAAGAATAAAAAGCACCAATGATGGAACCTGCACTGGTTCCTGAAATAATGTTTGGTTTCAGATTGTATTCTTCCAAAGCTTTCAGTACGGCGATATGGGCAATCCCACGCATTCCTCCGCCTGAAAGTGTAAGTCCGATAACCGGTGGTGCCGGTGGTTTCTTTTTTTTGAATGAAAATAAAGCCATTACCAAAATTATCCTCTACTAATATACAGGATTTTTTGTTATGCACAGCTTAATTGTCAGGTAACCTGTTTTATAAAACCAGTTTTTTAGGAAGATTGTGAAGAAGTTCTGTATTGATAATTTCTGCACAGATTCCTGGCTTTTCCCAATGCCCGTTGTGTCCGCAGTCAAGAATATAAGATTTGATATTGGTCCTGTCCGGAAGATGTTTGATCATCATATCTGTTTTTACAGCATTGTCATGTTTACCTGCCAGTACTAAGATTTTAGCTTCCAGGTTTTCAAGGAGATGTTTTTTGTCGGTTCTTTCCACCATACCTTTTACACAGGCAAGTGCTCCCAGATTGTTGGTGGAAAGGGCTGTTTCAAGAGCTATTTCAATTTTACCTTCCAGGATATCCCTTTCATTTGGATTGAATAAATTGGGAACTCCGGCTCTTGCATAGTGTGCGAAAGCATCCCTGATGATTCTGTAGCTTTTGATACGCTGCTGTTTTTTCTCTTCATCATCCGGAAAATAAGTAGAGAAAAATAAAGTAAGACTTTTTAAAGAACCGGGATATTTTTCTGCAAAAGCGAGAGACGTATATCCTCCCATGGAATGTCCCAGAAGATGTATTTTTTCTAAATGCTGATCATCCAGTACTTTTTTTACTTCTTCAGCCATCAGTTCCATGGTATGAACTTCTGCCAGAATTTCAGACTGTCCATGGCCGGGAAGGTCAATTTTAAGCAGTGAAAAATCTTTGGAAAGATGAGGTTCCATATCGCTCCAGATGGATATGTTTTCCATAAATCCGTGAAGAAGTACCAATGTTTCTTTTCCGTTTCCTTTTCTTTCAAAGTTCAGCATGATTCCAAAATTTAGAAGGTTAAAAATAATACAGCAGGTTATCTGCAGATCCGTTTCTCCTTTCAAATTTAGTCAAAAAAAAGAGCATTTAAAAAATGCCCTTGTCTTTTATTGAGTTAATTCCTTGTAAACCTTTGTTTCCCAGGGCTTGATATCTGTAACCCCATATCTTTCCTTTTTAGAAATAGCAAGATTGTCCAGCATATCTACAAAATTCTTGTAATTGGCTTCATCCGTTGGCTTTACAATAACAGTGAATATATCGGGTGCCGGAGCTTTCTTATAGGCTTCAGCAATGATCTTTGAAATTTTTATTCCACTGAAATCTGTTTCTTTCAGGTTTCCTGTATTCAGATCTTTCTGATTGCTCTGATGATAAAATACGCGGTTGTCTTTTCCAAGAATAAAGGTAATCTGGTTTTGATCTCCAATTACATGATCAGTTGGGATTGGATTAGGATTATGGTCTTTTGCGGGTAGTCCCAGGTCCATTACGTTCGGTTTTGTAAAATTGGTGGTGAACATAAAGAAAGTGATAAGTAAGAATCCCAGATCGACCATAGGCGTCATGTCCACTCGGATCATTTTTTTCTTTTGCTTTCCGCCTTGTTTTTCTTGTGCAATTACTTCTGCCATGATTAAAGTTTTTAAATGTTAGACTATATTTTTTTTGAATAATTCATACAAAACATATGCCTTGATTATTAAAAACTTTATAGATTCATGAATCTATTGATTATTATCGTGTGAATTTTATATATTTCTGTTTTTTAATACTTTTCCTGAAGGGAAAGGGTAATTATGATATTTTCAAGGGGGTTACCGGGTGATTGTTATTTTCTTTGTAAGAATAATTTTTTCTCTGTTTTTTACCTGTACCATATAAACTCCTTCCGTGAATGCAGATGTGCTGATTTTAATTTTTTCTTCGTTATATTTTTGAGAGAAAAGTTTTCTTCCGGACATATCAGTGATGCTAATAGTACTTTCCCGGGGCAGATGATCTAAATAGAAAAAGTCTTTTGCAGGGTTAGGGTAGAGGTTGGGTTTATGCCTCTGTTGATTTTCCGGAATGCCAAGTTGTTCCGGACTTAATTTAACTACCCAGGCATCGGTCATACCATGATGTCCGGTAACGTCTCCACTTGTGGATCCTGTACTTCCTGAAACAATATACCCGTTATCAGCGGTCAGTTCAAGAGCAGTTAAGTAATCGAAATCGGGGCCTCCCAGGGTTTTCTCCCACTTCAGATTTCCGCTGCTGTCCAGTTTTATGATCCAGTAATCCAGATTACCGTGGTGATTGGTTACCTGTCCGTTGTTGGAAGCTGTCCAACCTGCAACAATATAATCCCATTCGGGAGTCTGGCGAATAGTTATGGCGTTGTCATGAAAACTTCCTCCAAAATATTTATCCCACTCGATGGTTCCGTTATTGCTTAGTTTGATAACCCAATAATCGGGAAGTCCGCTCTCAAGATTTGAAGAATTAAAAGAAGTGCCCACGGCAATATAACCGCCATCAAAAGTCTGTTGCGCATAATATCCTATGTTATCACCAATATTGCCCAACGTTTTTTGCCATTGCATATTTCCGCCGGAATCGAGTTTTACCACCCAAAAG
Source organism: Chryseobacterium sp. AG844 (assembly GCF_003182335.1). Classification (NCBI taxonomy): domain Bacteria; kingdom Pseudomonadati; phylum Bacteroidota; class Flavobacteriia; order Flavobacteriales; family Weeksellaceae; genus Chryseobacterium; species Chryseobacterium sp. AG844. Next base: position 2,470 of record NZ_QGTV01000027.1, on the reverse strand, counting down.
TCATTGTTTCCGTAGCTTACAGTAATATCGCCATCTGTAGACACGGTGGTTCCTGCAATAATATACCCGCCATCAAAAGTTTGCTGCACAGAATTGACCTGTTCACTGCTGCTTCCACCCAGCGATTTCTGCCATTGTATATTTCCGTTAATATCTAATTTTACGATCCAATAGTCTCCTCCTCCATGATTTCCGCTCACATCTCCGTCATTCGAACTTGAAGATCCGGCTACAATATATCCTCCTTCAGAAGTCTGCTGAATAGATTGTGCCATATCCATACTGCTTCCACCCAGCGATTTCTGCCATTGCATATTCCCGTTGGAATCAAGTTTTACAATCCAGTAATCATAATTTCCATGATTTCCGCTGATATCCCCGTCACTGGAATTGGATGATCCGGCAATAATATATCCTCCATCGGTAGTTTGACGGATGGATTGTGCATCATCAACATGGCTTCCTCCTAACGTTTTTTGCCATTGTATGCCTCCTGCAGGGTTTAATTTTACGATCCAGTAATCTCCTCCTCCATGATTCCCGGTGACATCTCCATCATTGGACATAGAATGTCCGGCTACAATGTATCCTCCGTCGGAGGTTTGCTGAATGGCATTGGCAGATTCACCATGGGTGCCTCCCAATGCTTTTTGCCATTCTATGGAAGGGGCAGACTGGGCTGCTAATACGGAATAGATAAGAAATAAAAAAGTAGATGTTAAATATCTCATATGTATTTGAATGGTTGATAGTTATTCAAATATAATTAATTTTAGCCTACGTTTGGTGTTTTATTGTTTATTTAATTCTTTAAAACAAAAAACTCACACGATAAAGTGTGAGTTTTTAAATGATATGTTAATAAATTATTTATTCTTTTTATAGAAATTTACCCCGCATTCAAGGAATTTTTTGAAATCCTCTTTAGGCATATATCCTGAAACAGGCGTGTTGATTACTTTACCATCAGGAGTAATTAAAACATAGTGAGGCTGAGAGTTATTATTGAAGTTCACCTGCTGGAATAAACTCCATCTGTCTCCAATTGTTTTTACCTTCTTGATCTGTCCGTCTCCAAGGTCGATTTTGGTTTTCTGATCCTCAGGAAGCTCTTCCTTGTCGTCTACATAGAGAGAAGCCAGTACTACATCGTTCTGAAGAATCGGTAAGATATCCGGTTCGCTCCATACAAATTCCTCCATTTTTCTACAGTTTTCACAACCGTATCCTGTAAAGTCGATCAGGATGGGTTTATCCTCTTTTTTGGCCAGTTCTACAGCTTTGAAGAAATCGTGCTCCGGATGCATTCCTAAAATCCCGTCTTTTTCATCATGGAAATAGCTTACATTCAGTGGAGGTAAAATTCCACTTAATAACTGAAGTTTCGGACGGTCAGATGGGATTAACCCCTGAACCAGATAGATCACGAAACCAATTCCCAATACCCCTAATATTTTTCTGGTGATAGAGATTTTAGGCTTTTTATCATCATGAGGGAATCTGATCAATCCTAATAAGTATAATGCCAATCCTAAGGCGATAATAATCCAGATCGCAATGAAAAGTTCTCTTTTTAAGAAGAATGTTTTGGATACAAGATCGGCTTTAGACAAGAATTTCAATGCTAATGCCAGTTCTACGAATCCTAAAACAACTTTTACCGTATTCATCCATCCTCCGGATTTCGGAAGGCTTTGTAATGCCTGCGGGAATAATGCCAGCAGTCCAAAAATAATCGCCCATGCCAGCCCGAATCCAGCCAAAGCAAAGGTCAGCAGCATAGGAACATTGGATGAACCTGTTACTGCACTTCCCAGTAAACTTCCTAAAATAGGTCCTGTACAGGAGAAAGAAACAATCACCAACGTTAATGCCATGAAGAAAATACCGATAATTCCTCCCGCTTCTTCCGCTTTGGAAGATTTGTTGGCGATAGAACTTGGCAGCGTGATATCATAATACCCGAAGAAACTTCCGGCAAAGAAGATGAATATGATGAAGAACGCAATGTTCAGCCATACACTTGTGGAAATTTCATTGAAGATATTTCCGGCAATTCCATCAATAATATGGAAAGGAATACTTAATAAAACAAAGATCAGAAGGATAAAAAAGCCATAAATAAGAGCGTCTCTTTTTCCTTTGGCTTTGTTTTTACTTCCTTTGGTAAAGAAAGAAACCGTTAATGGGATCATCGGGAACACACATGGCGTAAGCAAAGCGATTAATCCTCCGATAAATCCAAGGAATAGATACGTCCAGTAATTTTCATCCACTTTGGCAGACGCAGTACCGCAATCTGTCAATGGCTTTTTGAAATCGATGGTTGCAATTTTCAACTGCTTTGGATCCAGTTTTGAAGCTTCTGTGATCGTAGTTTCAGTTTTTGCAGGATTTTCAGTAACGGTCCCGGTAACTTTCACTGAATCCTTTACAGGCGCTGCGTTTTCCTCGGCTGCAGCCTCTTCCG
>NZ_QGTV01000026.1:0-65058 GCF_003182335.1 Chryseobacterium sp. AG844 | reverse complement strand
GTTTTTTTGTCTGTTCCAACCGTTGTAGTTACTGTATTGGTGATAAATTTCTTTACCTCACTCCCCAGGTTTGTTTCATATTTAAATTTCTGGGTATGTCCGCCGCTCATCTTCCATGGATCACCGGGCTGGGCCACTTGCAGCACCCTGTCTAATGGAGAATTTTCTATCTGCTTTTCCGTGTAGGCATTGGCTGTGTTGTAATAGGAATTAGCCGTACTCTCATTCACAATCCCTGTATGGATGGCCGAATTGAGCGAACTGGCCGGAACGGGAAGAATATCTTTAGCCTGTCTTCCAAATCCATCATAGGTAATTGGGGTCACCAGATCCTTTCCGCTAGTAGTTGCTTTTACAGCGACAATCTGCTTGGGCCGTCCTAATCCGTCAAAATAGGTAATGGTTTCCGTTTTCTTGCTGCAATCGCCACTCAGGCAGGTTTTGGACTGTATATAGTTTTCGGTTGTGCTTTGTGCGTAGGTCAGCATCGCTGTAAACAGCAGACCTAAGAGTTGTATTTTTTTCATTGGTGTTTACGGCTTATAGTTATACTTGAATTCTTTTACTACTTTATAGCTGTAGGTTCCTGTGTTGTCTCTTTCCCTTACCTGAACCTGTTTCAGACGGTTGGTAGTATCATAGACATAAAGTTCCCTGACTCCTGAAGGTGGAGTAATGGTGGTGACTCCCACCAAAGGATCATAGGTATATTTGGTTACCATTCCTGCCGGCTGGAAGGCATCAAGGGCCAGCAAGAGTTCAGCTTCTTTGGTGGGATCGGCAGCATCTTCATTGGATTTCGCTACGATAGTACCGATCATTCCTTCGATTTGACTATAAGTAGAGCCTACAATTTTGGCAATCGGTTTGGTCTTGTTATAGCCCCAGACAATACTTACTGGTGTACCATCTTTCTCCCTATACTGAAGGATATTTCCTTTTTCATCGTATTTCTCATAGGTGACTTCTTTAGAGGAAGCAGCAGGGCTCAAATTATCATAAGAGTTTACAGATAAGGGAAGCACTAAGCTTCCGGTAACCGCATGAGGCAGGGCAGTGGGATAGATGGTTTCTTCACGGGAGGTTACTTTGGTGATATTATCCGCTGTTTGCTGTGTTTTGGTTTCCAGTGGAATACCCACCATATTTTTACCAATCATCAGCTGGTTGTTTTTCTCGTGGGCGTAGCTGTAGGTGGTTTCAGAAATAGAATGATCAGGATACTCGGTTTTAGACGATGTTAACTGGTAATGATTTGGATTGTTATAGAAATAGTTTACTTCAGTTTTCATTGCATTTCCATTCAGGTAGTCGGTTGTTTTCTGGTTTTGCAAATATGAAAAACGAGATATATTTTTATACAATACAAAATCCAGATTATCAAACTCTCCTATACCGCCTGAACCGCCTCCGATGAGCTCGAATTTCTTCCTTGTAGCCAAAGAAAATGTTGTATTTATCCCTGTATTATCTTCTGCATATTTATTTTCGACTTTTTTAATCAGATTTCCATTTCCGTCCAAATAAGTGAGAGAAAGTTCTTTTCCGCTTTTCCATGCAGTGTTTGAATGGGCTGTTCCAGAAATCACATCACCGCTGATACTCCCATACACGTCTATACCTGTATCAAATTCATGAATAATTTTTCCCCTTGCTCCTAAGTTTTCAACCACTCTGCTATAAAAGATATTAGGATTAAACGAATTATACTGGTTAACATTTGTAGAAGTTAAAATACTGTAGCTATAGGATAACGGAGGTAAGCAATTACTCCCCGTACAAACTGAAATACTGCTTCTGTCTTCCAGAAAATACGGCTGATACGCCTGAATAGTTGAGTATGATCCATCAGCATTTACATAATCATAGGTTTTAGTTACCGGAGTACTTCCCTCAGACTCATCTGTCGTTGATGCAACACGATATCCTCCCAATAGCTGATCCTGATAGCCTTGCGTAGGCTCTGAAATATAATAAGTAGCATGTACAGATGCGAAAGAACATGCAAATCTTGCTGTTGCTTTGAGGGTTATAGGTTTATTCTTTTGTCCGTCTATTGTAAATACACCTCCGGAGTCCGTAGAATAACTCTCACTTCTAAGCACAATCCCGTTCGAATCATACACTGTGATGTCAGCCGCCTGTTTTTGGCTGCTTAATATAGGAGAATTAAAGCAATTACCTTCACCATAGAGAGCATTACCGCCACTTATTTGAATCACTCCGTCTACTGCAGGGGTTATTGTAATTTGGGACGAACTTGAATAAGTATTTCTGTCGTTAAAGGTTTCTGTTCCTGTTGATCCCTGTTGGGCAGGAATCGTGACAAGTTCTCTCATTTTATGGTTCTCATAGGTGATACTTGTAGATCCTCCTGTAGGATATATTATTTTTTTTAATAGTCCTAACTGTCCGAGTGATGCATTTACACGTTGGTCTGCTCCGCTATAATTAACCTTAAATGGATCATTATCTTTATAAATCTGAGGAATCAGACTGGTGTTCATAGTCCCGTTATAATACCCCCACATATCCCTGCCAAAATTGAGCTTGTCAGGGAAACTATTACTATTATTATACTCGAAAGAATATTTCCTGCCAGATTTGATTTCATTGACGCTTTTTAAAAATACCCGGTCATTTGCTGTAATATCATAATTTAAATCAAAACTTTCTATCAGCTGTAATGAGGCATATTTTTTAATCGTCTTCAACAAATAATAATCCTCGTTTCGCTGTTGATATTCAAAAAAAATATAATTACCGTCCTGATCGTATATTTTTTTGATTTGTTTTCCCCAAACAGACTGGTTAGATTCCGAAACCAGCCCCATGCTTGGAGGAAGAGAATATAGAACTTCATTACAAAATACGGGACATGATACCTGGTTTGGATTTGTTGTTGGAGAACCATATTTTGAGGAACCATTCCCCTTGGTGAAAATCATCGACTGTGATTTTCCGGTTACAGCAGTAAAATTAACATCGTAATAATCAATATTGATTTCTCTATTCTCAATACTTTTTACTTTAGACAAGTACCATGAACTTACATTTGTTAATGCACCACCAGGGTGTTCTCCTGTATCGGTCATAAAGTTCCGGACCTTTTCAATACTATTAAAAGTGTACTCTGTTCCGTCCTCGGTTTTTATTACAAATCCACCATTGGCCCTGTCTATTTTACATCCTGACTTTTCTAGCTGTACGATTTCACCATTCTTTTTAATGATGAATTTTAAATTCTTTCCTGAAAAATTTGCCATATATAAATCAGGTTCTGAATCAAAATCATCGTTTTTACATAAAGTCAGATAATTTACTACAGCAGGATCATTCAGACCTAATGCATCAATATTGGGTGTTTCAATATTTCCTTGTGTGTTTAACTCATCAGGAAGATCTCTTATTACTCTTGTAATCACACCAGCGCTTATGAATCTCCAGCCCAGTCCCACAGAGCCATTGGTATCATCAACTTTAATTCCGTTGGATGAATAATTTAACGAAACAGGCAGCGTATTACTTCCTGATGAAAGTGAAGTAAGAGGAACGTCAATATTGGTACTCCCGGTAAATAATCCTGTCGGGATATTCCCAAAGGTTCCAAATTTAAAGGATTCCGGTGTCGGTGGGAAAATGGCTGGTACGTTTTTACCTACTTCATTGGGTGGTGTAGTTCCTTGTGCAAAAGTAGTATTAGCTAATAATAATCCAGCACAAATGATTATTTTTCTCATAATTTGTGTTATTTCTTGATTAATTTGGCATTCGCCGTTTTATTGTTATCCGTTTTTACAGTCACCAGATAAGCTCCCTGCACCAAAGCCTGGGTATTAATCTTAGTTACTTTATTCTTGGTTTTTATATTCTGAAGCTGTCTTCCGCTCATATCATACAAAAGTATATCTGCTTCTTTGAGATCATTGAATCCTATTTCCACATAAGCATAATCAGACACTGGGTTTGGATAGATCTTGATATCATATTTTTCAATCAGCTGATCAACCTGCTTGTCGCCAAGCTTTACGATCTTCCAGTTTTCTTTGCCCAACTCTTCCGCACTGGTTCCGGCCAGAACAATAGAACCGTCTCTGTTCAGCTTTAAATCGGAAAGTCTTTCTTCCTTCTTTTTGGATTCACCTTTGACATGTTTTCTCCACTGCTCGTTTCCATTTGGATCAAGATAGAGCATCCAGAAGGTTTCATCATCAGTTTCTATTCTTCCTTCTGCCTGAGTATAACCACCTAATAAAATCCCTTTGGATGATTTGTCATCTGCAGAGTGGAGAACACTCATTCCCATTAAAATGTCTCTGTTTTTGAAATTGTAAGATTTCTGCCACTGTTCATCGCCTCTTTCGTTTAAAGCAATCAGCCAAAGGTCTGTTCCTTCTTGTAATCCAACGGTTTTATTTCCTGACCTTTCTGATCTGGATTCTCCGCCAATGATAAAGCCAGTTGAAGTTAATGCCAGCGTTCTGATATGATCATCTCCTTTCCCTCCAAAGTTCTTTTCCCATTCAATTTTTCCGTTTTTGTCCAGCTTAACAATCCAGTAATCGCCTTCACCGAAATTTTCAGTTTGTTTCGAGGTACGGGATACGGGGTTCGGGCTTTGAACTTCTGATACGGAACCCGCATCTCGCACCCCGGAACCTTTGTCAGATCCCGAAACACGGACCTCGGAACTCCTCGAATAAATTCCTAATAAAGCTCCTCCGTCTCTCGTTGGAATCATCTTCTCTACTTCGTCTAACCCTTTTCCTCCTAAAATTAATTGGGAGAGTTCTTTTCCGTCTTTATCCAGTTTTGTGATCAAAACATCTTTGGAACCATAGCCTTTGGATGAGTTTTGAACATTACCGGCCACAAAGAATCCTAAATCTGTCGTTTGAATCACAGCTCTGGCTTCTTCATCAGAAGAACTTCCTAAGGTTTTCTGCCAAAGTTCGCCTCCAAATTCATTGATTCTGATCAGCCAGATATCTGAACCTCCTTTGGAATCGTCTTTTTTATCCAGTCCTTTTCCTGAATAAGAAGTTCCGGCTAAAAGAAATCCGCCATCTTGCGTGGTAACAGTAGCAGACAGATAATCGTGGTTTTGTCCTGAGAAATATTTCTCCCAGGATTCTTTCCCTTGCTGGTCAAGTTTAATCAAGTGAAAATCGTAGCCGTTATTCTGCTTTTGGCCGCTGGCTCCTTGCTGTTGGCTTTTAGACTGTATAGAACTTCCGGTGATAAGGTATTGTTGATCAATAGTTGTTGTAATCTGGCTTAAAAAGTCCTGCGTACGGGACCTGAAATCCTTTTGCCAGAGAGTTTCCTGGGCAGATAGGCTCAGGAATGTGCATAAAGTGAATGCACTTAAGTAATTTTTTTTCATAGGCTTGTGTTATTAACTTGTTAAAATTATTATTAATAGGGGAATATATACTCCGTAAAAACCCCATATTTTAATATATTGTTTTCAATTTATCTATACATGACAAAGCTATATATGTGCATAGCGACAAAATATGTCGTGTTTTTATCTTTTCAAACATTTATTGATAAGCTTTACAAATATAAAAAATGTAGTAATATAAGATTACAAAAATGTAGTATTTTATATTTCACTTTGTATAAGTGAAATATATTGAAGAACATAAAATCTTAGAACTAAAGCAAAGAATACCTGTCGAAATAGGTAATCGTATAAGAATATTTCGTGAAAAGAAAAAACTTTCACAAACGGAACTTGCTATGATGATAGGGAAGGATAGACAGTATCTCTATAAAATAGAAAAAGGAAAGGTTACTTCCAGTATTTTCACTATTTCAGTTATAGCCTGTGCACTTGACATTTCTCTGGCTGAGCTGATCGGTGAAATAAAAGTATGAAAATATCTAAGCAATAACTCCCGAACAATGATCCGCTGTACTTCCCGTGGCAGAAGACAATACATTGATCTCGTTATTCATTTTTAAAACGCCCATGAAGGCAAAAATCAGGGCTTCTTTATAATCGATGATCTCTTTTTCAGGGATGATCACTTCTGCCTTTGTTTTCGCTCTTATTTTTTCTATTAAAAAAGTGTTGTAAGCGCCTCCTCCGGTGATAAGGATGTCTTTTATACTATATTCATTGATGACGTTGGCAATCTGCTGGGCAGCATGTTCTGTAAAAGTGGCCAGAGCATCTAAGGCTTCAGTATTTTCAAGAAGTGGAAATATATGTTGATGGCACCATTCTATTCCCAAAGATTTTGGATGCGAAATCTGGTAGAAATCCAGGCTGTTAAGCTGATTCAGTAAAGTCTCATCTATCTTTCCTTGTGCGGCCAGTGCTCCGTTTTCATCAAAATTTTTATGCAGCTGCTGGGCCAGATGGTTCAAAACAATATTCACGGGAGCAATATCAAAAGCGATCCTTTTCCCATCGCATTGTAAAGAAATATTGGAAAATCCACCTAAATTCAGGCAGGCGCTGTATTTGGAAAAAAGTAATGCATCACCTATAGGAACCAGAGGAGCTCCGTTTCCTTTCATCAACACATCCTGGCTTCGGAAATCATAGATAACAGGTAACCCGGTTTCCAGCTTTATGGCTCTGCCGTCACCGATCTGCAGGGTGAATTTTCTTTTAGGCTGATGAAAAACGGTATGCCCATGAGAGGCAATCAGGTCGATATTTTCAAGCTGATGCTGATGAATAAATGCTTTAACCTGCTGCCCGAGATAAAAACCATACGCTGAATGCAGTTCCAGCAAATCTTCGGACGAAAGATGAATGGAGTTTCTAAGTTGGGTTTCCCAATCCTCAGAATAGGAGAGTGTTTCGGCTTTCAGGATTTTAAAAGTCCATGTGTCCTGCTTTTCGAATTCAGCAAGACAGATATCCAGACCATCCAGACTTGTCCCGGACATCAGTCCAATAGCCACAGCTTTCATTCTTTTTGGATTTATTTTTTATTTTCAGAAATTCTTTTTGAACTGAAATCTCCGGAATTGTTATAGAATGTATATTCGGAAAAGTCATCTTTGGCTGTCATTCCATTGGCACCTACCAAGGTAGAGCCATCTTCCATGGTAACATAAACTGTATCTTTGGTGTAGATTCTGTTTCTTTTCTGATCCCAATAAATACTCTGCATGGCAAATCTCTGCCCTTCATTGGTTTTTATCCTTACATCACCTTTGGCTTCGTAGAACTTTTTATATTCAAAAATACGGGCATATTTAGCGGTAATTCTTCCCGGAACCTTAGGTTTCTTTTTATCAAAAAACTCAATGTCAATTCCTTTTCTGGCTACCACATAGGGGCTGTCGATCAGTTCGTATTTTTCAATGATGGGTGCTTTGGCTTTTAAAGTCACAAAGCCGGAGTCACGCTGTATAATATTGGCGTTGTTGATGATCTGTGAAGGGAAGTTTTTGCTTTGGTTGCCATTTCTTTTGGTAAGATCCTCCTCACAGGATGTCAATATAAAAAATATAGCACAACTAAAAAGGCATGCTATATTTTTATATGATATTTTTTCTGAAAAATTCATCTTAGTTATAAAGAGTCTTTCTGAACCATTTATCAGCGAAATTAAAGCCGATTCTCAGGTTGACGAAGTTCTGGTTGATCAGGTTGTTTTTAAGAGTTCCTCTTTTACCCACTTCCAATCCGATTTCAAGACCACTCATTCTTGTGATACTGCTGTTCTTGAACGGTAACATTACCCCGGCAGAAATACCGAATTTATTAATGCTGTTTCCTTCCAGCTTAAGGTTTCCTCTCTCATAGAACGCTCCATATCGGTAGATCACCCTTGAGAAGTAGTTTCTGAAGTTATTATAGTTAGGAAGATACCATCCACCGGCAGAAATTCTGTAAGTGTCCTGGAAATCAAAAGTTTTACCGAAATAAGAGATGTCTTCTCCTTTTTTATAGTCAAGCTGTCCTGATACAAACCAATGGTTTTCACTACCATATCCAACCCCTAATGAAGCCTGTAACGGAAGAAGGTTTTTGGATTTTGTTTCTTTTTCCTCAACAATGGTTTCCGATCCGCTAAGCTTGGTGGTTTCCTGAGCATCAGAGTATCTGTAGGTACTGTTGACGTACTGTGTCGTCATATTACTGGTATTCCCAAAAGTAGCAGTAGCTCCCAATGTGAACTTCTTATCAGTACGTGTATTTAAAGTCTGGTAGCTTGTACCCAGTGTAAAATTAAAGTTTCTGACTCTGTTTTTAGTCTCATAACCATTAACATATTCACCTACATAAGTCCCAAGGTTACTGTTGTAAGCACGGAATTCATTAAGGTCGTTAAGGTCTCCGAAATAAAGATTGGCTTTTGCTCCTACGGATAATTCCTGATTGATTTTATAAGACACAGCAAGCTGAGCCGTATTTAAAGTTCCGCTTCCTTTAAAGCTGTTTTTGTAAAGAGGAGTTTTATCTTCTGTAAACTGTTCCGTTACGATGTCGTAGCTTTTAGAACTGTAAGGCTGATAAGAGATCCCCATTTTCACTTTTGAAGATAATGGAAATGCAATCGAAATATTGGAAAGATACGTAGAATGCTTTGTAGATTTCATATCGTTATAGTTCGATTTGAAATAATTGTTTTCGTTGGTAGCTTCCAGTCTGATACTCGTAAGTTCAAAATTGGCGTTGTTTGCCGGGTTGGCAAAATTGAAACTACTGGTAAAATCACTTATAAAAGCAGTAGATATACCTCCCATAGAAGCAGTTTCGATCGTATTATCATATTTCACATCTCCAATTCCATAAGTTGCATAAGGAGAGTTGCTTAGACTCTGTGCGTTCAGAAAATATCCAACTGATATGAATGATACTACAAAGATTTTTTTCATTCTTGATTTTTAAAACAATGCGCAAATATCTTAAATATTAATGAATTGTAAAAATTATATGTGGTTAAAGTTTGTTAAGGGCTTTCCTTTAAAAGAAAAATGCAAATTTTCAGCAATAAAAATACACTTTGTAAATGTATCGCCTGACATTAAATTGTAAAATCCAATTTTAAATTTAACTCTCATCATATTATTGATATCACCTATAATACAATCAGATATAAAGCCCTTTCATAATTTTAATCTGCATTCATACATTTTAAGCAGACTTAATTTTATGAAATGAAATAAGATTTTTTATCTTTGAAACATGAATTGGGAGAACATCGCCGGACAGACGAATCTGAAAAAACTTCTTAGAGAAAGCATTGCTGAAAACAGAGTGAGCCATGCCCAACTTTTTGTAGGAAAAGAAGGATACGGAACATTGCCTATGGTATTGGCCTATGCACGGGAAATTTTCAGCCAGGAAAATGAACATGCTGCCGCAAAGGTTGAGCACCTCAATCACCTGGATCTGCATTTCAGCTTTCCGGTTTTTACGGATAATAAAAACTCATTAAGCAAAAATAAATTTGATGAGTTCAGAGAAATGATCCTGGCTTCTCCTTATGCAAGCTACGACGACTGGACCGCTTTTTTAGAATCAGAAAATAAACAGTTATTTATTTCTGCCGATGAAGTGGATGATCAGAACCAGAAATTTTCTTTAAAAAGTTTTGAAGGCGGAACTAAAATTCTTATTGTCTGGAGAGCAGATAAAATGAATATCGCGGCTTCCAATAAATTTTTGAAATTTTTAGAGGAACCACCCGCAAAAACGGTCATTCTGCTTACGGCCGAAAGTACCAATGATATTCTTCCTACCATTCTTTCCAGGACACAGATTGTAGAGATCCCGAGAATTAATGATGAGGATATTGAAAACTACCTTAAAAAGAACTTTTCTGTTTCCGAAGATAAGGTAAGAGAAATTGTTCATGAGGCACAGGGAGACCTCAATGACGCCATTAAGCTTCTGAACTCAGGAGACAAAAGCAATGAGTTTGAAAAGCTTTTTGTACAATGGGTAAGAGATGCATTTATGGTAAAAAAGAAACCGGAATATCTCAGAAGTATTATTTTATGGGCAAGGGAAATTGCAGGGTGGAACAGGGAAAAACAGAAAAATTTTCTTAATTACTGTTCTGAGATTTTCAGACTGGCATTGCTTCAGAACTATCAATCTGAAAATCTGGTCTACAAAAAGATCAATGCGAACGGTTTCAATTGGGCCGGTTTTTCAAAATTTATCAGCGGAGCCAATATTGAGAGCATTTTAGAAGAAATCAATACTGCTGATCTGCACCTGACCAGAAACGGAAACCCAAAAATCGTCTGGACCGACCTGGGAATAAAATTATCAAGATATATTCATAAAAGCACATAAATAACTCCGGTAAATCCCGGAGTTTTTGTTTTTGTCCTGAACAGATTATTATTTCAGCTCTATTTTCCTTATATTTTTACGTTTACTTCAATTGAATGCATTCTGAAAATATTAAAATTATTGTTCAGGTTTTCCCGAATATTAATTCAAAATAAACTCTTTTAAATTAAAAAGTGCCTTTCCTGCGCTTTCAGCATATATTATAGAAACCGTCTTTTCTTTGCAATAAATTAAATCTATATTAAAAAATCAATCAATCGTTTGATTTGAATGAAAACTTGTGTACATTTGCGCCCTGAAAAATGAACACTAACATGATTTCAAAAGAAGAAAATATATTATTCGCTGCCGAGAAGCTCTTTGCAGAACAGGGATTCGAAGGAACTTCCACCCGGGAAATTGCAAAGGCGGCGAATGTAAACATCTCTATGATCTCATATTATTTTGGCTCTAAGGAAAAACTTTATGAGAAATTAGTGGAATACAGAATGAATGAAGGTCAGTTTTTCTCAAAAGACCTTTTGGGAAGAACTGACATCAACGATTGGCAAAAGATTGAAAGAGTCATCGATCAGTTTTCTCACAAGATCCGGACTCAAAAATGCTTCTACAGGATTATGCAGAGAGAGCAGCTGCATACCAAGAATCCTCAGATTATAGAATTTTTGAAGCAGACCAAAATGGGATTCCTTTCTATGTATTCGCAAATATTGGAAAGTGGTCTTAAAAATGGAATTTTCACCAAAAATCCACCTATTTATCTCCTTCATTCTACCGTAAGCGGAACCTTGTTTTATGCATTCAATGCAAAAGAAATGTATAAAGAGTTTCTGAATGAAACAGAAGATGAAGAAGCTTTTGATGAAAAATACTACACAGAACTTAATAAACATATTAAATATTTACTAAAAGACCTTTTAGGTTATGAAGAGAATAAATAACTCAGTGATTGCATTATCACTATTCGTAGGAATAGCAAATGCAAATGCTCAGGAGAAAAGAACACTTACTCTTGACGAGGCCGTGCAGCTGGGAATCCAGAACAGCAAGAATCTCAAGATCGATGCAGCCAAGATCGAAGAGGCTACAGCTGATCTTTTGGAGGCTAAAAACAGACAACTGCCGGAATTGAAGGTGTCAGGTAGCTATATGTACCTTCCGATAAAACCGAATGTTGATATCAAACTTCCTGGTCTTGCAGGAGGAGCTGGCGGACCTGAAATACATCAGGTAGTTTACGGTTCTGCTAATCTTAGCGTTCCCATTTACAGCGGTGGAAGAATCAAATATGGAATTCAGTCAGCAAAATATCTGGTAGAAGCTTCTAAATTAAGCACTGAGAATGATAAAATTGCCATTGCTTATAACGTTGCCCAGGCTTATAATAACCTGTTTAAAGCCAACCAGTCCATCAAGGTTTTTGAAGAAAATCTTGCCGCTTCTCAAAAAAGAGATGAAACCTTCCTTAAAATGGAAAACAATGGGTTGATTGCAAGAAATGACAGATTAAAGGCAAATCTTCAGACTTCAAATATTGAACTTCAGCTGTTGGAAGCCAAAAATAACTACAATATTGCCAACATCAATATGGATTTACTGCTTGGTCTTCCTGAAACGACGGAACTGGCAGTAGATGAAAATTATATTGAAGAAGGAACAGATGTAAAACCTGTTGATTATTATGTTAATGAAGCCAGAGAAAACCGTAAAGATTTACAGGCTCTGGCACAACAGAGAAAAGCGGCGGAATTAGGTTCGAAGGCAGCAAAAGCAGAAAATCTTCCTTCCATTGCATTTACAGGAGGTTATGTAGCAGCTGATATCCCTAAGTTTCTTACCGTATACAATGCCATCAATGTAGGAGTCGGGGTTTCTTATAACCTGTCCAATCTTTGGAAAGAAAATTCTTCATTGAGACAATCGCAGGCGAGAGAAAAGCAGCTTGCCGCTACTGATGAATTACTGAATGATAACATTAAGCTTGATGTCAACAGAGAATATCAGAACACAGACTATTCGAAAAAGAGAATTGCTGTTTTTGAAAAATCGGCGGAACAGGCTAATGAAAATTACAGAATTACCAAAAATAAATACGACAACGGTTTGGCAACCATGACTGAATTGCTGGATGCAGACGCAGCTCAGATTGCGGCCAATGTTGGCGTGATCAATGCTAAGGCAGATGCTGCACTGGCATACAGAAAACTATTACAGACAACAGGAACTTTAACAATTAAATAATCAGATCGAAACCAAAATGGAAAATAATAATACACAGGCAGCTGAACCTAAAAAGAAAAAAAGTTTAGTTTTTCCTATCATTTTAGCGGCAGTAGTAATCGGAGGAGGGATTTACGGTTACAGAGCCTTTACTTACGGACAGTATCACGAAGAGACTGATGATGCTCAGATTGCTTCCAATATGGCACCGGTAATTTCTAAAATCTCCGGATATGTAGCTCAGGTAAAAGTAAAAGACAACCAGTTTGTGAAGAAAGGAGATACCTTGGTGATTTTGGATAACAGGGATCAGAAAATGGCTCTGGAACAGGCTCAGGCAGCTTTATCTACAGCCAGAAGCAATATTTCAAATGCAGAAGCTACTACAACAGCAACTTCAAAAAATATAGGTTCTTCAGAAGCAGCAGTAGTAACGGCTAATGCTCAGATTGAAGCTGCAAAAGTAAATGTATGGAAAACTTCTCAGGATCTGAAGAGATATGCTAATCTTGTAAAAGACCACTCTATTACGGAACAGCAGTATGAGCAGGCTTTGGCAGCAAAACAATCTGCAGACAGACAGTTGCAGGTTTTAGTGGATCAGAGAAACCAAATTGCTCAGCAAACTCACATCGCTTCTTCTCAGACGGCTGCCAGCTCACAACAAATCAGCGTGGCAGGTTCTGTTGCTAAACAAAGAGAAGTAGATGTAGAAAATGCAAAACTGAATTTGTCATATACGGTAATCCTTGCCCCTGAAGACGGATACGTTGGAAAAGTACCTACACAGGCAGGTCAGTATCTGCAGGCAGGAGCTCAGTTGTTTGCTTTGGTTAAAAACGACCAGAAATGGGTGGTGGCCAACTTTAAAGAAACACAGGTAGACAAAATGGTAGAAGGCCAGAAAGTAAAAATTGAGATTGATGCTTTTCCTGATCAGGAATTTGAAGGAGTGGTAAGCTCATTCTCTCCCGCTACAGGAGCTACTTTCTCTATTCTTCCTCCCGATAATGCGAGTGGTAACTTCGTAAAAGTAGTTCAGAGACTTCCTGTAAAAATTGATTTTGTAAATCTTGACAAGAATATTGCCAAAAGATTAAGAACAGGAATGAACGTGAAGGCAGAAGTTGCTTTGAAATAACATTTAAAATTGTTAAAAGTCAATGAACTTCGTTGTCAATAGTGAATCAGCTTTGCTGTCAATTAAACGGCAGGCTTTACAATTCACCATTCACCTGCGAAGCAAAATTCGCCATTGATTTTTCACATCGAAAAAAACTTATGCAAGATTCATTAGTAGAATATGGAGCGCGGAGAGTAATCATTACGATTACAGCCATCCTTTGTGCCCTTCTTGAAATTGTAGACTCCACGATTGTCAATGTTGCCTTGAATGAAATGAAGGGGAATCTTGGAGCTACGCTTTCAGAAGTAGGGTGGGTGATTACAGCGTATGCCATCGGGAACGTTATCATAGTTCCGATGACGAGCTGGCTTTCACAGCAGTTTGGGCGTAGAAATTACTTTGCGGCATCCATCATTATATTCACCGTATTTTCATTCTTATGTGGAAATGCGACCAATATCTGGGAACTCGTGTTCTTCAGATTGATGCAGGGAATCGGGGGTGGAGCCTTACTGGTAACATCACAAACGATTATTACGGAATCGTATCCGATTGAAAAAAGAAGTATGGCTCAGGCTATTTACGGCCTTGGGGTAATTATCGGTCCTACACTAGGGCCGCCTCTTGGAGGATATATTGTTGATAACTTCAGCTGGCCCTATATTTTCTATATTAATATTCCGATTGGAATTGCGGCAACGCTGATGACGCTTCAGTTTGTAAGAAGCCCGAAATATGCAGAAAAACGTAAAGCTTCAGATGTTGACTGGCTTGGAATTGCTCTGCTGGCAGTTACAGTAGGCTCATTACAGTTTATTCTGGAAAGAGGACATGAAGAAGACTGGTTTGAAAGTGGAATGATCGTGGCCTTTACTGTAGCAGCAATTTTAGGATTTATACTCTTCCTTTGGCGGGAACTTACCTTCAAGTACCCGATTGTTGAGCTCAGAGTGCTTAAAAACAGCAACCTGAGGATCGGGACTATGATGTCATTCGTTCTTGGATTCGGATTGTATGGTTCTACATTCATTGTTCCTTTGTATACCCAGAGTATTTTGGGATGGACAGCCCTTCAGTCAGGTGCGTTGATGATTCCGGCCGCATTAACGACAGCCTTTATGATGCCTATCATCGGGAGACTACTGGCAAAAGGAGCAAAACAGCAGATCCTGGTTTCATTAGGGCTCTTTATCTTCTTCGTTTACAGTTTCTGGGGATACAAAATTCTGACACCGGATACCAGTAAAGATGCCTTCTTCTGGATGCTGATTGTAAGAGGAGCAGGTCTGGGATTATTATTTATTCCTATTACCTCTTTGTCATTAAGTACACTAAAAGGGCAGGAGATTGGTCAGGGAGCAGCCTTTACAGGGATGATGAGACAGCTGGGAGGATCTTTTGGGATTGCGGCGATCACGACCTTTATTGCCAATGCAGGACAGAAGTACAGAAATAACTTAATTTCCCACCTGGACGAAAACAGTTTTGATGTTCAGCAAAGACTGGCAGCATTGAAGGCCAATTTCATAGCGAAAGGGATGACTCCTGATGCAGCAATGAATGCCGCATATAAAATGCTCGACTTATCCGTAACAAAACAGGCCACTGTTTTATCTTATATGGATGTATTTCTTTACCTCGGAATCGTATTCCTGATATGTATTCCGTTTATCTTACTGGTAAAAGAAAGAAAGAGCAAAGAAAAAATAGATTTGAGTGAAGCCATGCACTAGATTTTAAAAAAGACCTTCGGAATTTCGAAGGTCTTTTTTTTTTTTTGTATCTGCCTTAACATGATAATAAACAATACTTTCTGTTTTCATTTTGTTAAATAAAAAATAATATCACTTATTGGAGAGTTTATTTATTTTTTCTAGCTTTACATCACCAAATGAAAAAAATATGAATAAATTCCCTCACCTTTTAATAATCCATTCAAAAAGGATTTGCCGGAATGCTGTGTCACACTTTATCTGATTTCCGGTTATTGAACTGACAGACCTGACTGCCCTTCACTTGCTTTTTATAGTTCATAAAGGCAATTTCCCAATATCCGAAAACGGTATGAAGTAATGTATTCCGTTTTATTATTTAGCTAAATCATGATCTCAAGTCACTAATAACTTATTATATATGAATCAAATTCAACTGCCGGAAACTTACGCGGCATTATCAGATTTCAGAAAAAATGATATCTATCTCCCTGAAATGAATCAGGCTCAGCTTATTGCAGATTTCTTTCCCGGAACTTTCACAGAGCTTACCCAGCGCCTCTCTGATATTACAGGGGCTTTTTACGGAGGTATGCTCAAACAGATCGGGAAACTTTACGGACCTGAAGCTATTGAACAGATTTCCAGTACTTTTATGTACGATCTGGGATCAAGAATGACACTGAGGAATCTTGAAACAAAACCCAATCTGCAGCCTGGAATTCCGGCTGTTGCAAAAATATTGATGGGAGGAGTTTTTACATCCAGTCCCGAATACAATTTTGAATTTAAAGAATTAAATGACTACAAATGCGAATTGCTTATTAAAGGAGTAGACCGTTACCACAAAATCACCCATAGCCTGCAAATTGCAGGTCTGTTGAATTGGCCAGTCATAAAACCTTTTATACAGGGCGTTTGCGACACCATGGGGCTGGATGTTTTATTGGATATAAAAGTACTCAGACTTGATCCGGACAGCAAGTGCACCTATCATGTCATAGTTTCTGAGAAATAGCTTCCAACATAAATAGTACCTGGAAATTCAATAAGAGCGGACCTTAGTCCGCTTTCTGTATACTAAATCAAGGATAGGTTTCAGCCTAAACATGAAACCCGTGTCTCGCACCCCGCATCGCTAATCAATCTTTTCTATCCATTCAATACCACTCACATCAATCAGTTTCAGACTGTGGATATCATTTTTTTGAAAAATATCATCAATATTCAGTGTCACATCTGCTTTTGCTCCTAATGGAATTACCAGACTGTGCTTTCCTGGTTTCACTTTGGCAACATGATGATTCTGAATATCCTCTTTAGGAATTCCGGCAAGTTCTTTATGATCCAGTTCCTTTAAAATCTTTCCGTTTTTGTCGAGGATATGAATCCCTATCAGAAAAGAGCCATACACATCAGCACCTTCCGTCCTGTAAACTTCAAATGTTAACTTTGAGTGCTGATGAGAGATTTTTGAAATTTCAAGCTTGGGTTTTACCGATTTATTGTGAAGTGTTCCCCACACACCTCCATGAAAATACTGATTGGTAAAAAGAGTTAACCCCAATATGATGAGTGAGCCTGCCAGTACAAAACCCTTTGGATCTGACACAGGAAAATTTCCTGAGCCAAGCCATTGGAACCATTTTTTTTGAGTGAATTTTTTGTTGTTTTTCTTAAAATAATGATCCAGAGAATAAGGACCACTTCCTGTGAGAAACATGACAAATCCACCGGCTACGCCCAGTACACCAATCTGCCACTCGTCAAGGCAGGTTGTTCCCAGCCAGCCGGAACCTAATAAAATCCCGAGAGCAAGGCTGAAAATGCCAATACTCATCAGCCGGGTAAATAAACCGAGGATGATGAATAATCCGACAATTGCCTCAATAATGGTAAAAATCATCATGGAGCGTTGTAAAACATCAGGATGAGTCACCAGATATTCAATAACAGGTTTTATTCCGAGTGCATTGGGTAAAAAATGGTTGAATTTTTCCCCGATATATCCCTTTTCATCAGGAATAAGTTTGTTTTCAAGGATAAGCCGGCGCCAGAACGCTGAAAAGTAGGTCCATCCGATAACCATACGGAGGGATAAAGTATATAATCCGGCCATGTCTGAAGACTGGCTGTTTAAGGTATGTTTCATTGAAATTAATATTGTGTTGTAAAAAACTGTTTTTTATAATCTGACTAAAAAAAGTTTAAACCAGATGAAGTCTAAGTCTTTTAAACAGAATATATTTCGGAGGGCTGTTCCCGGCAGAATGCCCGCAATAGTTATTGAGAAAAGATTTTTCTTCAAAAAGATTGGCTGCAGCTGAATTAAAACCAGATAAAAACTTATGGTAATGGTTTTGAATTTTGGTTTTTGAAACGGCAGTTTCTGAAGAAGCAAAAGCTGTATCACAGCTGAAAGAGAGCGATGAGGTTGTTTTTACCTTATTAAGCCCGCTGATGTACTGAATGTCAAAAATATCAAGGACATTTCTTTTGACTGAGCATGGAGACAACGAAAACACCAATATAAGCATCGTAATGACACTTTTATAAGTTTTCATATGAAGTCCTGAACTTGGCATAATTACAAAACTACGCTTTATTTCAATATGTATCAGCAGACTTTTAATTAATAATGGATTCTCTTAAAAAAAAATTTGTGCTATTAAAATTTAAAAATAAAAAACACTACTGACGGACAGTTGTCACAATCCCGCTTTATCTTTACAGTCTGAAAGTTTTACAAAATAGAAAATATACTGAAATGAGTTACTGTTTAGCAATAGAAGGAATGCAGCCTGAAAGCAGAAAAGAACTGCACAAAAATTATCATGACAACTATTATGGGTTTCCCATTCACGATGATAATGAATTGTTCGGAAGACTGATTCTGGAAATTAATCAGGCAGGACTAAGCTGGGAAACGGTTCTGAAAAAAGAAGACAGTTTCAGAAAAGCTTATGACCAATTTGATATTCAGAAAATAGCAGCTTATACAGAAGAAGACCGTGAAAGGCTGTTGAGTGACCCTGGAATTATCAGAAATAAATTAAAGGTCAATGCTGCCATTGAAAATGCGAAAACAATCATTGAATTACAAAAAGAATTTGGTTCCTTTGAAAAATGGCTGGAGCACCATCATCCTATGACATTGCAGGAATGGATGAAATTATTCAAAAAAACATTCAAATTTACAGGTGGAGAAATTGTCAACGAATTTCTTATGAGTACCGGATATCTGAAAGGAGCCCATCATGAAACCTGTCCTGTACACTCGAAAGTATTGGCTCAAAAGCCTTTGTGGAAAGAGACTGAGGGAAAGTAGTACACGATTATTCTTTCAATTAATAAGCCTGGATTCCTACGGAATGACCTATAGAACTGTTTGATATTATGTATACACTGTGTCATTCCGTAGGAATCCAGCTTCCGAAAATTAAGAATAGAAAAAGAAAGTCCATTTTATATGTCAGCTGGTTGCTAGGATTTCAAGTTCTGGCTCAAGCCCATTTCTATTGAATTGATCAGATCATTTTTATGTGCCTGTCTCCGTTGAGTGTAAGATCTTTGCAAAACCTTTTAACCCAACCTTTTTATTTCTTTTCCATAATCTGTTTATGTTCGTTACCCCATTTTTCAAACTCAAGAATGATGGGCTTCAGCTTATAACCGATTTCTGTAAGCTCATATTCTACCCTTGGAGGAACTTCTGCATAGACTGTTCTGGTAATGATTTTATCCTCTTCCAGCCTGCGAAGCTGAAGGGTGAGCATACGCTCGGTAATGTTCTGAAGCTTTTTTCTAAGTTCTCCAAATCTCATTTTTCCATTGATCAGATAACAGCATATGGCTAATGCCCACTGCCCTCCGATAATATTGGAAGCATAGATTTCTGGACATTCATCAGCAAGTGCTTTTTTATTGGCAAAATTGGTTGAGGTTTCCTTTATTTTAGTCATTACTTACATTTTTTATAGTACCATACAATTGGTTGCTAATGTACGAAATGTAAGTAACGTGTTGTAATTTTGTGATAGAAATTTAGACATAATGAAAACATTAGTGATTGTGACGCATCCTGATATTGAAAAATCAGTGATCAATAAAAAATGGATCGACGAGTTAAAAAAATATCCTGAAAAATATGTGGTTCATCAACTGTACGAAGCTTATCCTGATGGAAAAATCAATGTGGCAGAAGAGCAGAAGCTGATGGAATCGTATGACAAGATTGTATTTCAGTTTCCTTTTTACTGGTTCAGCAGCCCGCCGCTTTTAAAACAATGGCTGGATGAAGTGGTTTTATACGGCTGGGCGTATGGAAGCAACAGCGGTTTCAAACTGGCCGGAAAGAAAATGACACTGGCTGTTACCGCAGGAATAGATGAAGATGGATATTCTGAAACAGGGGAATATAAATACACGATGAATGAACTTTTCCGACCTTATGAACTGACTTTCGATTATATAAAAGCCGATTATAAAGAACCATTCGTGTATTATGGAATTGAAAGAGATTCTTCCGATGAATGGATCAACAGAAGTGTTCCGATGTATCTGGAGTTTCTGGACAATTTATAACTGAATGAAAGTAAAGTTGAACTTGAATTAAAACAGGTTCAGCTTACTTTTGTATGTATTCAAAAAGATTTACACCTACAAAAAATACTTCAAAACCCTTACCCCACCGTAGGAGTATCCTCTTCTTTGAGTATTTTTTTCTCCTTCATCGTAAGCATCATTCTTTCATATTTGTACTTTTCCCAATCAAATGTGTTGAGAAAATCAAGGGCAGCCTGAAAACCTCTGTTGAAGAGTTCTTCCTTTTCTTCTCTTTTCATAAAGAAATTCAGCCAACTGCTGGTGCCGCAGTTAACGGTTTGTATACTGTATAGCTTATAAAAAGTATGTTTGGTAAGGAATGTCTTATCGTTAAACCCTTTCAGAGTGCTGATGATATTTCCTGCGTAGCTGAACGGTGTTTTAAGGATTTCTTCACTGGTTTTTCCCTTTTCAGAAAGAATGGCAGAATCACTGGTTAGCTGTACCCCAAAAAGAGGCATTCTCGGATAAAAAACTTCATCAGCGTGAAAAAGGTCAATAGGGAAGTTGGAGATACTGCCGCCATCAATGAAAACTCCTGCTGGGTTTATATTTTCAGGTTGGGTATTCATCCAATACCTCCAGGCATATTTTACAGAATCATCGTTTGTGTTAATTTGTTTCTGGAAAGGTTCAAAGAAAAAGGGTACCGCCATAGAGGCTCTTGCAAATTCAGCCGGACTGATGTGTTTCAGTTCCTCTTCGGACCAGTAGAGATTGGCCATCGTAGGAAGTTCTACCTTAATTTTAGCATTGATATCAGTGGTAATAACCACATATTCTGAGGTAAGAAGATAAAACGGATTGTTTTTATAATAATCATTATTGACGGCACTTTCATAGAAAATTCTGTATCGGGTCTGGTCAATGTGTTCCTGATTTTTTATTCTAATCTTTTCGATGCTTTGCAAAGCTATCTGATAATATTCCTGCCCGTTCCCATAACGGTAGCTGAGATTGAGGCCTTTTTCTTTCTGAATGAATTTTTTATTGAGATCGGCAACTGTTTGTATTCCAAATTGGGCCAGCGCATTCTGCATGGTATTCTGAAAAACATTTCCGGGATTCAGTCCGCTGTTTTCCTTTCTGAAATTATTATAAAGCTTTTTAATACAGAAAAAGAGAATGACAGCCGGAATCAATGGAATCAGGAACATTAGTTTGGCGTTCAGTATGGTTGTGGGAGGAGCCAGAAAAGGAATGCTCAGCAGAATAATGAAAAGAATGACCGCAATGATGGCATTGATCTTAAAAAAATCTTTGTTGTTCAGCATTGCATGAAGGGTCGTCTTTACATACGTTTTCCCATCCATAAAATCTGCAAAATTCCAGCTGAAAAGAATATCCTTAATCAGCTCACTTTTAGGCTCTTCTTTGGTTTTGCAGGCTGCGATAAGCATGGTGTTAATAGCTCCGGCACTCGTTCCTGCTACTTTCAGAAAACGGATTCCGAATATTTCCAGACCATAAAGATAGCCTACCAGTGCGCTTCCCCATACACCGCCACCTTCCTGTACAAACTCTATATACTGATTACCGGACTGATCCAGAAGATCAGAGAATTCTTTGGCAGCTATATTCCCGTGTAAGGCAAGCAATTTATCTTTGGATGCCTGTGAAAGAGAGGGATCTTCCAGAATTTTGTTGAGGTTTTCGGTAGTCATGGTATTTTGTTTTGAGGATGTGCCGGTAAAAGACAAAGATCATCAATTAGATGATCAAAATCTTTGTGCCTTTGTATTGTTATAAAAATGAATCACCACTGTTTTCGCCTTACATAAATAAATGTACTGATCACAACCGTAGCCATCGCTCCCAATGTTACAAAATATCCATACTTATGATGAAGCTCAGGCATATTATCGAAATTCATCCCATATACCCCGGCAATGAAAGTGATCGGTAAAAAGTAAACAGAATAAATGGCCAACACCTTCATCACCTGGTTGGCTTTTTGGTCCGAAAGTGCCAGGAACATGGAAATAAGGTTGGTAATCTGAATGTTTAAATGATCAAAATCGGCAACGACATCCTTATGTTTATCTTTCAAATCGACAATTTCTGAGTCCTGTAAATTCAGTAGTTTAAATTTATCAATAGCATCCGTAGAGATTACCAGCACGCGGGAATTCAAGCCCGATTTTCGTTTCAGTTTGTAGAGACGGCGGATCTGGCTCGTATGATTCGTGTTTTTAAGAAAAATTTCATTCTCTATATTGTCCATCGTTTCGAACAGACTTAAAGATTCATCGTCAAAACTTTTCATAATCAGGATAGCAATCATAAGGGTGATTTGCTGAGGAGTAACATCTTCCTGAATCATAGATACATTTTTCTTGGTCTCTGTGATACTCCTGGTTTTCATCCTGTGGATGGTAATAATGGTATTTTCAACCAGAAAAATCCCAATCTTGGTACTGATATCACTGATGGTATTCAAATTCTTTCTTTCCAGCTCTGTACTTTCACGGAGTAAAAAGAATTTTACATTTCCGTCTTCTTCATATTTCGGAAGGTGATTAGGGTCCATCGTATCTTCCAGAAGAAGGTTGTTGATTTCATATCTTTCATGAAGAAATTTCAGGTCTTCTAAAGTAGGAGCCTCTACATCTACCCATTCGCACTGGGAGGTTCTGTATATCGTATCAATTGGCATAAAGTAAAAATACTAATATTTTGAAAAACTATGTGTTAAATAAGTTTTATCTTTGCCAAAATTAAAAAACTATATGATTAAAAGTACCATAAAAGGGGTGGGATTTTATGTTCCAGATAACGTTGTTACCAATGATGATTTAGCAAAACTAATGACTACCAATGACGAATGGATTACGGAAAGAACAGGTATCAAGGAAAGAAGACACAGAAAAAACAGATATGACTCTCAGGAAACCAGCGCTTATCTAGGTTTTAAAGCTGCAGAAAAAGCCATCCTCAATGCAGGTCTTACCTCAAAAGATATTGATTACATTGTTTTTGCAACGCTTTCACCGGATTATTATTTTCCGGGATGTGGTGTCCTGCTTCAGGACATGCTGGGATGTGATACGATCGGAGCATTGGATGTAAGAAATCAATGTTCAGGATTTGTATATTCTATGAGTGTGGCTAATGCATTCATCAAATCCGGTACTTATAAAAATATTCTTGTGGTAGGAGCAGAAGTTCATTCTTTCGGATTGGACTTTTCTGATGAGGGAAGAGGTGTGTCTGTTATTTTTGGAGACGGGGCAGGAGCCATTGTTCTTTCTGCATCAGAAGATGAAAATGCAGGAGATATTTTAGCGATGAATATGCATTCTGAAGGAAAATATGCTGACGATCTTTGTACCCAGTTCCCGGGTTCAAAATTCGGATGGAGCGACAGAATGAGAAAAGATCCTGAAAATGTAACGAACAAAGAAGTATATCCGATCATGAACGGAAACTTCGTATTCAAGCATGCGGTAACAAGATTCCCCGAAACCATGATGGAAGCTTTGAACAAAGCCGGAAAGACGGTTGAAGATCTTGATATGTTTATTCCGCACCAGGCGAATCTGAGAATTGCCCAGTTTGTACAGGAAAAATTCGGATTACCGGATGAGAAAGTCTTCAACAACATCCAGAGATACGGAAACACAACAGCAGCTTCTATTCCGATTGCTTTAAGCGAAGCAATTGAGCAGGGAAAAATAAAAAGAGGCGACCTTGTCCTTCTTTCTGCTTTCGGAAGCGGATTTACCTGGGGCAGTGTTCTGTTTGAATACTAAGAGAAGCTTTATTTTCAATTATACCACAACTCAAGTGCTCAATTTCTATATTTTGGAAGGGGGCGGAAATTCAAAGGATTTTTGACGGGGTGGTTTTATACATCATAAAAAAACGCAGAACTCTGTTCTGCGTTTTTTTATGATAGACCTTAATCAATTAAAGACTTTTCAGTAATTTTTCCGTGTCTGTAGAATCCTGTCCTGTACTTTTGGCCAGTTCAATAGACTTTTCAGCCCATATTTTTGCATTTTTCTTATCACCTACCTTATTGTAAAGATTGGCTAAAGTATCTGTATTGGCAAAGTTCTGGTCTTTCTTTACAGATTCCTGTGCCCATGCAATGGCTTTTTCCAGAGAAGCTTTATTGCTCACATTCTCAAAGAAGTTCCATGCAAGAGAGTTCAGTTCTTCAGAACCTGCTGCAGAATAATCTTTGTAGATATCAAGGATCAGCTTTTCATACTCAGGAATATCTTTATTCTTTAAAGCTCTGTTAGCTTTCATTCTTTTTAAGATCTTGTCAGCCTCTTCTTTGCTTAGAAATTTCTGTGCTTCGGCCATAAAATAGCTGTCATCCCATTTTTTAGTATCCGGATTATAAGCTTTTTTAGAAATAGTATTCAGCTTGATATTTTTCTCAAACTTTTCATATTTATCTTCCGGGAAGAACTTAACGATATCAGCTTTTTTATCCTGGAAAATTTTGTATAAAGGACTGTCTGTAGTCTGTACTCCTGAAAGAAGCATTTGGATATCTTCCTGATCTAAAATTGTTTTCTGCTGAAAGTAACGGTTAAGAACTTTTCCGGCAAACTCGGCGTCATTATACATGGTAAGTCCGGCAAGATTCTTTAAAAACTCAGGATTTTTTTCTCCCTTTTCAAACTGCTGCTTCAAAGAGGTTAGTCTTTTATTGGGATCTTCAGCGTCTTTCGCAAACTGGATAAAGTCTTTTTCTTCCACATATCCTAAAGTTCTGTGCACAGCTTCACCGTTTCCGTCGATAAACAGGTAAGTAGGAAATGCTTTTACATTATATTTTTTGGCCAGCTCAATTCCTTCTCCTTTTTCCATATCAATTTTCGCATTGATAAAGTGGGAATTATAGTAATCGCCTACAGACTGAAGCGGGAAAATATTTTTAACCATCAGTTTACAAGGTCCGCACCATGAAGCATATGCATCAATGAAGACCAGTTTTTTTTCTTTTTTTGCTTTGGCAAGAATGGAGGCAAAATTGCCTTCTTCAAATTTAATTCCCTGTGCCCATGCAAGGACTCCTATAAAGATTGAGGAAAGTATGGCTATTTTTTTCATAAAAACTTTTTATTCCCTGCAAATGTAATAAATATGAAGACACCTGAGCCGTCCATATTAAAAATAATTATACAGGAATTTTGGTTTTAAAACAGAAATCAGTTTATATTAAAGAAAACCATATATTATTTCTGTCTTATTATTAAAATTAATGTAAATTGGTGTTTTTGGTTAAATGATTAAATTTCAATATAATGTTTTAATAAAAAATAAAATATCACTAGTTTTGTAAAAAACAAAAAGACACTCCGTGAAATCAATGATGAATTATTATAAAATGAAAATAATAATTTGTTTTTCTATGCCTAAAAGTCTTTTGAAATTTTTGTTTTTGCTGGCAACAGCAATTCCCATATTTGCCCAGAAAAAAAATAGCTTTGATCTTATCTGTGAAAGGACTTCTTCTGTTACAGCCTATAAAGATTTACCCAAAGCCATCAAAACAGCAGATTCCCTCTATATGAAGGCACAAAAGCCATCAGAGAAAATAAAATGTCTTATCCTTTCTTCAGAGCTGTACCATCATGCCGGTGAACTTAAAAAAGCAATCTGTTACAGTGAAAATGCCCATTCGGTAATCAATCTGACTAATGATCCTGAATGGATGGCTGTAGTAACCCGATTACTTGCGAGACAATATAGACAGGTAGGGTTATACGAAAGATCCAAAAAATATATTATAAAAGGACTGGAGGCTTCAGCCCGGATCACCGATTTTCAGAAAAGTAATGAAGCCGCAGGACTGCTGAATCAGGAAATGGCTTTTTATGAAATGGAGATGGGGAATTATCCTAACGCCATACAACATATCGAATCCTCCCTGAAATATTTTGAAAAGATCAATAGTTATAATGAAAACAGAACCGCAGCGGCATCTTATCAACTATTGGGAGATGTCTATTTCAAGCTCAATAATTATTCTGTCTCTGAAGATTACTATCGAAAAGCGGAAGGATTGCTAAAGAAAGGAAGCTGTACGCTGGGATTAGTTTATAATGGCCTGGGAGGAATCCGTTTGAAGCAGAAAAACTGGAAAGATGCTGAACTGTATCTTAAAAAAGCAGAAAAAATTGCCGATACTTCCCGAAGTCTTAAACTTAAAAAAGCAGTTTATTCCAATATTAATGATTATTATGAAGGAGTTGGGGACAATTTCAAGGCTTCTTTATATGCGGTAAAATATGTACGTGCCTATGACAGTATTGCAGCGCGCAACCAGAGTTTTGCCATAAAAGATTTTGAAAATCCCAAAGGAAAAGCTACGAAAAAAAATACGCAGATGAATGGAGTGAAGAATGCAGCTATTGTCATTCTGTCCCTTTCATTGGTTGGGCTGTTTCTTTTTATTAGGAGAAAACAGAAAAAACAGCGGTCAAAGCTTAGAAATATTATCAGAACCCAGTTGAACATGATCGGTAACAGGACACACTATCCTTTAAAACAATCTGGTGATTTTGAGTTTTCCAATATTTTTGTGGAAGAAATTGATGAAAAAGACTCCGAGACAGACCGAAGAAGAAATGACTCTCTGATGACCCCGGAAACAGAATCAAAACTGCTGGAACTGCTTGAGGATTTTGAAAAAGGTAATCTCTATAACAATAAAGGCATGTCCCTATCTTTTCTCGCCGGAGAATTGAACACCAATACAAAATATCTTTCTTACGTGATCAATCAGCATAAAAATGCAGATTTTAAAACGTATATCAATCGTTTAAGAATCAACTATATTGTAGACAAACTGATCAATGATGAGAAGTACAGACAGTATAAAATAAGTATCCTTGCTGATGAATGCGGATTTTCTTCCCACAGCAAATTTGCTGCAGTCTTCAAGGCGGTCACAGATTATTCTCCATCAGCTTACATTAAATATCTGGATAGTGAAACCCGGTCAGATAAAAAATAGTCATTTTCCCGAAAATGATTAAAAAAGGGCATTTTATTCAATTCTATATTGCTATTTTCACGAAAATGAACAACCTATTATTTTAAAGGAACCCTTTGCTATTATATCTTTGTGGCAGTTTCAAAGTATACAACAATTCTGTTACAGCTTATCACTTTTATTTCATTTTTGAACTAAGATCATTATAAGAGAAACTGCCATTCCCATTTTTTTAACTTTTTAAGGAAATATTCTGACCAGAATATCTGCCATATCCTATAATCGGGGTTGATTGCCCGGTTTTTTTTCAGTCAAGTTTTTTTAAGTGCAAATCCACAGACGTCTGTGGATTTGTGATTTTATTTAACTTTCGTACTGTCGGTTTTTACTTTTGAAGAATCGGGGGAAGGGATTGAATTCGCTACAGCAGAATCTCCCATTCTGTTTCTTAAGGAATCTTTATTGTGAGCATCTTTATATTCCTCTCTTTTTTCTTTGTTTTGAGCACAGCTTCCAAGGAAAAGAAGTCCAAGAACTGCTCCTATCCATAATTTTCTCATAATAGTTAATTTTGATTGTTGATGTTAATCAAATATAAGGATTAAAAGATAAAAGATAAAAGATAAAAGATAAAAGATAAAAGATAAAAGATGTTCCTTTAAATTTTGGATTCAATAGGGGTGGGTTTTAGCCCGCCGTTAGAAATAATATATAATCACCGGCTGTAGTCAAAAACATGGAATAAACGTCTTTTCAAGCCAAAATTTCAATATCCCATATTTATATGGTTATCCAATAAAAAAATCTGCAGCGCTTTCATCTGCAGATTTTCCATTTTAAATTAAACGTATATACATGTTATTTGACAGGAGACGTTGCCATAGAATCCCTTTTGATCATGATTGTATCAGGATTCGTCCTTTTTGTAGTCATCGTATCAGTAGTTGTAGGCGGTATACTTTTTTGGGTACTGTCTACTGTTGCTGAATCTCTGCTACTTGTTGACATTGTCGATTCTTTGGTTCCACAGCTCACTGCAAATATTCCTATTCCGACAGCTGTTAGCAATAACTTTTTCATATTATTTTATTTTGGGGTGTATAATAACAGAAAATCAATAATTATTCCTAACAGGACATTGAAAATCGTAAAATATAGGTAAAGTTTGTTAAAAGATGTTAGTGCAGATATCGGGTTTCGGGATACGAGCTACAGGATATGCGAGATTCGAGTTTAATGTTTAATGCAGTCCAAAAAATACTTTATTACCAAAAATACTCTAATATTCTCAACCCCTCAAACTCTCAAACCCGAATCCCGCACCCCGCACCTCGTATTTCAAATCTCGTACCCCGAAACCCCACAAAAAAGCCCCGAAACCGAAATTCCGAGGCTGTATTCAAGGAACAGACAACAAATTACTCATTGGCCATTACTCATTATTTATTAATTATCCCAGGTATGGATATTTGTAGTTTTTAGGAGAAACAAAAGTTTCTTTTACGCTTCTTACAGAAACCCATCTTAGAAGGTTCATTTTAGAACCTGCTTTATCATTTGTTCCTGAAGCTCTACCGCCACCGAAAGGCTGCTGTCCTACTACGGCACCCGTTGGTTTATCATTGATGTAGAAGTTACCTGATGCGTTTTCTAAAGCTTTGTAAGCTTCAGCGATTGCGTAACGGTCTTGTGAGAACACAGAACCGGTCAATGAATAAGGAGATGTTGAATCTACAAGTTTAAGGGTCTCTTTCCAGTCCTGATCTTCATATACGTAGATCGATAAGATTGGTCCGAAGATCTCTTCAACCATACTTTCGTAATGAGGATTTGTAGTTTCAATTACTGTTGGGTGTACGAACCATCCTTTAGAATCATCATATTTCCCACCGATTGCAACAGTAGCTTCACCTGAAGCGTTCGCTCTGTCGATATATCCTTTACATTTTTCGAAAGAATTCTTGTCGATTACAGCATTGACAAAGTTAGAAGTATCTTCCGGCGAACCGATTTTGATAGTGCTCATCTGAGCTTCCATTACTTTTTTCACATCAGCCCAAAGAGACTTAGGGATATAAGCTCTTGAAGCTGCAGAACATTTTTGTCCCTGGTATTCGAAAGCACCTCTTACCAATGCAGTAGCTACAGCTTCCACGTTAGCAGACGGGTGAGCAATAACGAAGTCTTTACCACCAGTTTCTCCAACGATTCTTGGATATGTTCTGTAGTTGTGGATATTATCACCGATCATTTTCCACATTCCCTGGAATACTTTTGTAGAACCAGTGAAGTGAAGACCTGCAAAATCCGGGTGAGCCAAAACTTTCTCAGCAGTTTCTTTTCCGTCTGTAAAGATCATGTTGATAACCCCTGCAGGAAGACCCGCTTCTGTTAATACATCCATAATTACTTTTGCAGAATATACCTGCTTGTCAGAAGGTTTCCAAACCACTACGTTTCCTAACATGGCCATACAAGTAGGAAGGTTTCCGGAAATCGCTGTAAAGTTGAATGGAGTTACTGCAAAACAGAATCCTTCTAATGGTCTGTATTCAACGCGGTTCCAGATTCCGTTATCAGAAACCGGCTGCTCAGCATACATTTCTGTCATGAACTCTACATTGAATCTTAAGAAGTCGATGAACTCACAAGCGGAATCAATTTCAGCCTGGTGTACGTTTTTAGACTGCCCGATCATTGTTGCTGCATTAATCACATCTCTGTAAGGTCCTGCCAAAAGATCGGCTGCCTTTAAGAAAATTGCTGCACGCTGTTCCCAGCCTAGTTCATTCCATTCTTTTTTAGCTGCCAATGCCGCGTTGATAGCGTCATCCACATGCTGCATACCACCCTGGTAGTAGAATCCGAAATCATGAGCATGATCCTGTGGAGACTGAAGCTGTACTTTTGTTTCAGTTTTTACTTCTTTTCCATTGATAATCATTGGGATTTCTACCTTTTCAGCCCACATTTTTTTATAAGTGTCGATAAGGCTTTTAACTTCCGGAGATCCCGGTTCGTATGAGTTTACAGGCTCGTTTACCGCTAATGGTACTTGCGAAATTGCTTTTGACATATTACGTTTTATTATTTTATTAAATTAATAAGATGTGTATACAAATTTACGATAATTATAAGGAAAGAAAAAATGCCGTCTTTTTTTGTCAGATAAACCAGAAAACAGATCTGATACTATTATTTATGCTTTTTCTGAGATAAATTTTTATTAAATATTGATTTATTTTCAGAATTCTTTAGGTTTTAGAAAAAAATACACCATTTTGTCATAATTGTAGGAATTAAGACAATAGAACATTTGTCATAGTTTAAGAATTGCTGTTAATGACTGTAAATAAAGGGTTTATGTTACAGTGTTAAAATTATATAAATTCACTTTTGTTGCGATTTTGAACATTTTAAATAATTTTTTGATAGCCGGAGGATCAGATTGTTCTAATTTTACATCATTATTATCAGGTATGAAAAAAGAGTCTTATTTTTCTCTTTTGTGATATTTTTCTCAGCGTTGTGTGCAGGTCTTTTTGCACATAAAGGGAAAACTCAGCCATATTCTCATATCCTTTCAAAAATTCATCTTTTACAGCAGAAATCTGATCAGCAGACTCAGCCTGAACTCTATAGTTTTTCAGATGTGCAGGATGTGCAGGATGTGCAGGATTCCAACGACTGGGAGAAAGTAAAATTTGATTACTCAATACTTGCACAGCATTGGCTGCACTATTTCTTTGCAGGTTACACTTACAATACACAGGTTGCGGCTGTTCAAAACCGCGTTTATATTACGTCACCAAGATATATCCTGTATCACTGTCTGCAGGTAGCGGGCTGCTAATCCCTTTTCTTAATTTTTAATGATCCGTTGTGGTTTGTATTTATGTCAATACAGATCTGAAAACATCATTTCCCATTTTACATTTTTGAACATTTCTGTTTGCCTTTACGTAGAGGTGAAACGGATATTGTTTGTCCAATTTTAAATAAAAAATATTATGCACTTAACACCGAGAGAAACGGAAAAGCTTATGCTGTTTCTGGCAGGCGAACTCGCTCTGAAAAGAAAGGCAAGAGGCCTTAAATTAAACTACCCGGAATCCATCGCTCTGATCAGCCACTTTCTGCTTGAAGGCGCAAGAGACGGGAAAAAAGTAGCCGAACTGATGCAGGAAGGAGCCAACCTTCTGACCAAAGAAGATGTGATGCCAGGCGTTTCAGAAATGATCCACGATGTTCAGATTGAAGCAACCTTCCCGGATGGGACAAAACTGGTAACCGTACACAATCCAATCCGCTAATACTACTGATTATGATACCAGGAGAAATTTTTGTAAAAGAAGGAACAATTATCTGCAATGAAGGCAGAGAAACTGTAAAAATAAAAGTAACCAATACCGGAGACAGGTCTATTCAGGTAGGTTCACACTTCCATTTTTTTGAAGTTAATAAAGCGATGAGCTTTGACCGGGAAAAAGCTTTCGGAAAGAGACTGAATATTGTAGCAAGTACTGCAGTACGTTCTGAGCCGGGGGAAGAAAAAGAAGTGGAATTGGTAGAAATAGGAGGAACCAAAAAAACAATGGACTTCAATAATCTTGTTGATGGACAGATAGATTCTGAAGAACAGAAAAAAGTAAGCCTTGCAAAAGTTGAAGAGTTAAACTTTAAAAATCATTAAGATGAGCTTACACGTAGACAGAAAACAATACGCCAGTATATTAGGTCCTACAGCCGGAGATAAAATCAGACTGGGCTATACTGAAAATAAAGAGTTGGAGAGAAATTATCTTAAAGGTATTCTGATGCCGGTGATTCCGTATCGTACCACATTCAATTTTATTATTTTCGTTACCAATGGGCATATCAGACAGTACCTTGAAAATAAAGAATATCATGCGGAAAAAGGAGGCGTGATCTTTATTAAGCAAGGAACAATTACCGCAACTGTTGAATTATCAGAAGATATTGAAGGTTTCTTCCTTGCTTATGAAAATAATATTCTGTCTGAAAAGGAACTGCCAAAACATAAAAGCAGTATCTTTTGCATGACACATTTCCTGAATCTGGACAGCTTAACCTACAGAACCATCACACAGCTTCTCCCGATTATGGAACAGAAATTATGGTTGAATAATCTCAATATCAATGATGTAGTGGTGACAATGCTTCATTTGATTCTGATCAAAATGCTGAGCACGGATTCTGATACCCATCACAAATCTGCAACACGCCCCATGGAGCTGTCCCTGCAGTTCCGGGATCTTTTGTTCAAATACCATGTCGGAGAAAAGAGAGTGGCTTTCTATGCCGATAAATTGTCTGTTACAGAAAGTTATCTGAATAAATGTGTCAAAGGAGTTACTCAGAAATCTCCAAAACAATGGATCAATGAGATTGATATCAATTACAGCAAAGCATTACTTCATTCCAGTAAAGATATTGCAGAGATTGCCTACGAACTGAATTTTCATACCGCATCCCATTTTACCCAGCTTTTTCAAAAAAATTGCAGGAATTACCCCAAAGGAATACAGGATTCAGTTTTTGAATAACAGCAGGATTTCAGTTTGATATAAAGAATCGAATTTGTGTAATGTCAATGGTCAATTTTTGCTGCGTAAGTGAATAGTCAATGATGCTAAAGTTCAGAATAAAAAATTCACTGCGAAGTAAATTTACCATTCACTATTGATTGGTCTCCCTTACATCTTTTCATTTTCCAGAATCTTCAGCACCAGTCTTTCCTCTTTTGTAAGATCGGCTTTTCCGTCATTTTCTTCTATCACTTCCAGTTCATCAAGATATTTTTTGATGGTATTATTCTCATAAAGGTTGATGACTAAAGGATGAACATAATACTTTCTGCAGACAGCCGATGTATTTCCCAGGTTTTCTGCCACGATATCCAGGGCTTCTTTTACCTTCTTTTTATATTCACTGTCATTTTCCGCATACCCGATTTCTTTAAAAGCGATCAGAGCACTTACGGTTCCGGACCATGTTCTGAAATCCTTTGCTGTAAAATCTTCACCACTGATCTCTTTGATATACTCATTCACCATCCCGGAATCTACAGAATGACGGTTTCCTTCATCATCAAAATACTGAAAAAGCTCTTTCCCGGGAATATCCTTGCATTTCTGAATAAGCCTTGCCAACCTTGGACTCCTGAGATCGATTTGATGCATGATACCTTTCTTTCCTTTAAAAGAAAAAGAAATTTTTTGTCCTTTTACCTTTACATGCTTATCCTTTAATGTGGTCAGACCAAAAGAACCGTATAATTTTTCATATACATTATTCCCGATACGGATATTGGTTCTTTGCATAAGGCTTACAATTAAGGCAAGGATTTTTCGCTTCTCAAAATTTCTCAGGGCAAGATCCTGTTCTATATGCAGACGGATGTCCGGTAATGCATACCCGAACTGAAGCATTCTGTAAAATTTTGTATGATTTCTTAAAGCACTCCACAGAGGGTGATAGCGGTACTGTTTTCTTTTTTTTACATCAAAACCGGTTGCCTGAAGATGGCCGTTATCAAGAGCACAGATCCATACATTTTCCCAGGCAGGCGGAATGACCAGTTTATTGATTCTGGTAATTTCTTCTTTATCCTTTATTTTTTCCCCGTCTTTATAATAGGAATATTTCTTTCCGGTTTTCTTACGGGTAATTCCGGCGGTTTCTGCATCGGTGGTATATACAAGATGTACCGCCTTTGCAGAAGCTTCCGGGTCCTTCATTATTTTAACAATTTTTGAAGGCTTAAGGTGAGAAATGATTTCCAAATCTGTATTCTTCTCCATAAAACATGGTTAAGAGTTTTTACCCCTCGAAAAAATCAGTAAAATAATCCCTACTATCACACAGACTAAGATTATTCCCCACCACATTCCTGCCTTAAAAATTGTTTCTACGGCTTCACAACTTGTTAATGTCAGTATACTTAACAGTATAATACTGTAAAAGCTCCATTTTTTCATAGGTATATATTTTGTAGGTGTGTTAAATTCTGAGTCGGTCAGCTCTCCATTTTTTGATAGACCTTTTAATTTCGTCTCCTGAGATGTTTTCATGAAGTGCTCTGTATAAAAGCTCTTTGAATTCATCATCATACGTAAATCTCAATGCAGCAATCTGATCGAATTTCAGTTTTTCAGCAGTTTCATCAGACCTTTTATTGAAAATTTCGAAATAACGCTGTTTAAACTCCAGTATAACCAACCGGTTTTGAAGTCCCAACGCATAATGCTGCCTTGTCATCAGTGCCAGATAAAAAAGCAAAAAAATCACGACAGAAAACAGTATCCAGATCAGCTGATTTCCGGGGTCATCCCAGATTTTGTAAATTCCTAAAATCTCCAATATCATAAGCAATGGAAGATAAATAAAATGATGTGGCGGATAAAATTTCCTGTGGTTATTGTAGTTTTGCTGTTTCATGCAATAAAATGTAGCAATAATCTTTCCAAAAATTTATTATTTTGATAATGTGGTAGTTTTTTTTACTTAAAAATGATGTATTTTATGAAATATATTTAGTGGTTGGTTTTTTACTGACCTCTTTGACAATAAAGAATTATAAAGTAAAATAGCGGGTAGATTTACCTTTCAGACATCAAATTTTTTGTAACTTTCGGTGGTTAAAAATAAAAAGAATGACTTCAAAGGAAAAAGTTGCTGCGCTTCGTGAAGAAATGCAGAAAAATAATGTTGATGCATTTATAGTATATTCTGCAGATCCGCATATGAGCGAATACCTTCCTGAAGAATGGCAGGAGAGAGCTTGGCTGTCAGGTTTCTTAGGTTCTGCCGGTTTTGTGGTGATTACCAAAGATAAAGGCGGACTTTGGACGGACGGAAGATACTTTACACAAGCTGCTATAGAGCTGGAAGGTTCCGGAATTGATCTTTTCAAAGATGGAATGGAAGGAACTCCTAATTATATCGATTGGATTATTTCAGAAATTCCTTCAGGTGGTAAAGTGGCAGTAAATGCTGTTGCAGCCTCTCATGCCAACTGGGAACTGCTTTCCCAAAAATTCAACTCCAAAAATATTACGCTGTCAGATATTCCGCTTTTAAAAGAAGTATGGAAAGACAGAGGAACTCCATCTGCTAACCCGATTTTTGTGCATCCGGTAGAAAGAGCCGGTAAATCAGTATCCGATAAAATTGCTGCGATCCGTCAGAAAATGGAAGAGCAGGAAGCTACCGTACACATTATCTCAAGTCTTGATGATGTAGCGTGGACACTGAACCTGAGAGGAAGTGATGTAGAAAGTAATCCTGTATTCTTAGGATACATTGTGATTACTAAAAACGACGCTGTTCTGTTCACAGGATTAGAAAAGATGGAAGTGGCTGCGAGAAAACAAATGGATGATTCCTTTGTGAAAATGATGCCTTACGAAGAATTTTACAATTATCTGAAGACTTTCAAAAACGAAAAAGTTCTGGTTTCTCCGAACAGCAACCAACAGATTTTTGAAACATTAAAATCAGACAATCAGTTTATCAAAGCTCCGGTTCCGGGGAATCTTATGAAAGCCCAGAAAAATGAGGCTGAGCTGGAAGGTTTCAGAACAGTAATGGTAAGAGACGGAGTAGCCATGGTGAAATTCCTTTATTGGCTAACGCACAACGCAGGAAAAGAAGCCATGAATGAGTATTCTATCGGACAAAAACTGAGAGAATTCCGTGCAGAAGGTGAAAACTTTGTCGGAGAAAGCTTCGGTTCTATCGTAGGATATAAAGATAACGGTGCTATCATGCACTATTCTGCCAAAAAAGAAGGAAGCAAAGAAGTGACCAACGAGGAAACAATCCTGGTAGATTCAGGAGGCCAGTACCTTGAAGGAACTACAGATATTACGAGAACTTTTGCCCTGGGAACACCTTCGGAAGAGTTTAAAAGAAATTCAACATTGGTGCTACAGGGATTGATCCGTTTATCTATGGTGAAATTCCCGAAAGGAACAAAAGGAGTACACCTGGATGCTATTGCAAGACTACCGCTATGGATGGAAGGAAAAGACTTCAACCACGGTACAGGACATGGGGTAGGAAGCTTCATGAATGTACACGAAGGACCGCAAAACATCAGAAAAGATCTGAACCCTCAGGAACTTCTTCCGGGAATGGTTTGTTCAAATGAACCGGGTTACTATCTGGAGGGTCATTATGGAATTCGTCATGAAAACCTGATTGCAGTAAAAGAAGCAGAAAAAACAATTCACGGAACATTCTATGAATTTGAAACATTAACATTCTGCCCGTTCTTCAAAGATACAGTGGTAAAAGAAATCCTTTCAGAAAGCGAAATCGCATGGCTGAATGACTACCATAAAACTTGTGAAGAAAAGCTTGCTCCACACCTGGATGGAGAAGTTAAAGAATGGTTCCTTCAACTGGTAAGCCCTCTTTAATAAAGATTCAAAGGTGAAAGCAGGTGACAATCATTACTTTAAACCTTGAATGATAAACATTAAACTGAATATTGTTAGATAATCCAAAAGTCCTGTAAGGTATTTCCTGCAGGGCTTTTCGTTTTATACAACCGTATTTTTACGGATATAATTACAGGGATTCCACTGATGCATAAAAAATAAGGTTCACCTATCTTTGTTACAACAAACATCATTCATATCTTCATAAATAACTCAAGTAAATTCAAAACGGTAGATCATCTCGTCCTGAGATGATTTTTTTGTTTTCAATTGAAATCTGTATGACTATATATTCGCTTAAAAAGAGGCTATCCCAAGTCTAAAAGTGTCATTCTGAACACAGACTGAAAGTCTGCGAACGCAGTTCAGGAATGTAGTGAAGAATCTCACGATTCTGATTATTAATGAGATTTTTCCTTCGTCAGAAGTCGAAGATTCGACATAGTCAATGACAAAAGCCAAATTATTTCACTTTTGAGATAGTCTCCGTCTTTGCTTTCTTAAAATAGAATTTTATAAAAATGAAAATGCTGCGTTTACAAAGAAGTATTTTATTTATTTTCGCTGAAACTTATTTGATATCATGGAACGTGACTATTTTCGAAGCTTTAATCTGTTTTCAGAAAATGAAATTGAAGAATTTCTGAAGCATTCCGAATTCAGGCATATCAGCAAAAATGATTATTTCATACAGGAAGGAGAGCTTTGCAAGGAAGTAGGCTTGGTGAAGTCCGGTATCTTTCGTTCCTTTTACACCTCTGATGAAGGAAAAGATATGACGTATTGTTTCCGGTTTCCCAATCATATGATCGCTGCCTATTCCTCATTTGTTTCCGGATGCCCAAGCAAAGAAAGTATGCAGGCTATTACTGATGCAGAGTTGATTATTCTTAAAAAAGATGCGGTAGATGAGCTGGTTCAGAACAGTCTTAACTGGACAAAGTTTTTAAAAATCATTGCAGAGCAGGAATATCTTGAACTGGAATCACGGTTTTTTCAGCTGCAGAGAGACAGCGCAGCCCAGCGCTATCAAACACTGTTAAAGAATCATCCTGATTATATTCAAAACATTCCATTGCAGTACCTGTCTTCCTATCTCGGCATTACGCAACGTCACCTGAGCCGGATCAGAAAGGAAATTTCTTTTTAGACATTTGTCCTGCTTATTGAACTGCGAGCGCTCTACTTTTGTCAAAAAAAGTTATGGAGCAAAATATTCTGATAATTGGAGGAAATGGATTGGTAGGTAAAACAATTTCCCGGATTCTGAAATCAAGAAATCCTCATCTTACTGTTTTTATCGGAGGAAGAAAAGGTGGAAAAACAGATAAAGACCTGAAAATCGATGTCACAGATCCTTCCTCTTTTAAAGTGATCATTGAGAAAAAAATACAACTCATCATTCTTTCCGTGAATGATAAAGAAGATCATGTACTTCGTTTTGCGATTAATCACCACATAGACTATCTTGATATTACAAAACCTACTCCGGCTTTGGTGAAGGCTTATGATATCGCCGGTAAATCAGATGTTAATAGCAGAATTGTTTTCAGTTCAGGCTGGATGGGCGGAATTGTCCCGGGATTGGCTAATATTCTTTCAGACTCAGGAGATATTGATGAAGTAAAACTGTTTGTCTATTATTCCGTAAAGGATCTTGCAGGCGAGAGTTCTGCTCACTTTATGGCAGAAAATGTAGCCGTTCCTTTTGTGCATTATAAGAACGATAAACCGGTTTCTATACGACATTTTCTTAATACGGAAACCTTCAATTTTTCTTATGGAATCGGGCCGAGAAGTGCCTATAATTTTGATGTGCCGGATCTGTATATTCTCAACAAAGTGGAAAGAATTTCCGATGTGAGTGTGAAGATGACCTACAATTCAAAATTCATAACCTGGCTGCTGGGAGCATTTCAATATCTAAGAATCTACAATATTCTGTCTTTAAAAGAAAGAAAAATGATTTTTGGATCCAGTGGTAACGGAGATCAGGCGGTCTTTGAAATTGTAGTCGATGATCCGTCAGGACAAAAGAGACTGAGTTTGCAGAGTGAAAAAGGACAGGCAGAATTAACCGCTTTATCTGCTGTTCTGCACACCGAAGAACTGTTGAGAAATCCTCATGAAAACAAGGTGTATTTCAGCCATCAGCTGCATGAGCCTTTATCATTAATGGAACAGCTTAATGCCTACGATTCTATCAATATTAATGTGAAATCATGAAAAAAATAGCCATTATCAATGGGCATCCCAATAAAGATTCCTTCAATTTTGGGGTAACAGAAGCTTACAGGTTGGGAGCCTCAGAAACAGGAGCAGAAGTGCGGGAAATCGTAATACGGGATCTCAACTTTAATCCCAATTTACAGTTTGGATATCAGAAAAGAATGGAGCTTGAGCCGGATCTGATCAAAGCCTGGGAAATTATTCAGTGGGCAGATCATCTCGTTTGGGTACATCCGGTTTGGTGGGGAGGATTTCCTGCCATAATGAAAGGATTTATAGACCGTCTTTTTTTACCGGGAATGGCCTATAAATATCGTGAAAATTCTGTGTGGTGGGACAAGCTTTTAAAAGGTAAAA
Source organism: Chryseobacterium sp. AG844 (assembly GCF_003182335.1). Classification (NCBI taxonomy): domain Bacteria; kingdom Pseudomonadati; phylum Bacteroidota; class Flavobacteriia; order Flavobacteriales; family Weeksellaceae; genus Chryseobacterium; species Chryseobacterium sp. AG844. The sequence goes on along the minus strand of NZ_QGTV01000026.1, from coordinate 26,105 downwards.
CAGCCCACATTATTACCACATTAGACCAACCTGGATGGTATTACCGTCTGTTTTTTGGCAGACCCAGTGTCAATCAGCTTAAAAAATCCATACTTGAATACTGTGGGGTAAAACCGGTGAAAGTGACTTATGTAGGTATTATCAGGAATTCTAAAGAGGAGCAGCGGTCTCAATGGCTTAGTAAGGTGAGGGAATTAGGAAAGAAGTATAAATAATTTGCACCTTATTTTTTTGGTAACGGAAAATGATAACTTTATCTGGTAATAATGGTGTTTTATTAGCAGATAAAGTTTCATTATTAAAGTAGAAACACTTTTGTTGATCCATTTTTACAGTCCTTTTTTCCCTTCAATCCAGTAGGCTTGTGATTTGATGCACTTCGGGGAAACACCTCTGGCTTTAAGGAATTTCCTGATCAGAGACATTCGTCCTCCGTTTCCTGTGACATAAAAAATAACCTCATCATCAGAGATGGATTCTTTTTCTTCTTGCAGAAAATCATTCAAAGCTTCAATCATTCTCATGGTATTGTTTTTAGGACAGTGATAGCCATATAAATTAAGCTTTTCAAGAGCAGAACAATCATCAAGCTCATGAAGACAAATGAACAAAGAACCCGATTCCTCCACCGCTTCCTTGATCGAAAGAGAACTTCCCAATGATGTTTCATCTCCCAGAGAAAAATGAATCCGGGCACCGGGAGTAAAGAATTGTTTTCCTCTGGGCATTAAAAGTTTTATGGAATCTCCTTCTCTCAGTTGGGTTACAAAATGACTTCCTGCAGCAGACATGTCATGCAAATGAAACAAAACATCGAAAGTTCCTGCTTCTTTGTTAAAATTAAAAGGAGAATAATTCCTGAAATCCCTGTCGTTGATTCTTATTCCAATGGCATAGGCAGGTTCATAAGGAACATTCTCTAATTCTGTTTCAAAGCGTATCAGTCGAAGATCATTGGTGATCTGTTCTATATGGTTAACGGTGCATTCTTTGAATTTTGAGGACCAGACATTTTCTACGGTGTCATTGATCCATTTTGGTAGGCTCGGCATAAATCATTTTTATTGCAAAGGACGTTGCAAAATCAGAAAATACCGATAGCGGTTTCGGGGAATTAATTGGATTATTCGTGGTTGAATATTTATTGGTGCTGATTTCGGAATTCTGATGGAGACCGGTCTTCCAGTTTTGAAAACAAACGGCTGAAATAGGTGTGATCACTGTATCCCAGTTCATAAGCCACTTCTTTTACACTCAGATTGGTAAAGACCAGCAATCTTTTGGCTTCAATTAAAATTTCCTGATGAATCCAGTGTTGTGCTGGCTTTCCTGTGACCTCACGAACCGTTTCCGTTAAATATCCTCTTGTAATGTTTAAAACTTCTGCATATTCTGATGGACTTTTCATGGTTTTGAAATTTTTCCGAATGAGAGCCCTGAATGCACGGGTTAATTGTAAAGCACGGTTTTCCTCTGAAGCCGAATAAGTATTTTTCTGAGAATACAACTGGGCAAACATTCCGAGAAAGGCATTAAGAAGTGATTGAACAATGAGAAATCCTTCTTTAGTGGAAAGCATTTCGTTTGTATATGAGACATGAAGTAAGCCGGCTGTCGTATTGAGGTTTTTGACAAGGTTCTTATCCACAGACAGCGGCTGTATTTCACCCAAAGATTCATCAAAAAAAGAACGAACTGTATCCGGAACAAGTTCTGCTTTTACCGCTACAAACCATCCGCACACCTCTTTCATAAGAAGTCCCTGATGTACCTGTCCCGGTAATACACAGAAAATAGTGGATTCTTTCGCTTCAATAGTTTTAAAGTCAACCATCATTCTCACATGACCGCTCTCCATACAGGTGAAAATATAATGACTGTCCCGGTGTATACCTTTGTCCAGAAGAATATCCCCAGAATCATAAGGCTGTTTATCCATCCTTTTGATATGGAACTGATGATGGGTAATACCATTTAAATCATAGGTGGGAATGGTCTGTTTCATCTTTAAACCTGTTGTGATGAGGATAATACGGAACAGCAAAATTACGTATTTTCACGGTTTTACATCCCGGATTTTAATCTCAAATTCGCGGTGCATAATCATAATGCTTTCTTTACGTCAGATTTTATATGAATATACATCGGAATTCGGAACAGAAGGAAACCTGTTCCGGATTTTATTTTGCTTTTGAAAATGCCATTTTTATGGCTAAATACGTTAATACGCTGGCCATAAACCATTTTTGGACCTTTATCCACACCGGATTATTGGAAAAGAATACAGCAACTTTTGCAGCTGTTAATACAATGATAAAGTTGATGCTGAAGCTGATCAGAACCTGAATGATCCCTAGTTCCAGACTTTGGGTCAATATTGAGCCATACTCTGGTTTGATGAACTGAGGAAAGAAAGACAGGTAAAAAACAGCCACTTTCGGATTCAGTACATTCGTTAAAAAACCAATGGTGAAAAGCTTTTTGGGACTATCATGAGCAACATTTTTGTCAACATCAAAAATATTTTTGCTTTTGGGTTTAATAGCCTGATAAGCAAGATATAAAAGATAGACCGTTCCCAGGGTTTTAAGAACGGTATACGCGAGTGGAACAGCCAGTAAAACAGCGGTAAGACCAAATGAAACCATGATGATATGGAATAAAAATCCACATACGACTCCGGCTAATGAGATAAATCCGGACTTTTTCCCCTGTGTTATCGACTTTGATATCAGATAAATCATATTAGGACCGGGGCTGATGACTAAAATGAGTGCAGCCAGTATGAAAAATAGTAGCTCGTGGAATGGAATCATGACAGTTGTTATTTAAAAAGAGAAGGTTTCCGGTACAAAGATAAGTGGTGTTTCCGGTTTAATTTTATCAGAGATAGAAGAAAAAGTATTTTTTTCTCAAATTATATTTTATTTTCCACCTGAATGTGATTTAAAAAATAGATCAGTCTGTTTTTTTTGTAAATTTCAACTCATAAAATAATTATCATTCACAAATAAATATTATCATGACTACTGAAAACATCTTTGAAGCTATCAGAAAATGGAAAAATCTTATTGATTCTTACAAAAATGGAATTGATACCAATGGAGCAGAAATTTTGAATTATTTGAATCAGGGAACCCACTTCAGCGTTTCAGGCGAAGACATTGAACTATGGAAAAAAAATCTGGGAACTACGGAAACCCAAATGATTCATGCCTATGTGGGTATTCATGAAGGTAAGCTGAAATTTTTCCTGATCGATTCTAAAAGTGATAAAGATGCTCATTTCAATACCATCCTGACGAAAGACTTCTTACGGGAGTTCAGTGAATCAAAAATAGAAAGCAGTAATAATATGGTGACAGACATTCCCCCGATTACTTCCGAATCAGCCATTAACCGTAACTTCAGATGGAATATGTTCGGGACTTCCTGGCTGCAGGCTCAGAAAACAGAAGATATTTTTCAATTGATTTCCATTCCGTTTTCAGATTATACAAAAATGAATATTACCGGAGAACAGACCTGCACCAGCTTCTTCGGGCTTACTGATGATCTGGAAAAAAAAGATTCTGATTTCCCTTATCATATCGAAATCATTACTGTGAAAAGCCTGGCGGTAAATCATATGAGCGAGACCGCTGAAAATTATTCCACCCCAAGACCTCCCTTTACGATTATTGATACTCTTAATGATTATCAACTTCTGAAGCAAAGCACCCGTGTTGTCGTATAACAGCTTATCCCTGTATCTGCAAATTATAATTAATCTCGTCCTATGTACCGGATTGATTGTATTGATAAAGGAAGAGATCAAAACAAAACTTCCTGTGATTATATTGCTCTCAGGAGAATTGATGCTGGAGCTGACGGATTTAACAGACCGGCTGATGAAATTAAATACACTCAATACTTATAATTATACATTGAGCCAGTTTTTTGGTCTGATGATCCTTACGGTGATTTACAGCAATTATTATATCCGGCTTTCCCGTCAGTTAAGATGGATAATTTATGGTTATGCTGTACTGGTGTTGATGACTAATGTGTTGTATGTTCAGAATGATACAAGGGTTACTTTTTATTTCAACATTATCACCAGTATTATTATTTGTAGTTATGCGGCCTCTTATTTTATGAAAATTATCAGGGAAGGTAGGGTAAACAGAGATCTGTTTATTGTGAACATCATCGTTTTTCTGTTTTTCTCTATAGAATGTATCATCTCCACTACCTTTAATTTTTTAATCAGCAATCATCTGAACTGGGTAGCTCCTGTCTGGCTTTTTAGAGGCATTCTGCTGTTGTCTTTTTATCTTGCTTTTATTAATCTGGGATGGGGCGTTGGGAAAATCAGGATCAGATAGTTCTATGGATTTGGATTGGTATTGGACTGTTTTTTTTAACAACATTATTCATTACATTATTGGTAATTAATTACTTGAAAAGTATAAAGAAAAATAAACAGAAAGTCTCAAAGCTGGTCCGGAACACCCAAAAAGAATATCGGGAAAATATGCTGCTGGTACAGGAACAGGACAGAGAAAGGCTGGCAGAAGAACTTCATGATAATATTATCTCACAATTGAATCTTATCCGTTTGAATATCAATGATAAAAAACCGGAAGAACTGAATCATGATTTAAAAAAATCCATGCAGTTCATACGGGAATTATCTCATAATCTCACGCCGCCAGATCTTGATGAGGTGGACCTGGTAGATTTAATTGCAGATTATCTTGATCAGATCAATAAAAATATAGAGGTCGTTTTCAGTCATATGACGGTCAGAACTCCGATCAGCAACCCTGTAAAACTAAATCTTTTCAGAATTGTTCAGGAACTGATCACCAATATTTTAAAACATGCTGAAGCTACCAGAGTAGATGTCTCACTGAGAATCTCTCTGAACTATTTAATATTAACCATAGAGGATAACGGCCGCGGGTTCACTATTGAAAACCAGTCAGGAGGGATCGGGCTGAAGAATATTCAGTCCAGAGCACAAAAAATTAAAGCCATCTATAAACTTAAAACCCAGCCTGAAAAAGGCACAAAATTCATTGCCTGTATGGCATTACAATAAAAAATAAACATGGAACACTCAAAAATTAAAATCGGAATTGTAGATGATGATCTGCTGTTTGTACAGCTTTTGAAAAATTATATTGAAAATAATGGAGATTATCAGGTTGTACTTACCTCAACAGGAGGATATCAGTTTCTTAAAGAAAAGGATTCTGTTTCTTTAGATATCCTGATTCTGGATCTGAGGATGGCCAACGGTGACGGTCTTGAAGTAATGGCCGAACTGGCTCAAAAAGAAAATGAAACAAAAATCATTGTTCTTACCAGCTTCTACCGCCGCTCATTCATGGGGCAGATGCTGAAGCTGGGAGCGCATGCTTTTTTGCCTAAAGAAATTGAACTGGAGGAATTATTATCCGTTATAAAGGCGGTTTATCATACAGGGCATTACTTTTCCAATAATCAGATCGATGTGATGAGAACCCAGCTTTCCAATAAACTTCCGGAGTTTCACGCGTTTTCAAGAAATGAACTTACAGACAGGGAAGTTGATGTGTTAAGACTGGTCTGCCAGCAGCTGAGCACCAAAGAAATTGCAGATTCTCTGTTTATTTCACCCAAAACAGTAGAAACCCACAAGACCAATCTCATGATCAAAACCGGCGTGAAAAATATGGCCGGACTTGTTATTTATGCCGTACAGAATAAAGTAATAGATCCGGATGAAATTATATTGTTCGATAAATAGTCTGATCCAAAAAGAATCAGGGAGCACTTCAAAGTACTCCCTGATCACAAGAAATCTAAAAAAACACTATAATTTAGGATGTAATATTTTAGCAATAGAAACTGCATCTGCCACAGTATCCAGGCTGTAGATCTGGATAACACCCTGTGTAGTGGCTGCCTGACCTAAGATGTTCTGCTGGTTTTGTGCATTCACTGCATTTTCAAACATAATTCCTGTAGAATGTGCTGCAGATTGATACACGTTGGCTAGTGCCATTGCAGGAGATTCTCCTACTACTTTTACGTTCGATTGCGTTACCGCGTCTGTGATTTGTTCGTTTACTGGCATAATGATTATTGTTTATTTGGGTTAAAAACAACCGGAATTTCCGGTTGTTCGGATAATGTATTTAAGCTATTCGCAAAAACAAATTAAGGATTAAGGATTTTAGCGATTGAAACTGCATCAGCCACAGTATCCAGGCTGTAGATCTGTGCAATACCTTGTGTAGTCGCCGCCTGAGTAACAATGTTTTGCTGGTTCTGGGTATTCACTGCATTTTCAAAAAGAATTCCCGTAGAATGAGCTGCTGATTGGTATACGTTGGCCATCGCCATTGCAGGAGATTCTGCTACTACTTTTACGTTGGATTGCGTTACCGCGTCTGTGATTTGTTCGTTTACTGGCATAATGATTATTGTTTATTGAGGTTAAAAAACAACCGGAGTTTCCGGCTGTCCGGATAATTGATTATAATAGTTTCGTAAAAAGTGATTACGGAGTAAGGATTTTAGCAATAGAAACCGCATCGGCTATCGTATCCAGACTGTAAATTTGAGTGACTCCCTGTGTAGTGGCTGCCTGGGTAACAATATTCTGCTGGTTTTGAGTGTTGATTGCATTTTCAAACATGATTCCTGTAGAATGTGCTGCTGACTGATATACGTTACTTAGAGCCATTGCAGGAGATTCTGCTACTACTTTTACGTTGGATTGCGTTACTGCGTCTGTGATTTTTTCGTTTACTGGCATAATGATTATTGTTTATTTTGATTAAAATTACCGGGTTTTCCGGCGGGTTAATTTATTTTGCGGTAGGCAAAATCTGATTAAGGTTTAAGAATTTTAGCAATAGAAAGCGCATCAGCGATGGTATCTTTGCTGTAGATTTGAGTTACACCCTGTGTAGTAGCTGCCTGGGTAACAATATTATGCTGATTTTGAGCGTTGGTCGCATTTTCAAACATAATTCCTGTAGAATGTGCAGCAGATTGATACACATTACTTAACGCCATTGCAGGAGATTCTGCCACTACTTTTACGTTGGATTGCGTTACTGCGTCTGTGATTTGTTCATTAACTGGCATAATGATGATGATTTATTAGGTTAAAAACAACCGGGCTTTCCGGCTGAGATGATTACTTTTATCAAAAAGTTTAAAAATTAAGGCTTAAGAATCTTAGCCATAGAAACTGCGTCTGCTACAGTGTCCAGGCTATAGATCTGCAGGATTCCCTGAGTGGTTGCCGCCTGGCCTAAAATATTCTGCTGATTTTGCGTGTTTACCGCATTTTCAAACATGATTCCTGTAGAATGGGCTGCAGATTGATACACGTTGGCTAGTGCCATTGCAGGAGATTCTCCTACTACTTTTACGTTCGATTGTGTTACTGCGTCTGTGATTTGTTCATTAACTGGCATAATGGTAATTGTTTTTTTTGAGATCGGATCTCGGTTAATAAATTATTGAAGTAAACTAGTTTATATCTGGGTTTTAAACTCACCACAGATCCTGCAGATCAATGCGTTTCAAAAACATTGGTATAGACAGGTTATGAATAAATTGGCTCTGAAGAGTGGCTCTGAATACAATGGCTGAAACCCCTGTCTGTAAAATCTGCGCGAGTTTAAAGCATATTTTTTCTAAAAAGGATGCGGTCTTATTTTTAATATCTGTCTTAAAAATAAATTCCTGCTGCAGGTATGCTGTCAATGCCGGATTCCTTTGGGCTAACGATGGATTCTGAATGATTGCTTTTGTACATCGACAGCATCTGAAAGGCGGTGCAAAAATAAATGTTGACCTGATTGTATATATGCTGAGGGCACCGGATTTCATCTTTGCAGAGAAATAAACCGCATCCGTAGTTGTGGAGCCGGAATTAGAAACGCTGTTTTCTAAATGACTCCAATTCCTTTATTTTTGTATTTTTGGGACTCATTTTTTTTAATCCCATCACATAATGGCTGATCCCGGTCATAGCATTCCGTTGCTGATTCAATGCAGAATTGATTTGCATCTGTCCGGTGGAATGTGCGCTTACCTGTGCGGAAATAGCCTGAGGTACTGCGGTAGACATTCCGGTAATGATTGTTTCAATTTCGTTCATATTAATTCGTTTTGGTGGTTCTAAGGTTTGATATTACCCAATCTTGTATTCAGCTTATTCATCCGCTCCATTATTTTAAGTTCTTTCTCTTTTACTTTTGCTGTAGAGGCTTCCTGCAGCTTTTTCAGCTGTTCTTCATAATTCATGACAGGGGTTTCAGGTGGTGGAGCAGCAACAGGAGCAGGAGCTGCTTCATGCTGTTTTACAGCTTCTTCCAGTTTTTCCAGGAGAGGAGCAAGAGACTTCATGGTCTCTTTGACAGCTTTGTCCCTGATATAGCTGATAATTTCATCTTCATGTCTTAAAACAAAAGGCATGATTTCTTTTTCTACCATTTCAGGTTCCGTTACAGGTACCGGAGGTTGGGGAGCAGGAGCTTTCTTGCGGATTCTTTTACGCATACTTATTGTTTTATACTATTGTAAAAATGAAAATGTCTTGTTACAGCAGATAGTTAATAAATGCAGACGCAGATTTCCAATCCCGGTTGAGGTCTTTTACAACGTTGTAACCTGTAATTTCTAAAGCAATACATGCAGAAATAGCGCTGGCAGTCAGCATTTCTTTTAACTGATGCGGAGGAAGGGTCAGGATATAATCATCCGGAATAATCAGAGATTTACTGCCGGATGGAGCTTCATTTACTATGATACTCAGGATTTCCTGAAAATAATGGGCAATCAGCTTGGAGGCCTGAAATTCCAGTTCTCTTTTTAATGCCACCATTTCATCCTGGGTAACCAGATCGGAAATGGCACTTACATCTACATCATGCACGGAGTACTGAGCTTCACCCGTATTGGAAGGTGTGATCGTAATATCTGCTTTCAGTACACATTTTGATCTTTCCAGATTGATCGTGAGAAGTTTTGAATCATAATCAGGAACTGCAATTTCGTTCAGGGTGGTAAGAGGCAGGATTCTTACATTGCAGTAAAATACCTTTGGATCATCCAGCTTGACCATGATTACGGCAATTCCTGTCGATTTATCTTTAGGCTCCACTACAAAAGACTGAAAATGGTTATACCTTTTACCTCCTCTGCTGATGCAGTTAACCAGTCGTAAAGAAGGCTGAATATTAATGTCTGATGTCTGAAGATTAAATACAAATCGTTCCGAATTGTGCTCCGTCTTTTTAGGTTCTGAACTTTTGGTGTCCAGATAACTGATTTCATTGATTTTAAGCAGATAAAGTCTTTCATTTAAATCATCTAAGCTTTCCAGATTTAAAATCTTGGCGGGTTTGGTTACTGAGGAATAATTCATCTTTTATTTATTTTAATTTTTTCAATGAACTGGGCTATTATTGTTTTTTTCCTGGGATCACCTTCAGTTTCGACCGAAGGAATTACCGCTTCTTTGATCTCTGGTTTTACAAGTGGCTGGGTCAGTTTAACCGACTTTAATACTAATTTTCCCCCATGATCAGCCGTTATAAAGCTTCTTCTCATACTTTCTTTTTCTGAGGAGGTCTCTTCCGAAACCGGATCTACCCGTTTTTTTTTTCAGGATCTTCTGTCTCTGCAGAAACTTCCGTATAGGATGGGGGAGAAGGAAGTGCTTCTGAGACAGGAAGCGCGTTGACATTATAGATCGTATTGGAAATTTTTGCCTTTACCTCAGCATAATCACTTACCATTTTGAATAAGTCTTTCATCATTTCATTTCCTTTTCCTGTATCCTGGCCCTGAATATTTTCAGCCATTTGAACAGAGGTTTCTTTACTCCCCGGCGCCGGCCCGAAAGTGGTTCCATAGGTCAGTAGATTATTGGCCAGTCTGCTCAATGCAATAAGACCTACCTGCTCAAATCCTTTTAAAAAAGACTGTAAATCCTGAACCATCATTCCTGTAGACTGTTCTATCATTACTTTGGTTACTCCGGTCACTGGAGAAGCTTTAGGCGGAGCCAGTACCTCACTGTTCACAAATACTACAGCTTTCTCCGCCGGAGTGGTAGCATTGGCCGCCTGGGATTGTTGGGTTTCACTGTTGTTTTCACTCATGATGGTAAGGTTTTAAATTATCCTTTTAAAATTTTAATGGCATCTGCAACAATCGCAGGGTTGAGCTGGTTCAAGTTCTGCTGGTTTGTCACAGAATTCTGAATGGAAATTCCACTGGCATGGGTGGCCATCTGGTAAAGCATACTCATAGCCTGTGCTGGAGACTCACCAAGTACCGTAACGTTAGTCTGCGTTACTGCATCTGTAGTCTGGGTGTTTACTGTTTCTGCCATATTCTGGGTTTAATGGGTTACTATTTTTTTAACTAAATGTTGACTATGAGATTGTTGATCTCTTTTGTCTGATACAAATTTCAGTAATCAGAATAAATCTTCATTAAGGGAAAAAACGGAATTTTAAAAAATAAGGGAATTCTCTTATGAGTGAATTTTTAATCAAGAGTCTTTATTATAGTTCAGAGTTTATTTAGTTAAATAAACAAATACATCATCCGGGAATACGGGTAAACCCTGAATTTTTGAAAATAGGTTTTTCCCCTTTAGTAAGTCCCGATGTTTCCGCGGAAATTTGTGTTATTAATATTGGTGTAAACTCCAGAAATCAAATAAATAACCTTAAATAAAAACTATTATGAGCATTATAGAAAAATACAACAATTTGTTTTTCAGTGCAAAAGGAACAAATGAAAAAGCCAGGATAGGAGTCAGGCTGAAAAACGGACAGATAAAAATAATGACTGTGAAAGAAGTTTTCAATACCTATTTCATCGGAAACAGGGAAAGCGAAAGAAAGATGCTGGAAACCCTGGAACTGATGGGAGGAGATATAAAAGATATCATTCTGGTACTTGATATTTATAATGCAGATTATCTATCTGAAGGAGACTATAAATTCAACCATGATCAATGGGAAAGTGACAAATATGAAAAGGAAAGAAAGGAAAAGTACGGGGATGTCAGTGAAAAGGAGAGATATGAAGTTAATATCATTATGAATTCCAAGGTCATTACAGCTTCCGTATATCGGGATCTGCAGCAATTGTTTTTTATCAAAAAATTTCATGAAAGAAGATGGGATAGCGGAAGTAAAAGTAAAGAATTTATGAACCAAAGACTTGGTTTATTGAGAAATGGAACAGAAGGCAGTCCTGATCTCCAGACGATGACATTCTACAGAACAATGGGAGAAACAGAGTTTAAAGGAATAAGTGAATGGGCAGAAAAATATAGGGCAGAGGGCGGAAATATAAAAACTGATCTTACTTTCAATCATGAAATAATGAATACAAAAGTATTTGCCAACAATAATATACCAAATGAGATACCCGTTCGTCATCATTTGGGCGGATACAGCCAGGCCAGATGGTATGCGAGACCTGACAGGCATCAGTTTAAATTTCTCGTACAGTTTGTATTGAATAAGAACGCTAAAGGATTCTTAGGAAATCCGGAGCAGTTAGTTTTACAAAGAACATCAAAGAATACTAATTCAGCGGTAGCAAAAATTAAATCATGGTTTGAAGACAACGAAATATTGGTTGAAGAAATAAGTAATAGTGAAGGACAAAAAGCAGGTAGAATAGGTCTTAAAAATGAAGATAAAGAAGGGGAAGGATTAAGTATTTCGTTAGGTGAGAGCAGAGATACTCAGGAAATATTTCAAAGTTTGCTCAGCAGAATCCGCCTTATTGAAGTAATTAATCCGGAATAGATTTTTCAGAATTAATATATTAAAAGACAGCCCTTTCAATAAAAGGCTGTCTTTTTAATAAACATATTATGCTGAAAATGGATGATCTTCATCGAGTTCTTTTCTCTTCCTCCAGAAGAAATAAGCAACCACAGCTGTAGCAATAGGCAGGGCAATACCAAACTCATCAATATAATAGTTGGTGTTTCCTGTATCTACAGTAAGAGGTGTAAAAATAGACTGTATAAAAAGGTTGTGACTGGCATGTAAAATAACACCTGTCCATAAACTTCCGGATTTCAATCTTAACCATGTAAAGATGAAACAAGCGGCAAATATCATCACCGTAAAACACGAAAGAGCCAGCCATTTGGGGCCGCCTGTATTATAATTGGAGAAAAGCAGAAGAGGATAATGATAGATCGACCATATCACACCCATCCAGAGAGAAGTAGCGGTATAGGAATTGATCTTGGCCAATTGAGGCGTCAGAAGACCACGCCAGCCTATCTCTTCTCCCAGTGCAGAGCCTACCGAACGTACCATACCAAAACTGCTCATCAGAATAATATACAGGATGATCGTGAGACCATCTGGAAGGTTCCAGCCCATTCCTTTGCCAATTTCCGCTGCAAATTCATGATTATAAAAGCCGCCGGCACCGCTGATCCAGATGATGAGGTAAGGTACCAAAATATAAAGAACAGGAATACAATAGGCCATAATCTGGTATTTTGTCGGTTCCCATTTCCATCCCAGGTAAGAAATGGGAATATTTCTGATACGACAGGTAAGAAATGCAGCAATAGCGGGACACCACATGACAATGGTTGCATAAGAGATTATTCCGCCGCCAAGTTTTCCGGTGCTGATACACATATAATAAACAGGAAGACAGAAAAGCAGGGTAAGAATGAGATAAGTGGCAATATTCTTCCTGACTTCGGATTTGGATAGTGTATTTTCCATAAACTGATCTGGTGTTAAAGTTTATAAATGACTGAAAAATAGAAAGTTATTTTTAAATAAAAATACACTTATTTTTTATATGAATAATAATTTAAACATCAGCGGATGTAAGAAAAGATTTTAATAATGAAAACAGTAAATTAGCTAAAATATTTTCCGAATATCCTTAACAATGTCCAAGCTAAAAGCCATAAGAGAACAAAAGAACCTGACCCAGGAAGAGCTGTCAGAACAATCAAAAATTTCTGTGAGAACCATTCAACGTATAGAATCGGGAACAGAACCCAAAGGACATACCCTCAGAGCACTGGCACAGGCTTTAGGAATAGAAGAGATTGAATTGCAGCAGGATCAACCACAAATAATTTCAGAAACAGATGAGGTTGAAATTGAAGCAAAAGAAGAGGAAGCTCCAATCAATTATTCATACATTAAAATCATTAACCTTTCCTCGTTAATGTTTACCCTTTTACCGCCACTGAATATTTTTGTGCCGCTTATTCTCATGCATAGTATGAAGCAGAGAAACAGTCTGGCCAGACAGATTATTTCCGTTCAGATGATCTGGACAGTGATGGCACCTATTACCTTTATGCTCGGCATCTTTTTAAAGTTCGGAAAACAGTTTACCCTGATCCTGATGATCCTGATTGTTCTCTCCAATGTATTTATTATCCTTCGGAATGCAGCCGAGATAGATAAGAATAAAAAACTTTATTTCAGACTGAAATTCAGCATGATATAAAACCTGTCAGGACTTTGTCGGGTTTTTGTCGGGTTCACTTTAACCCAAAAAAGGAAATGAAGTAGAATCTTTGTCAAAAAAAATAACAATGACAAAGTCTTCAAGGTTCACCCTTCCTTTTTTTATGCTGTTCATGAGTGTCACGCAGGCACAAACAGAGAAAACAGATTCTCTGTATAAAACCATTATGTCGAAAGACAGCCTGTTTTTTTCTGTAGGCTACAATACCTGCAACATCAAGCAGATGGAAAATCTGTTGAGCGAAAAGTTTGAATTTTATCATGACAAAGGAGGTTTTGAGGACAGGGAAAAATTTATCATTGATTTTAAAAACGGATTATGCAAATCCCCGGAGACCTATCAGATAAAAAGAGTGCTTATTAATAAAAGCACAGAAATCTATCCCATGTATAAAGACGGAAAGATCTACGCTGCCATTCAGAATGGAGACCACCTTTTTTATGAGAAGATAGTAAATCATGCTGAAAAACTGGTTGGGGAAGCAAAATTTACCCATTTATGGATACTGGAAAATGGTGAGTGGAAGCTTAAAAATTCATTGAGTTTTAATCATCATCCGAAGCAGACTACTGATAGTGAAACGATGTTTGATAACGATCAGTCCATGCAAAGCTGGCTGAAAGAAAATAATATTCCTGCCCTGGGATTAGGAATTATAGAAGGAGGAAAGTTGCAGCAGGTGAAAGTTTTCGGTGAGATCAGGAAAGGGATTGCAGCACCTGATAATGCCTTGTTTAATGTCGCATCACTTACAAAACCTGTTACGGCAATGGTTGTATTACGATTGGTAAGTCTTGGGAAATGGAAGCTTGATGAACCTCTTGATGCCTATTGGACAGATCCAGATATTGCCAACGATTCAAGGCATAAAAAATTAACCACCAGAATGATCCTGAGCCACCAGACAGGTTTTCCGAACTGGAGATGGATGAATGCAGATAAGAAACTGAACTTTCAGTTTGATCCCGGTACAAAATACCAATACTCAGGAGAAGGTTTTGAATACCTTCGGAAAGCACTGGAAAAAAAGCTTGGAAAATCACTGGATCAGCTGGCAAAAGAACTTGTTTTTCAGCCATTCGGGATGAATGATACCCATTATATCTGGGATCAGAATACCGACGAATCAAGATTGGCTATAGGATATGATAAAGATGGTAAACCTTATCCAACCGAAAAAAACAAAACGGCCAATGCGGCTGATGATCTTTATACTACGGTTGAAGATTACGGCAACTTTATGGTCAGTGTCATGAATAAGAAAAATCTGAAACCGGATGTTTTTCAGGAAATGATCAAAAAACAGGTCAAAGTAAAAGATCAAAAATATTTCGGCCTGGGGTTCGAGATATATGACCTGGGAAACGGTAATTATGCCTTGTCACACGGCGGAGCTGATCAGGGAACACAATGTATTGCCATCATCATACCCGGCTCAGGGAAGGGAATTATAATTTTTACCAATATTGATGACGGTTATAAAGTATATGAGAAGTTGGTTCTTCATTATCTGGGTAAGGATGGAAAGAAAATTGTAGATATTGAAACCAGATAACAGATTGTTTTTTAAGGGTTAAATAATGATGTGATAAATCTTTGTATCTTCGGGATATCAATCTGAAAACAAGAAAGATAATCAAAAGATTTGTTTTCAGGATGCAATACGATGAACAGAAAAAAAACGAAAGCTATGTGGCAATATTATATCATCCTTGCAGCAGGAATCATTCTGTTTGCAGCAGCATTAATGAGCTTTAAAAATACTCTTTCATTCTTAAAAAAAGCAGAAAAGGCAACGGCAACCGTTACCTCATTAAGGGAATATGAATCAGAGGGAACCGTATTCAGTCCGGTCTTTACCTTCCGGTCCCAAAATAATCTGGAACATACTTTTGAACTGGCGGAAGGAACCAATCCCTCGGCCTGGGCCATTGGAGAAACAGAGACTGTGATCTACGATCCTGAGGATCCTTCCTCAGTAGGTTTATATACCTATTTCAGAATTTTTGCCTGGCCTTTAATCCTGATTTCAATAGCACTGCCACTACTGGTGGTGGGAAGCGGGTATTTTATTGCTGAGCAGTTTCTAAAATAACTTTCATCGTCAATTGCCTGAGTTGTTTTCAAGTAAGCTCTTTATAAGTTTTGTTGTACTGAAGCAAAAGCCCTTACCGGAAAAGTTCCGGCTCCCTTGAATTTTGGAGGGGCAGCCGTAAAGGTAAAACCTTCATCAGGAAGCTGTTCCAAACGACAAAGATGCTCCGCAATTACTATTTCAACGCCCAGAAGAATGGTGTGTACGGGACGGTTTTTGCCTGTTGTGTCATCAATATTATGAGAGTCAATCCCTACAAGTTTTACCTGGCAGTCTTTAAGATATTCTGCCGCGCTTTGCGTAAGGTAAGGATGATTTTCGTAATACGTCTCCGTATTCCAATGGCTATCCCATCCCGTATGGATAAGTACCGCTTTATTTCTGATTTCCCGGTTTCTGAGATGCAGGTCTGTAATTTCCAATGTTTCCGTATAAGGAATCCGGATTACTACCGCCTCTAATTCAGCCAGTTTTTCCAGTTCCATCTCAGCGGTATCCTTTCCGTTTTCAAACCTGTGGAAAGGACAGTCGATATAAGTTCCTGTATTCGTAACCATTTCAATCTTACCAATTTGAAACGAAGTTCCTTCCTCATACAATTTCTGAGATTCCGTTCTGCTGAGATAATCACAGATGTGAGGAGCGGGAAGCCCTTTATAAGTAATAAGTCCTTCTTCAATCGTGTGGCTCAGATCGATCAGCCGTTCCACAGGAGGTTTTTGTTGTACAGTCTTTCTTTTATGGGGTTCGTTAATGATCTGCTTATTCAGGATATTGACTTTACCAGCCATAAGAAGCCGGAGATCATCAATAATATAATCAATCAGTTCCTGGTCTGTAATATGATCTCCTGCAATGTCAAGTCTGAATTCTTCCCCTTTAAGGCTTCCCCCATTGGTAAAATACACTTCAAAATCAAATTGTACTCTTTTGTCCATTATTAAAATATTTAGACAAAAGTGAAGAAAATCAGATTCTGTTTACTTGACTTAAATCAATTTGCTTTATTTTTTTACTTCGGATCCTGCTTAAGGTTTCAGGACTCATCCCCAGATAAGAAGCAATATGGAAAAGAGGAATTCTGGTTTCAGAATGCGGAAACTGTTCAAGAAAATAAAGATACCGTTCATAAGAATCCTGAAGCAGGAAAGAGCTTTCACGGCGGCATTTTTTAATAAACTCTTTCGTAAGGATCTGATTCATGAACTGATGCCATTTCGGATCTTTTAAAAGTTTGTCTGTCAATATTTTGGGAAGAACAATAATTTCTGAAGCTTCCAGACATTGAAAATTAAGAGATGTTTTTTCGCCGGTCAGATAGCTTGTCAGTGCTGTAAAAAAATCATGCTCAAAGAAAAATTCGGTATTGATCTCCCGGTGGTCTTTCACATAAAAGCTTCTGACAACGCCTTTTTGGAGAAAAAGAAGACTGTCAGCCTTTGAGTTTTCCCGTATGACATAACTGTTGCTTTCCAAATGCTGTATTTTTGCTTCAGCCAGGAGTATTTCTTTTTCCTCACCGGTAAGATCAAACAAAGGATATATTGCTGTTTCGAAGAAAGGAGTAAGATCATGCATCGTTTTGAAGGTTTAAACAGTGAACAGAAACTGCAGCTGCAAAAATGCAGCCCTTAGTTCTATTTTACTTTTTCAAGAAGATATAACTTACCACCGGAAAATCCCAGTTTAGGCATCAGATTGCCTTCCAGAACCATTGTTTTATTGGTTACATCGATAACGGAAATATAATTACTGGAATTGTATTCGATATAATTCTCCTTTTCCTTCGTTGAAGGATTTTTTCCGAATTCCATTGAATATTTTACCCAATCTTCATCCTGTGTGCTGCAATGCACGGGCTTGAATTTGGATTTCTTAGCCTTGAAAACAATCTGATCAAAACCTTCCGTACATTCCGAAGTAAATGATCCGTCAGGATTCTGATCTTTTGAAAAATCTTCAAAAGAACCACGGTAAACGCCCACTACTTTCCAGGTACCATCCAGACGGTCTTCATCAATTTTCCCCTTTGCTTTGCTCACTGCCCAGCTGATTCCGTTAACGGTTCCCTTTACCGCTTTGTAACTTAAATTTACCGCTCCGGAAACCACTTTAGTAGCTGTTCTTACCACACATGAATGGAGAACGAATACAGCCGAAGCCAGCAATAGGAATTTCTTCATTTTGTCAATTTTTTCAGATACGAAGATAGTGCTTTTAGAAAAAAATTATAGTGATGAATAATGTTTTTGTCTATTAACATCATAATATATAGCGCTATTGTTTTTTCTCCTGTCCGGTTTACCGCCCGAAAATCAGTATTCAACGTTTAATATGACCTGTTCAAAGTATTTGTTCTTATTCCGATCTCTGCTTTGCCATAATTTTACCATCACAAAACATCACTATTATGAATACTACATTGAACTTCAGAAAAAAAATACAATCCGTTTTGTCCCTGATTATTTTTATGGGAACAGGATTATTGTCTTTACACGCACAGACATATACCACGGGTGAAAAAGACCTGGAAAACACAGCGGTCAGATCTGCGTTTCAAAATACAAAGCAAATCAAAGCCGGGTTGTTGAACGTTGGATATGCAGAAGTAGGTCCGGCCAAAGGAAAACCGGTTATCCTTCTTCATGGATGGCCCTATGATATCCATAGTTTTGAAGAGTCCTCCGCTATACTTGCTGAAAAAGGTTACCGTGTTCTGGTCCCTTATTTAAGAGGGTATGGTACAACGACCTTTGTTTCTCCCAATACAAAACGCAACGGTCAGCAGAGTGCTGTTGCATTGGATATCATTGCTTTTATGGATGCTCTGAAAATCGATAAGGCTATCGTTGGCGGTTTCGACTGGGGAGCCAGAACTGCAGATATTATGGCAGCCCTTTGGCCTGAACGATGCACCGGACTGGTAGCGGTAAGCGGCTATTTGATTGGAAGTCCAAAGGCCAATGAAAAACCCTTGCCTCCGAACGCTGAGCTGTTATGGTGGTATCAGTATTATTTTTCAACAGAAAGAGGGTATAAGGGGTATAAAGCCAATACTTTAGCCTTTAATAAACTGATCTGGAAAACGGCTTCACCAAAATGGGCTTTTGATGACCAGACCTACGAGCGTTCTGCCAAAGCATTCGACAATCCTGATCATGTAGATATTGTGATCCACAATTACCGCTGGCGTCTGGGATTAGCAAAAGGAGAAAAACAATATGATGCACTTGAAGCCAGGCTGGCGAAATCTCCATCCATTTCGGTCCCAACGGTTACTCTGGAAGGTGATGCCAACGGAGCAGCATTTCCCGCACCGGAAAGTTATGCTTCAAAATATACAGGCAAATATGCACACCATACCTTAACGGGCGGAATTGGACACAATTTGCCACAGGAAGCTCCAAAAGCATTTGCAGATGCGATCATAGAAGTAGATTCCATGTCAAAATCCAAATAAAAATCTGAAAGAATACAACAAAACCACTGCTCAATAACAGTGGTTTTTTATCTTTATTTTATCCTCAACTAGTTTTCAGATTCTTCTTCAACCTTCAGCTTATTCACCAAAGGATTGGCATACATTGCTAAGAAATACTCTCTGGAAATAGAATCTGAAGGATCTATGCGCATTTCAAGTCTGCGGACAAACAACTGTTTTTCCTGTTCCGTATATTCGGAAGCATATGTATTCATGTTATGAAGCAGATCGTAAGCGATGTACTTGGTTGGCCAAAGTTTATAATTACTGATGATAGAACGGTCAATTATCTGTGCAATGGCCTGCAGTTGTTTGTTTTTGTTGTCAATGGCCGCTGCAATTTCATCCAGTTCTTTATCCAGAACATCACCGGCATGAAGGTGAATACGTTTTTTTTGACCCAGAATTCCGCTGATAATGTTGGTGAAATCTTCATTTTTCCCTTTAATGTATTCCTCATCCCTGTGTTGTGCCAGTAGCTGAGGCATTTTTAAGGAATCTGTAGGATCATACTCATAGGAGATAGAGATAGGAACAATCTTTAAGGATTTAAAATACTCTGTCAGTGGCTGATCTCCAGCTGCCATGGCAAGCATTTTCAAAACACCCTGCTGGGTAGAATCGTTACCATTTTTGGTACGGCCTTCACGCTGGGCAATCCATACAGAACGGTTTTCCTGAAGGAGCAGCTCTTTAATATACTCAGACATCGTCTGTGAACTTGTCAACTGTTCACGAAGTGGCAGACCTCTTTGTACTAGAAAGTTACGGTTCAACTTAGCCAGTACATTTAAGAAATTCTTACGGACAAGATTATCACCAATGGCAGAAGCGGTCATTACATAACCCCCTTCCAGCAATACCAGATTAAGCAGTGAAGTATCCAGAACAATATCCCTGTGGTTTGAGATGAAAAGGTAAGAAGTGCTTTTATCCAGCTTATCAAAGCCAGAAGTCGTTAAACCGTCAGAACTTTTTGCAAGGATCTGGCGAACGGCAAAGGCCACAAACTGATGCTGAAAATCACTGATGGAATGAACATTCTTAAACTGTTCCAGCCAAACCTGCTCATCCGTATCAGGAAAAGTAAAATTCATAAAGGCTTTCATCATGGGATCACGGGCGATGCTCTGTAATCTCTCATTCACTTCCTGATCATTGAAATACCGGATTTCATCAAACTTAGACATGCGGTTGGGTAAAAATTAAAACTTTTTGCAAAAGAACGAAAATTTATTGGGGGAGAGGCTATAAAGGGTGTTAAAGTATTATGAGGGGCGTAGGAGTTGGTTGAAACAGCTGTGCAATAAGTATCATGACGCACTCCTTCATCCGTTCACTATGCACACAAAAACACATAAACAGCCAAACACATAAAACACATAAACAAACACACACAAATATAAGCGCCCACCTTGTCATTCTGCAGGAATCAAAACTCTTATTTTTACCCTCATTCATTATCACAAGCTTTTTGTGTCTGGATTCCTGCGGAATGACAAGTGTTGCGGATAGGCTAAGTGAGCAGTTTGCATTATGCCTGAAGCAAGTAACTATGCACATACACGCGCGCGCCCAAATAAGCACCCACTTTGTCATTCCGTAGGAATCAAAACTCTTATTTTACCCTCATTCATTATCACAAGCTTTCTGTGTCTGGATTCTACGGAATAACAAACGTTACGGATAGGCTAAGCGAGCAGTTTGCATTATGTATGAAGCAAATAAGTGGCCATGCACGCACATACAAACACCCACCTTGTCATTCCGTAGGAATCAAAACTCTTATTTTTACCCTCATTCATTATCACAAGCTTTCTGTGCCTGGATTCCTACGGAATGACAACCGTTTTGGATAGGCTAAGCGAATAGTTTATTATGTATGAAGCAAGTAACTATGCACATGTACACACACCAATAAGTACCCACTTTGTCATTCCGCAGGAATCTAAGCTCTTATTTTACCCTCGGAATTAAAACATTCTCTACGAACTGTTTACTTTATTAATCTGACGATATCCAATTGGTAATTCATATGAACAGTTCGTATCAAAGCCAATTGTCAAACAGGTAATTCAAAAATTCTAAATTAGGATTTGTGCTCCTTATCAGTTCAAGTTTCTTAATTCTTGACCAGTCTTTAATTTCCTTTTCTCTTTGAATGGCATGATGAATCCAATTATATTTTTCATAATAAATGAGAAATTCAAGATTATATCTTGCAGTGAAACTGCGTGGATTGAGCTTCGTTTTGTGTTGATACAATCTCCTGTGCAGGTTGCCTGTAACGCCTGTATAAAGTACTCTTCGGGTTTTATTGGTAAGAATATAGATATAGTAGGTATATCTTCCTTTTGAAAATGCAGTCATTTGTGTATTTGTTTTACAAAAGGTACAAAAAATATAGAACCACTGGTTTTTCAATTGGATTTAATTTTTTTTATTCCACCTTTTGTCACAGAAATCGGAATGACAAACGGTGTGGATAGTCTAAGTGAATGGTTTATATGTATAGAGCAAATAAGAGACTATGCACGCACACAGAAGCGCCCACCTAGTCATTCCGCAGGAATCTAAACTCTTATTTTATCCTCATTCATTATCACAAGCTTTCTGTGTCCGGATTCCTGCGGAATGACAAACTATGTGGATAGTCTAAGGGAATAGTTTGCATTATGTATGAGACAATAATTAGCTGTGCACGCACACAGAAACACTCACCTAGTCATTCCGCAGGAATCTAAACTTTTATAATAATCGAAATTTACCTTAATAAGTTTTGTGTGAAGCGAGAAAATTGTCTTTCACAAATGATACAATATTCTCTTTCCATTGCTTAATATTTTGATGTGTCGAAATGAAAGCAACTCCGCAAGTCAGTGTATCGGTGACCTCATCATGTTCTATAGCCGAATAATCCCCTTTAATCAGTTTACTTTCTTCTCCCGGATATATCAGAGCTGTTTTTGTTGCTTTAAAATATCGGTGATAAGCATACATCTGCCTTAGATCTTCGGTTGACGGAAGATAATTTCCGTTTAAGTTTTTCCATTTTGTATCCAGAACAATTCTGTTTCCATTAGCTTCCAGAACAATATCAGGTTTCATTCTGCTGGCTCCGTTTTCTGATCTCCAGAATTCTTTGGATTGCTGGGCTCTTACTTTGATATCAATATGCTGTATATTTTTCTTTAAAACAACATATACAAACTGCTCCCAAAGACGGTTCATATCAAACATTAAGGCAAGTACATTATTTTTCCCTCTTGAAACATCAGGATGATAGTTCAGTAATAGCAGCTTTGCAATCTGCAGAGCTTTTTCATAATGTTGATTTTTACGGTCAAAGTTGATTTTCTCAAATGTTGAATCTGTTACTTTGACATCACTCATTTCGGGGAAATTCAACAGTAGCGTACCAATTCTGCTGCTCAGATCCGATTTACTGTTAGTCTGTTCAATAAGCTTCAGAGCTTTGTAGAGAATGCGGTGTATTTCATGATTGACATCATAATGAGAATACTTTACATAAAATCTTTCGTGGTGAACCAGATTCTGAGATATATGTTTTGAAAAGTGCAGAGCCCCCTTTAAAGCATGCAGATTTCCCTCTTTCCTGTTATACCTTTTGATAAGCCCACGGTGAAGCAGATATTCTATTTCTTTTACATACAGTTCATAATAAAGATTCAGAATAGAGTTTTTTTTCAGCTTTAACGAAGCACTGCTGGAGACCTTTACTTCAAATCCCCATACCGTTCTTATCATATCGTGCAATAGCTGTCTCCATTCATCTTTGCCGTTATGATCTGCTTTCGGAAGAATTTCAATGGTTGTTTGGGCAATCTTTATGACTCCTACATGTTGATTAAACTTTACACCGTTTTTTATAAGGCTAAAAAAAGGAGTTCCATCTCCATAATAATTCTCTAAAGCCTGGTCCAGTTTTAGTTTTTTATGTTCATCAGTAAAGTAGAGCTTTTCATGCTCAAAAACAACAATGGATTCTATTGGTTTCATTAAACAGACTGATTCATTAATAATAGAAGAGCTTTAGAGAAATCCATGTCGGTATCTCCAATTTTATAATGATGATCTGGTTTTCTGTAATCTATGATTTCATACGATTCTCTTTCTGAATACTCACTTTCATAGTCATCAAATGCTGCAAAAACAGATGATTCGGTAACTTTCTTTTTCACAAATCCTTTGCCCAGTACCAATCCTATTTTGCCGTAATCACCAAAGAAATACTCCTGTAGTAGAGGAATGATATTTTTATAAAAAGAATCTCTGATGGTTGTATTGTCTTTTCCTATAAAATAAGCATGTCCAATGGCGTGATCTTTATCAATCAGTTTTTCTATACGGTTGTTTATGATGGTCAATAATTTTTCAAAATCTATTCTTTCAAAATCAAACCTTTGAAAATATCCGGATTCTCTGACGATATTATTTTTTTTATCTTCTTTCATCTGTTCCCAGATACCTTCTTTTTCTTTTTTGAAGTCTTCAGAAACACCTAAAACAGAAAATAATTTATTCTCTTCAGCCAGATATTCTTTGTCGGTCCATTCATAGCTTTTATATTCCCATAATAGATTTTCTATCATTGCAGATGGGTTCAGAAGCTCAGGTTTAGGAGGCATTTCTTCAAATGAAAATCGTCTTCTCAACGCTGTGTCCAAAGCTTCCACACTTCTGTCTGCTGTATTCATGGTTCCGATAATATACAGGTTGGAAGGAACTCCGAATTTATCTTTACTGTATGGAAGGGTGATCTCCAGAGCTTCATTATTGCCGATACGTTTATCCTCTTCGATAAGTGTAATGAGCTCTCCAAAGATTTGAGACACATTTCCACGGTTGATTTCATCAATGATCAATACATGAGGAAGGGGAGGAAGAGTTTCTTCTTTTACTTCGGTAATAGATTTTTCTTTTATTTTATTATTGATATAATTTAAAACAGACCAATACGCTGTAGAATTGGAACCACCGATCACTTCTCTGAATTCAGTATTCACATTTTTAATTACGGACAGATCAGGAAATGCCTGCTGCAATTTCTCAGCTCTGGAATAAGATATCGTATAAATTTTTGAATCTTCAGAATAAATAGGCTTGAGATTTAGATTTCCTTTATCAGAAATATCCACTATTTTCAATCCCAGATTCGGAGTTTGTATAGTTAGTACAAGCGGATTTCCATCTTCCAGATGTCTGTTTGCATCCTGAACAAGATCACTCCAGGCATCATCAAAGGTATATGGTGTTATTGAATTTTCACTTTTTAATCTTGGTTTTCTGGCTTTATCAGCAATTCTTTTGAAAATTCCACTTTCAACCTCGTAGATTACTTTTTTATTTCCGTTCTCATCTTCATCAATTTTAGGTTTAATGCCTTCAATAAAATCTTCGTAGCTCATGCTCTGATGGAAGGTGGTAAACACAATTCTTCCTTCATCTGCCAGCTTTTTATATTCGTCCTTGATTTGCTTTCGGGTATGATCAGACAGAACAAAATCAGGGTTAGCGATCTGAATGGCTTTGTTGATGGTATTGTAGGTCTTACCAGTGCCAGGAGGACCGTATAAGATCTGATTAAGCGGATGATTGATTACAGTATTCATTGTAAGTTCTGAATTCATATTTTTTATAACATCAATTAGTTTTTCTGAGGTGGCATCATAAAGCTCATCTAAGCATTCTACTACCTTTTCTACAAGGTCTTCATCGGAGAGTGTAAATTTCTTAATATGAGAAACCGAGTTTCCGAAGTGCCACTTTTTCCACTCCAGAGTATCAGTAGGAAGTTCACCCAACAGAGCTCTCAATTTTTCGGCGTTCTGATGACCGTCTTCAAAATGCAGGTCAACGGAAATACTTCCCTTTTTTATGATCACTTCATAATGAGCTCTTTTATGATTAAAATACTGTTCTTTATCAAAGATCCATATATTATTCCCCTTAAGATCTCCAAAACCATACTCAAGTTGGTTTTTCTCAGCATATTCTTTTAGGTTGGTAATAAACGTTTTAAAATCCAGTTGTTTTCTATCCCATTCTTTTTTCTCGTTATAGATATGAGCTGCTATTAATAATGTTTGATTTTCCGGATTCTTGGTTCTGTCAAGATCTGAGAATTTTTCTTTCAATTCAGAAACAAAAGTGTCCGGGTTATAAGAATGATTCAGATAATGGTTAGAGATAAGTTCTCTATGGCTTAATGCTATAGAATTGATATTGTTTTCTGGCATGGCCAGCATATCTAAGGCATTTTTCACAGTGATATTTACATCATCTTTGTGATACTTGTAATTAAAAGTATTGATGACCCATGGTTTCATTCTTACGCCTGCTTTTGCCAATACTCTTTTATCATCATACTGATTATAAAAAGCTTTGCCACGAGCATGAACATCACAATAAGAAATAATGCTAAAGAGAATTTGCTTTATCGAAAAGAATTGATGTCCCTCCTTAATTTCAGCAAAGGTACTATAGTCCTCTAAAAGATGTTGCAGTTTTATCTGTCCTTCATCGGATAAATAAAGATCCATCCATTTTTTTAATGCATCTTTTCCTTTTTGAAAGTAAAATTCATCGGATTGTATAAGCTGTTCAAAATAGCTTGTTGCTGTTTCTATTACTGACATTTGGTTTTCCTGGGTGTTTAGTTTGGCTGTCTTCTTTGCGAAAGAACAACTTCTTCATTAGAAGTAGCAATAATAATAAAAATCTCCAGCTTCTGCTTACGGGAAAGCGTAAATTTTCTTAAAAGTCACTATAAATATTGCTCAGAAGTACCCATAGACCCTTCGGAAGTCCCTCTAGCCCCTTCACCAAGCTTCTGGAGGGACTTCATGAACGATCTCCACCCCCTTCATGAACTATCGTGTGGACACAATTATTCCTAGTTTTATACATTTATTGTTATTTAGTATTATGACAAGAAATTTCAGGGAATTAGCCGATAAACGTTTA